>DATJDA010000080.1:0-11425 GCA_035497695.1 Marinobacter sp. | reverse complement strand
GCTGATGCCTGAGCAGATTGAGGTCGCAATGCGCCTCCCATTACATGTGACAAATAACCGGGCAGGAAAAGAGCAGGAGACCTCCCGTAACAACTTGCCTGCCGTTTCAGACTATTGTAGTCGACAATTTCTGGCCTGCTGGCCTGCCCGTGTTAAAAACGACAGTTGAAATGTTACAGATTGCACAAAACGTCAAGATGATTGAAACCATCGGCCAGCCCGGGTGTGTGACCAGCATAGCCAGCCCATGCTGACAGCCCGTGCCAGCATCAGGCAGATCAGTGAGAACCAAAGGCCGTGGTTCCCCCAGCTTGTGGTGAGCCACCACACCGGAAGAAATACTCCCAGCGCAGAAAATAACATGGTGTTTTGCATATCCCGGGTGCGAGTAGCCCCGATAAACACACCGTCCAGCAGAAACCCCCATACCGCAGAGAGTGGCAGTAACCAGAGCCAGGGCAGATAGTGCCAGGCAGTAAGGCGTACTTCTTCTATACCGGTTAAAAGCGCAATCAGGTCCCGGCCGCCGAGCACAAAAACAATCGTCAGCAGCAGAGCTCCCCAAAGCGACCAGCGCATGGCACATCGGAATACGACCCGGAACTGCTGGTGGTCATTCTTGCCGACAGCCTCACCAATCAGAGCCTCTGCGGCGTTTGCGAAGCCATCCAGAGCATTGGAAATAACCAGTAAAAAGGTGATCAGCACTGCGTTGGCGGCCAGAATCACGGTGCCTTGCTGCGCCCCCTGCGCGGTAAAAAAAGCGAGCACCAGCACCAGTGCGATAGTGCGCACCATAATGTAGCGGTTCACCTGCAGGATGCTCAGATAATCCGCCAGCTTACCAAACAGGGCCTGGGTCAGTTGCTGGCCATCGGGCATTCGCTTCAGCACAATAATAAAGCCGATGCCGGCAGCACCGTACTCAGCGATAACCGTAGCTATGGCAACCCCCCGGCTATTCCAGCCAAACACCGTAACGAACAGAATATCGAGGACGATATTGACGCTGTTGGCAACGATCAGCATCACCATAGGCCCGCGGGGAAACTGAGTACCAATCAACCAGCCCACCAGGGTGTACTGGCACAGCACCGCGGGTGCGCTCCAGATTCTGATTGCCGCATACTCAGCCGCCAGCACAGTAACATCCGGGCTGGCATTCATTAACGACAGCCCCAGTGAAATCAGTGGCTGCTGAAAAAGTATGAGTAACAGGCCAATTGATGTCGCCACGATGATCGAGCGCACCAGCAAGGCGACTTGACCAAAGTCATCTCTCCTGCCCCAGGCTTGGGCAGCCAGACCTGTGGTACCCATCCTCATAAAACCGAAAGTCCAGTAAAGAATACTGAACAGATTGGCCCCGATAGCGACCGCTCCCAGATACTCCGGATCGCTGAGATGGCCAAGTACGGCGGTGTCTACCAGCCCCAGTAGTGGAACCGTCAGGTTGGTCAGCATCAGTGGCCAGGCAAGAGCCCAGATTCGCCGGTCTGTCACTGACAGCCTTGAAGTCATATTCTTTATGAGCATTAAAGACATTTAGTTATCAGCTTTTGATTTAAGCATTTTTTAGTTTTTCCTTGATCAATGTCTATACTCTTCAGTGAAGTATCCGTGGACAGGCTTCTACCCTGGGTGGTGATGGTGTATGCGAGCACTATCAGATGCAACAGGGGGATGAAACAAAATCCGACAAGAATAATATTCTGTGGAGACACAGCATGCGCGTGCACGCTAAGCGAGCAGGTGCCCTTTTGAGTGGTCTTATGTTCCCGACTATGTCCCTGGCGGACTGGACGGTGAATATGACTCCCGGGGTAACCGGCACCAGTAATGAAATATTCGACCTACACATGGCCATTTTTTGGATATGCGTCGCCATTGGTGTCGTAGTGTTCGGCATTATGTTCTGGTCCATTTTTGCCTACCGGAAGTCTAAAGGCCACAAAGCCGCCAACTTTCACGAAAACACGATGGTTGAGATCGTCTGGACCGTTATACCCTTCATAATACTTGTCATTATGGTTATCCCTGCCTCCGTTACCTTAATAGACATGTACGACACATCGGATGCCGACATAGATATCAAAGTGACGGGCTACCAATGGAAGTGGCATTACGAGTATATGGATGACAACTTCGGTTTCTTTTCTAATCTCGCCACCCCGCAAGAGCAGATTAATAATCTTCAGACCAAAGGTGAGCATTACCTGCGTGAGGTGGATAACCCCTTGGTTATTCCGGTAGGTAAGAGGGTGCGCTTCCTGCTCACTTCCAACGACGTGATCCATGCGTGGTGGGTGCCGGATTTTGGTATCAAAAAAGATACGATTCCCGGGTTTATAAATGAAGTCTGGACCAATGTAGATGTGCCGGGAACTTACCGTGGCCAGTGCGCAGAGCTGTGTGGCAGGCTTCACGGGTTTATGCCTATCGTTGTTAAGGCAGTACCTGAAGACGAATACAATGCCTGGATAGCGGAGCAAAAAGAATCCGCCCAGAAAGAGCGTGAACTAACAGAAAAAGACTGGACTCTTGACGAGCTGATGGAGCGGGGCAAGAGAGCCTATGCCACCAACTGTGCAGCCTGCCATCAGGCAGATGGCGGTGGTCTGCCACCCGCGTTCCCTGCTCTCAAAGGTGATTCAATTGTTACCAGCGATATGGACGCCCACATAGATGTCGTTGTGCA
Source organism: Marinobacter sp. (assembly GCA_035497695.1). Taxonomy (GTDB): domain Bacteria; phylum Pseudomonadota; class Gammaproteobacteria; order Pseudomonadales; family Oleiphilaceae; genus Marinobacter. Next base: position 8,727 of record DATJDA010000080.1, on the reverse strand, counting down.
TGGCCGAAGCGGTACTGCGATGCAGGCTTTTGGTCCGCAGCTCAGCGAGGCAGATCTCGCGGCAATTATTACCTATGAGCGGAACGCCTGGGGCAACAACACCGGCGAAATGGTTACGCCAAAACAGATCTTTGATTACAAACAGGCTCAATAGTAATCAACGTTTGAATAACAAAAACACCAGCCATACATACTGGCGGTAACGGGGGTTTTAATGAGTGCGGTTGCAGGTACCCACGCCCAGGATCATCATCACGGCCCGGCTAAAGGTTTTAGCCGCTGGCTGCTGACTACGAACCACAAAGATATAGGTACCATGTACCTGATCTTCAGCTTCACCATGTTTTTTGTGGGTGGCACCATGGCTATGGTGATTCGCTCCGAGCTATTCCAGCCTGGCCTGCAGATTGTTCAGCCTGAGTTTTTTAATCAGATGACCACCATGCATGGTCTCGTCATGATCTTTGGTGCGGTTATGCCGGCCTTTGTTGGACTGGCTAACTGGATGGTGCCCCTGATGATTGGCGCACCCGACATGGCTCTGCCCCGAATGAACAACTGGAGTTTCTGGTTGTTGCCGTGTGCTTTCATCATTCTGCTTTCTACTCTGTTTATGCCCGGTGGCGGACCCAATGCCGGCTGGACGTCCTATGCGCCGCTGTCCACAACCTATGGGCCGCCCAGTATGACGTTCGTCATTTTTGCGATTCATATAATGGGGATTTCCTCCATCATGGGTGCCATTAACGTGATCGCAACCATACTGAACCTGCGGGCACCGGGCATGACCCTGATGAAAATGCCCCTGTTTGTATGGACCTGGCTGATCACTGCGTTTCTGCTGATTGCGGTTATGCCAGTGCTGGCTGGTGCAGTCACCATGCTATTGATGGACATAAACTTTGGCACAAGCTTTTTTGATGCTGCCGGTGGTGGTGATCCGGTGTTATACCAGCATGTGTTCTGGTTCTTCGGGCATCCGGAGGTATACATCATGATCATGCCGGCGTTTGGGATAGTCTCCCATATTATTCCGGCATTCTCCCGCAAGCGGCTGTTTGGTTATTCGTCCATGGTGTATGCAGTGTGTGCCATTGCCCTGCTCTCGTTTCTGGTTTGGGCGCACCACATGTTTACCGTGGGGATACCTATCGCCGGGCAATTGTTCTTTATGTACGCCACCATGCTCATCGCTGTACCGACCGGGGTGAAGGTATTCAACTGGACTGCGACCATGTTCAAAGGGTCGCTGAGTTTTGAAACTCCCATGCTGTTTGCCATCGCATTCGTCATACTGTTTTCCATCGGTGGTTTTTCCGGCCTGATGGTGGCCATTGCCCCTGCGGATTTCCAATACCATGACACCTACTTTGTGGTCGCCCACTTCCACTATGTACTGGTACCGGGAGCGGTCTTTGGCATCTTTGCTGCCGTGTATTACTGGCTGCCTAAATGGACCGGCCATATGTACGATGAAACCCTTGGCAAAACCCATTTCTGGCTGTCGTTCATAACCATTAACCTGACATTTTTCCCAATGCACTTCCTGGGGCTGGCGGGCATGCCGCGCCGTATCCCGGACTACGCTATTCAGTTTACTGACTTCAATATGGTTGCAAGCATAGGCGCATTCGGTTTCGGTGCGAGCCAGTTGTTACTGCTGTTTATTGTTGTGAAGTGTGCTCGAGGTGGGGAACCTGCACCGGCTAAACCCTGGGAAGGTGCTGAAGGGCTGGAGTGGACTGTGCCTTCGCCGGCACCCTACCACACGTTTACAGTGCCACCGGAAGTAAAATAATAAACGACTACGACTGAGCCAGTGGAGGCTGTCATGGCAGATCATCAGATCTACTACGTTCCAAAACAAAGCGGGTGGCCGATAATTGCCACTGTGGGCCTTGGCACTATGGTTTATGGTGCTGCTTCCATCATGGTGGATAGCGGCCTGGGTGAAAGCACTACCGGGGCCTGGACCATTTTTTGGGCGGGTGTGCTGATCATGATCTTCATGCTGTTCGGCTGGTTCGGCAGCGTTATCAGGGAAAGCGCCGCCGGCCTATACAGCCCGCAAATGGACCGCTCTTTCCGCTGGGGAATGAGCTGGTTTATCTTTTCAGAAGTGATGTTCTTTTCGGCCTTTTTTGGCGCACTGTTTTATGCCCGGGTATTTTCCGTGCCCTGGCTTGGCGGGCATGGCGACCTTGGCAGTTCCCACATGCTCTGGGAAGGCTTTCAGGCAACCTGGCCGCTGATCAATAACCCCAATCCGGAAGCCTATCCCGCACCACACAATGTGATTGGTGCCTGGGGCTTGCCGTTGGTTAATACTGTTTTGCTGGTTACTTCCTCTTTCACCGTAACGGTTGCCCATCATGCGCTCAAGGCGGGCAACCGGAAGAAGGTAAAAATCTGGTTGGGTGCAACCATCATTTTGGCGTTGGCATTTTTGGGGTTTCAGGCTGAAGAATACATGCATGCCTATAGCGAACTGAACCTTACCCTTCAGTCCGGCATATACGGCAGTACCTTCTTCATGCTGACCGGGTTTCATGGTGCTCACGTTATACTCGGCACCATCATGCTTACGACCATGTTTATCCGTATACACAAGGGGCATTTTACCGCAGACAAACACTTTGGTTTTGAGGCAGCGTCCTGGTACTGGCACTTTGTGGATGTGGTCTGGCTTGGGCTGTTTATATTCGTCTACGTTATTTAGGCTGGCAGTCAGGGAGTCGGATTCAGCGTCAGGCTCCCTTGCCACAGGGCAATCAGAATAACCACCAGAAGAATGATGCTGAGCGCCACCCGCACTGCCAGAGAGTTCACCACCCGGTTGGTTTTTCCGCCATCTTTGATCAGAAAAAACAGGCCGCTGAACAGGCTGACCATTACGGCGAGCATCAGTAAAACAATCAGTATTTTAAGCATGTGCGTTTTGGCTTTTTCTGGGAAATGGTCAGTGTGAGGGCTTCGGATTTACCGATAACTCCGGGGGATATTATAGCAGAGCATGTCAGATTCGCAGGGCACAAGTCGTCAATGGCAATTCAACTGGCGGCTCATGATTTTCGCCGCTGTATTCCTGCCCATACTTATTGGCTTGGGGGTTTGGCAGTTGGACAGGGCCGGGCAAAAACAGAAAATGCTCGACAGTTGGAAGCAAGATGCCCTGGATCTTGACTGGCCCGGACAGGTGGCCAGAGGCCTGGATTCTGGCCGTCCGGTTGTTCTGACCGGCACATACGGGCAACAAAGCTGGTTGCTGGATAACAGAACCCGGGATGGCATGCCGGGTTATGAGGTGATTACCGCCTTTCATCCTTTGGCGGGGCCACCGGTTCTGGTTAACCGGGGTTGGGTGCAGGCCCCACGGACACGGGACTTGTTACCACAGATTGAAACGCCGGAAGGTGAAAAAAAACTGGCTGGACGATTGAGTGAATATCCCGAGCCGCCAGTGCTGGCGAGTTCCTCGGAAACAAACAAGGAGTGGCCCCGGCGGGTGCAAAGTTTACCAAGAAGCGTTGCAGTAAAAGACGTTTCTAACCTGGCGGAAGCGGTAGTAAAACTGGCTGGAAACGACCAGCCAGGTGCTTTTCGTGCAGACTGGACGCCAGATGTAATGGGACCACAGACCCATTACGGATATGCTACCCAATGGTTTGCGCTTGCTGTAGCCCTGACTATATTGACGGTTGTGGCGAGTTACCGAAAAACAGGAGCCGATAATGACAACGACAATGGCTAGCAGAATGTCCGACCAGAACGATAATCCTACACCGGCCCAGTCCCGCAGAGGCCGCCGCACCGCATTAGTGCTGTTTGCTATCGGCTTCGGGCCGATTATTCTTGCTACTGCCATGTTCTATACCGGCTGGCTGAACCCGACAGGCCATACGAACAATGGCACGTTGATTCAGCCTGTTGTTGCGGTATCGACACTGAATCTTGAAACCTTATCAGGAGATCCTCTGGAGGCGCGGTTTGGTATTGATCAGGCCGATCCCCAGTGGTTGATGATTGTGGCTGCCGAGGAGTGCGGGCAAGAGTGTGAACACATGCTGTATCTGGCCCGACAAGTGAATATTGCCCTCGGCAAGAATGCCAGCCACGTGGCCAGGGCAGCCGTTCTGGGTAGTGTTTCTGAGGATCTGTCTGCACGCTGGGAGCAGGAATACCGGTCTATGGAAAGGTTGGTGCCGGTTCTGGGTACTATGCCCTCCTGGCCCGCGGGTATGGATATTTCGGCAGAGCCCCGGTTGTTGCTGGTAGACCCCTTTGGAAATGTAATGATGCATTACGGCCCCCACAACACGGGCAAGGAAATGCTTAAAGACCTTAATCATCTGCTCAGGATATCCCAGGCGGGGTAGAGAGACGGATTAGCGACTCATCTGGAGAAACAGAACGTGCTTCAGCACACCTCCATCCCAACCACCCAACTACGCACTATGACAAGGTGGGCGACAATTGCAGCGTTGCTGGCAATTATTGTGATCATGCTGGGTGCCTGGACGCGGCTTATGCATGCGGGATTGGGCTGCCCGGACTGGCCCGGTTGCTACGGATTTTTATCGGTTCCGGAGAGCAGTACTCACATAGCTATCGCCAACGCACGCTTCCCCGACACCCCTGTTGATGTGGCCAAGGGCTGGCCGGAAATGATTCATCGCTATGCTGCGGCAACCCTCGGCTTGATTGTCTTCGGGCTGGCGGCCTATGGAGTCCGGCATCGCAAGGCAGGCGTGCCGGTTCGTCTGCCCTTGTTTATTGCCGGGTTTATTATTTTGCAGGGTGCCTTTGGCATGTGGACAGTCACCCTGAAACTCTGGCCACAGGTTGTTGCCATGCATCTGTTGGGCGGATTTACTACCCTTAGTCTGCTCACCATACTGGTATTACGCCTCAGAGGCCGATTGAAGCATCAACAAAATCTGATCTCGGGCCAGGCACTTTCGGCATTTCGGCCATGGCTTTATGGCGGTTTGTTGCTGGTGGTTCTGCAGATTGCTTTGGGTGCCTGGACAACCGCTAACTACGCTGCCGTAGCCTGTACCGATCTGCCCACCTGTCAGGGTCAGTGGTGGCCACAAGGTATGGATTTTCAGCATGGCTTTGATATTACCCAGCATGTTGGTCCGAACTATCTGGGCGGTCAGCTTACTGCAAGCGGAAGGGTAGCCATTCACGTTACCCACCGGCTTGGGGCCATGACCGTTCTCGGTTACTTCGTTGTTTTATTGATGCTTATGTGGCGCCGCCGGGAGGCGTCCGGTCTTTCCGGAGCTATCGCACTGGTGGCTGTGGCGTTATTTGCCCAGATAGCTCTGGGCCTGAGCAACATCATCTTTCATGTTCCCATTGCTGTTGCTGTGGCCCACAACGCAATGGGAGCGGGGTTGTTGCTTGCTGTGATTAACCTTATCTGGCGATACCACCAAAAACCCCTGGCACATAATGCAGTGGCATCAAATACAAGAATAATTAATCGGGAGATTACGGTATGAGTGAGCAAGTGGAATCCCTGCCGGTACAGCCAGCCGCAATCGACTCTGGAAAATCCGTTACCTGGCGCAATTACCTGGAGCTGACCAAGCCCCGGATAGTGGCGTTGATGATTTTAACTTCAGTGATCGGCATGCTGCTGGCGGTTCCGGGCCTGCCGGGTTGGGAGCCGCTGGTTTACGGCAACCTGGGTATCGCTCTGTTGGCCGCGGCCGCGGCTGTGGTGAACCACGTAGTGGATCACAAGATTGACTCTGTCATGGCGCGCACCCGCAAGCGCCCGGTGGCAACAGGCAAAGTATCTACGGTTGATGCCATCTTGTTCGCGATCGTACTTTCCTGCATAGGCATGGCAGTGCTAATGCTGAAAGTAAATCACCTGACCGCCTGGCTGACACTGGCCTCTCTGGTCGGTTATGCGGGTGTTTACACCATGTTTCTAAAGCGGCTGACACCCCAGAATATCGTCATTGGCGGCCTTGCTGGCGCCATGCCCCCGCTGTTGGGCTGGGTGGCAGTTACCGGCCAGGTCGACGCCAATGCTTTGTTACTGGTGCTGATTATATTTGCGTGGACACCACCCCATTTTTGGGCGCTGGCCATTCACCGCAAAGAAGAGTACGCCAAGGCGGGCGTGCCAATGCTGCCGGTTACTCACGGTAACAGGTACACCGAACTGCATATTGTGCTTTACACATTCATCTTGCTGGCGGTGAGCATGCTGCCTTTTGTTACCGGCATGTCTGGCGGAATCTACCTGATTGGTGCGCTCATTCTTGGTTTGCGCTTCCTGTATTTTGCAGTTCGCCTGTTGATAGGCGATGACCGCCGTGTGGCGTTAAATACCTTCAAGTATTCCATTACCTATCTGATGGCTTTATTTGTGGTGCTGCTTGTGGATCATTTTGTATTTTTCTGAAACGAGGCATACTCTCTGATACAAATGCACTGGCGGAAACGAAATCTACTCGTCTCCGTTAGTGCTAACACCCAAAGGCAAGTGACACCGCAATGACCCGCTCCATACGAACCACCGTTATTATTCTGGTTGTGTTGGTAGCCCTGATTTTCCTCTCTGTTATCGGGCGCTACGTATTACTATCCGCCAGCAAGGAAATCAAACCTGCCCCCGATCTCTCAGAACTGAACACCTATGTTTATGATGAGCCAAGAAAACTGGTTGAATTTATTCTGACCAATGAAAGGGGCGAAACTGCCACCCGGGACAGCCTTAAAGGTCGTTGGACGTTCGCTTTTGTAGGCTACACCAGTTGCCCGGATGTGTGTCCCGCGGCTATGGCCAACCTGCGCCGTGCCGACCAGTTACTGGCAAAAGATCTGCCGCAGCCAGAGTATCTGTTCGTCAGTGCCGATCCGGAGCACGACACGCCCGACAAACTCCTGAGCTATACCCGATTCTTTGGCCCGGATTTCCACGCCCTGACCGGTGATCTTGAAATGATCCGGGCGCTTGCCAGAAGCCTGAATGCCGGCTTCTCACACCGGCAGGTAGACGGCGAACTGATGGTTGATCACAGCAGCCACTTTGCACTGCTGAATCCGGACGGCGAACTGACTGCGGTCATGCAGCCGCCCCATAATCCGGAAGAAATGGCGAAAGCGTTTGAGCGCATTTATGAGTGGACGAGAGATAATCTCCAGAGAAAGGAATCGTGATCTGCAGGTATCAACAGGCTAATGCCAAGGTCACAGAGACAATGGCCGTTAGGTAGCTTAGAATTCCCCGCCGTTACCAAATGAGCCGAGACTATGTCGGAACATCTCCGGGCCGCTACCACGCCCAAGCAACTGCTTACTGTACTAACTGCCGGTGCCGTCGTGTTGCTGGTGGTGCACGGTCTTGGTCGATTTATTTACACTCCGCTATTACCCTATCTGGTTGCCGATGGCCAGATCAGTGCCTCTGAAGGTGCGGCCGTTGCCACCTGGAACTACCTCGGGTATCTGATGGGTGCCATGCTAGCCATTCGCTGGCATCGGCTGGATCAAATCCGCACATTGCTGCCTGTTGCACTGGCACTGCACGTTTTTACCACCCTGTTCGTCACCCAGACAGATAATCTGACCGCGATCTCTGTCAGCCGTTGGCTTAATGGAATTGCCAATGGCATGGTGTTCGTGCACGCTCCGGCACTGATACTTGAATGGCTGGTGCTCCGCAATCGGGCATCAATGAGTGGCCTTGCCTACATTGGCGTCGGCTTCGGTTTGCTGGTATCCAGCGGTCTTGTCAGCGGCAGTGCCGACTGGCTGACCGGTGCAGAGCGCTGGTGGCCAGCCGCACTGCTGTCAATCCCGCTGGCGTGGTGGGGCGTTGTCAAGTTGGTAAACCTGGACGTACCAGACCGGTCAAGAGATGAGTCCGGCAAGGCTATTGCCACGACCCCGCTATTTGACAGAGCCAGCACACCTTTGTTTTTGTCCTATGCCGGCGCCGGTCTGGGATACATCCTGCCGATGACGTTTTTGCCGCTACTGGCAACTCTTGAACTGCCGCAAGCTCATTGGCTGCTGGATGGAACCTGGTTGATTGTCGCCCTGACAACCATCCCTTCTTCCTGGTTCTGGAATAAACTGGGTGCCAAAATCGGCGATCTTCCAGCACTTAAGCTTAACTTCGTAATTCAACTGGCCGGCGTACTTGCCGCCATACTCTGGCCGAACGCGATGGGCCTCACTCTTTGTGCGATTTTGGTGGGCGGTACTTTTTTGGGTACTGTGTTGTTAACCATGCGAATTGGCCGTGCTTTACATCCCCATCAAGGCCCGCGCCTGTCTGCCGCTATGGTGGCACTGTATGGCTTTACCCAGATGACGGGCCCGTGGCTGACCAAGCAGTGGTTGGATGCCGGCGGTACGCTGGTGTCCGCTTTTAGTATTGGTGTGGGTGCATTGGCGTTTGGGTTGGTGTTCGCCTTTTTTGTGCCTCGGCGAGGGCTTTGATTTGTAGGACTGCCTGGCGTGGGGGATTGATCGGGGTGGTGGGTATTTGTTTTCCTTGGAAATGGAACTCGCTTCGCTCAGACATCCATTTCTGGCGGAAAAAAATACCCACCACCCCGCTCTGGCTGACAATGCTGATACCGCTACAGAAAAGCTAATGAAAGTGATCAGGAAAAAAGAAAGATGAAGATATTGAGAGCATCAGGAAATTGTTGCTTATCATCAAGTATATAACCACAAAATGGCGTTTAAAAA
>DATJDA010000079.1:0-2044 GCA_035497695.1 Marinobacter sp. | reverse complement strand
TTACGCTGCAGCCAGCGATCCAGCTTATCGGCAAACTCCTTACGATCTGTTTGATTCATGGGGGCCGGGCCGCCCGTTACCTGCCCGGCGCTGCGCATCTCCTCCATAAAATTACGCATAGCGAGCCGTTGGCGGATATTCTCTTTGGTAAACGCCTGGCCACGGGGATTAAACACATCGGCCCCCTTATCAATAGCATCTGCCGCTAATGGGATATCCTGGGTAATAACCAGATCGCCTTTCTGCATCTGGTCCATAATCTCGTTATCTGCCACATCGAACCCCTGCGGTACCTGGCGGTGCAAAATGTATGGGCTGGGCGGCAGATTAATAAGATGATTGGCAATGAACGTAGTCTGAATTTGCCAGCGTGTGGCGGCACGACAAATAATTTCCCGAATGGGAACAGGGCAGGCGTCTGCATCAACCCAGATTGGCATGTGTGTCTTCCTGTGCGGCGTCTGTAAACGACCAGTTTACCTTGTGCACGCGCTGATCCGGTAGCCAACACCTGCTTTTTTAAGTTTGTGATTCAGATTTCAGTTGCGCGATAATGATATAATCAGATGTTAATTCAATTGACAGGAAATGATAATGAGTAAGCTTCCTCCTTGCCCTGAGTGCAAATCCGTATACACCTATGAAGACGGCACCCAGCTTGTGTGCCCCGAATGTGGCCATGAATGGCTAGAAGGCGAAGTTGTGGCAGCCGATACCGACAACGTGATTCGTGATGCCTACGGCACCGAACTGCAAGACGGCGACACTATTACCGTTATCAAAGACCTGAAAGTAAAAGGCTCCAGCTCCGTTGTAAAAGTAGGCACCAAGGTAAAGAACATACGCCTGGTAGGAGGCGACCACGACATAGACTGCAAAATTGATGGCATAGGCGCCATGAAGCTCAAGTCTGAATTCGTTAAAAAGGCCTGACAAACTGCCAGCAGCCATGGCCAGGCTTTGGTTCCGCGACGATTTGCCGCGGAACCAATGCTTGCTCTCGCAATTTTGTTGATTATGCTGAAGCGACCGAAACCACTACCCTCCGGAACCTTCAGATTATGAAACCGATTAACCTGCTTTTTGCCCTCGCCATTACCCTGGCCCCCACATTTGCTATGGCCCACAGCTACAGCCACGGAGATGTGGAAATCGGCCACCCCTGGAGCCGCCCGACACCTCCGGGAACCCCGGTGGGCGTTGGCTACATGGCTATCACCAACAACGGCAAAAGCGATATTACCCTGACCGGCGCAGAAACAGACCGCGCTGCCCGTGTATCTATTCACGAAACCAGCATGAAAGACGGAATGATGAGCATGAAACACATGCACGGCGGCCTGGTAATTCCCGCCGGTGAAACCGTAAAGCTGGAACCCCAAGGCCACCACCTGATGCTGGAACAATTAAAAGAACCACTGAAAGCGGACGAGCGCGTTCCGCTGACCCTGCATTTTGATGGCGCAGACGACATGGACGTAGAGTTAGCCGTGGGCTCGTTAGATGGGGGGCAGAAAATGCCGGACATGAAGATGGACCATTCAGAGCACCAACACCATAGCCATTAATTTAAAGCCGGGTTGTTCGTGGTAACTGCCCGCGCTCAATCGATTGCATTCCCTTCAAAATTACCTGCATGACTGGAGTTATACGAACGGATTCGTATAACTCCGTCTCTTCTTTCTCAATCTATTGATAAACAACGTATTTTGTGTGTCCTGACACACAAAATACGACACAACATTCGTGTTAAAACACGAACGAGGGCGCAAAATTCCAGATGAACTTTCAGTAAGATAGCTTTAAGGTTATGAACTATATTGTGTTTTCTAGGTGGATGCCGGTGTGGAGTTCGGGGTTATACGAATGCGTGATAGGCGTCTGGGGTTTTGCGAACGTGTTCGTTGAATAGGCTGTTAGGAAGGAAATCATGAAACCGAAGATCAGCATCATCACGCTTGGTGTGGAGAATCTGGAGAGGGCCACCCGTTTTTATGGCGAGGGGCTCGGTCTGCCAAAGCACGACTTTGAAGGTGGCAATATA
>DATJDA010000078.1:0-3461 GCA_035497695.1 Marinobacter sp. | reverse complement strand
CTGATAGAGTCCTTCATCGGTTCTGGTAAAGCTAATTGCTGCACCAGTGCCAAGACGGCCTGGATCTTTAATCGTGCATACAATTGCATTCGCAGTATCCGTACCAACCACAGGTACATTAACTGCAATTGTTGAACAATTACCAGTAGCAGCATTCAGCCCGATTGACGCAACCCCGGAAATACCGGCAGCACCCTTAGACGTGTACTCTAACTCATAGCTAGTTTTACCAGCAGAAATATCTGCCAATGCTGCTGTAGCCTTAGACTTGGAGATATAGTCCTGATAGGCCGGAATAGCGATAGCTGCCAAAATACCAATGATCGCCACAACGATCATCAGTTCAATAAGAGTAAAACCCTTCTGAGATTTGTTGACTTGAATATTCTTCATATTCGACCTCTGTATTTATCGTTAGGAATCTCACGTTGGCCCGGGGCCGGTGGAGCTGCGCCCCGCAACCGGTTTTCTTGAGCCTGACTATAGGTATGCAGTCATCGTGCCAAATTAACAATTACTATCTTTTGTCTATCACATCAACGGATTATGCACTACGAATACCATTAAGACGACATGTTAAAACGCCGCTCAAGCTGTCGGCCTTTGTCGGTCAGTGACAAATTTTGTCACTTTGTCTGTGAAAACAAATATTGATAAAGAGCCCCAGGAAATAGATCTGGCCCCAGTTCGCTACTATTAAACATGCGGCTTTCAAATCACGGGCCATAGAACTAAACTCTTATCAATCGACACGACACTCGTTTCAGTAACTTAGGCTGGGTTCTTCACTTTTTTTATGTCTACTAACAAAAGCAATATCACCCTTACCGGACTGGCACGGCGCTTTGTAGACGATGGCTTGCTGGATGAAGCCACCGCCAAAGACGCTTTTATTCAGGCGTCGCAGAACCGTATTCCACTGATTACGTACCTTACCCAGAACAGTTTGGCTGATAGTGCCAAACTGGCTTTCTCTGCGGCTATGGAATTTGGTGTATCGGTTCTGGACCTCAGCGCCTTTCTTCCGGAAATGATGCCAGAGAAAGCCGTTGATGAAAAACTCATTCGCAAGCATAACGCTCTGCCACTCTATAAACGCGGCAATCGCCTGTTTATTGCGGTGTCTGACCCTACCAACATTCAGGCTCTGGACGAGATCAAGTTTAATACCGGGCTGAGCACGGATGCCATTTTGGTTGATGATGCCAAGCTGCGAGAGGCAATAAACAAGTACCTGGAGTCTCAGGACACCTCTATGGGTGATCTGGATGACGCAGACCTGGAAGGTGTAGAAACCGAAGGCGGTGAGCAGGAAGATGAGGGCGCTGTTTCCGCCAGCGAAGTTGATGATGCACCCATTGTAAAGTATGTAAATAAGATGCTGCTTGATGCCATTCGTGGCGGCGCGTCGGATGTTCACTTTGAACCTTATGAAAAAACCTACCGGGTGCGTTATCGCACCGATGGCATTCTGAAAGAGATATCCAAGCCGTCTATTAAACTGGCGCCAAAAATTTCCGCACGGATAAAAATTATGGCCCAACTGGACATTTCTGAGCGCCGGGTGCCTCAGGATGGCCGTATTAAGATGAAGCTGTCCAAAACCAAAGCGATCGATTTCCGGGTTAACACCCTGCCTACGCTTTGGGGTGAAAAAATCGTGCTGCGGATTCTTGACCCCAGCCAGGCAAAACTGGGCATTGATGCGCTTGGCTATGAGGCCGATCAGAAAAAATTGTTCCTAGATGCTCTGGAACAACCTCAGGGCATGATTCTGGTTACTGGCCCCACGGGTTCGGGCAAAACTGTATCGCTGTATACCGGCCTGAATATTCTGAATACCGACGAACGCAACATTTCCACGGCGGAAGACCCGGCGGAAATCAACCTTGAGGGCGTTAATCAGGTAAATATAAACACTCGGGTTGGTTTGGGGTTTGCTGAAGCCCTGCGCGCATTTCTGCGGCAAGACCCGGATGTGATCATGGTGGGTGAGATTCGAGACCTGGAAACCGCCAATATCGCCATCAAGGCAGCACAAACCGGGCACATGGTACTGTCTACCCTGCACACCAACAGTGCGGCGGAAACTCTCACCCGGTTGATGAACATGGGCGTACCGGCCTTTAACATTGCTACGTCAGTAAGCCTGATTATAGCCCAGCGACTTGGGCGGAGGCTGTGCCCTGCATGCAAACAGGCCGGTGATGTCCCTAAAGACGTGCTTTTAGCGGAAGGGTTCACACAGGAACAAATTGATACAGGGTTCACGTTGTACCGCCCCAAGGGCTGTGATAAATGCAATGGAGGATATAAAGGCCGCGTTGGTATTTACGAGGTGGTCAAGATTACCGATAAGCTGGCCAACATGATTATGGAAGAGGCCAGTTCCATAAAAATTGCAGAGCAGGCTTCTGCTGAGGGCTTCCGGAACTTACGCCAGTCAGCACTTTTAAAAGTGATTGAAGGTGTAACCAGTCTTGAGGAAGCCAACCGCGTGACGAAGGATTAAGCATGGCAGAGAAAGCGCAAAAGCTGGAATCGTTTATCTGGGAAGGCAAAGACCGGAAGGGTAACAAGTCTAAAGGTGAGCTTACCGGCCCTAATATGGCCTTGGTAAAGGCTCAGCTTCGTAAGCAGGGCATTATTCCGGATAAAGTCCGAAAGAAACCAAAACCATTATTTGGTGGTGGCAGCAAGAAAATCACTCCCTTTGATATTGCTATGCTTACCCGCCAGCTCGCCACCATGATGAAGGCCGGTGTACCATTGGTGCAGAGCTTTGATATCGTTGCTGATGGCCTTGAAAACAAGGGTCTTCAGGAACTGGTGATGAACATCAGAAACGAGATTTCATCGGGTACCAGCTTTGCCAACGCGCTTCGCCGGCACCCAAGGCATTTTGATAACCTGTATTGCAATCTGGTTGATTCCGGGGAAAAAGCTGGTGCCTTGGAAAAAATGCTGGACCGCATTGCTACCTACCTGGAAAAAACGGAACTATTGAAAAAGAAAGTTAAGAAGGCCATGACCTACCCCATCGCTGTGGTAGTGGTTGCAATCATCGTCACTGCCATTTTGCTCGTAAAAGTTGTGCCTCAATTTGAAACTCTATTTCAGGGTTTTGGAGCAGATCTGCCAGTATTCACCCAGATGGTTATTCGCCTATCTGAATGGATGCAAACCTGGTGGTTCGTTGTTTTATTAGGAATAGTGGGCACGATCTTCCTGTTTAAAGAAGCCAATCATCGCTCTCAAAAGTTTTCAGACTTTGTTGACAGATTTGTGCTCAAAATTCCGGTCATGGGTCAAATTCTGGACAAGTCTGCCGTTGCAAAATTTGGCCGGGTTCTGTCTACCACCTTTGCAGCGGGCGTTCCACTGGTGGATGCCCTGGATTCCGTTGCCGGCGCCACCGGTAACGCCGTTTATCGGGACGCTATTCAGCGTATTAAAAACGA
>DATJDA010000077.1:0-8300 GCA_035497695.1 Marinobacter sp. | reverse complement strand
AGGTTGCCCACACATTCAGCAAGCGGACTTTGCCCTGAAACAGCTCCTGATTCAGCTTTATGTCCGGGTTGTGCAAGTCTGTCAGCACAAAAGCAGGGACAGGCTTACCTACTAACGCAGATTCGAGTGTTTGGGTATCCTTGCCAATTCCCGCGAACAAAATGATGCCAAGCACCAGTGCAGCAAGAAGCGGGAGAAACAATAATATTCGCCTCATGAAACCACTCCGGCAGGCGTTCCAGGCTCTTTGGCTGGCGGAACTGGTGCTGCCTCAGAGTTTTTGACACGCACCTTGAGCCGGTAACGGCGGTCAGAAACTGCCAGCCCACCACCTGCTGCCATCAGTAACGCACCAAGCCATAGCCAGCGCACGAGTGGCTTGTATTGCAAGCGGATAGCCCAGGCATTGTCAGAAAGACGCTCGCCAATGGCGATAAAGATGTCGCGGAACAGCCCGCCATCAATATCCGCTTCAGTCATGACGCTCATACCTACAGCATACTGTCGCTTCTCCGGGTGTAGCCGGGCCACTCTCTTGCCATCCAGCAGTACGTCAAAGCTCCCGTACTGGGCGGTAAAATTCTTGCCCTGGCGTTCACCAATACCACCAAAGACAAACTGATAATCCCCTACCATTGCGACATCACCGGGCTCCATGCGTACATCGCGCTCAATACCATAATTCGAAACGACGGTAGCACCGGCGATGGTCATTGCCAGCCCGAGGTGCCCCAGCACCATACCGTAGTAACTTCTGGACTGGCGTCGAAGGCCGTGGATACGCCCCTTGCGTGAAGAGGATTTATCCCAGAGATCCCAGCCCGTGGCCACCGCAATCCACACAGCGCTGAAAATGCCAGCGAAGGCCCACGGCTTGAAGTCACCATAGCCAAGGATTACAGCGGTGCTGACAAGAACACTGACGGCAAGCGGCCACAAAAGTTTACGGCCTAACCAGCCCGCATCGGTTTTCTTCCAGCGTGAAAAGATTCCCACCCCAAGAAGCAGAGCGGCAGCTACGACCAGTGGGCTGAAGGTCATGTTAAAAAATGGTTCGCCAATGGACAGTTTACCCATATCCAGATAATCGAGTATCAGCGGATACAGCGTGCCAATACTCACCAGCAAAGTGGCAGACACCAGCAACACGTTGTTCAGCAGGAGAAAAATTTCCCTTGAGAGCGATCCATAATGAGCTCTGGCATGAACTACAGGGGCACGAAACGCATACAAGGTAAGACTGGCGAGTATTGTAAAGGCCAGTAATCCCAACAGGAAAATACCCCGTTCCGGGTCAGAGGCAAAAGCGTGTACAGAAGTCAGCACACCTGAACGTACCAGGAAGGTACCCATCAGGCTCAGGGAAAAAGTAACAATGGCCAGCAGTACAGTCCAGCTTTTGAAAACACCGCGCTTCTCGGTAACCGCCAGAGAGTGCATGAGTGCCGTACCCGAAAGCCAGGGCAGAAGCGATGCGTTCTCTACCGGATCCCAGAACCACCAGCCACCCCAGCCAAGTTCGTAGTAAGCCCACCAGCTACCCAGGGCGATACCCACAGACAGAAACGCCCAGGCGATCGTTGTCCACGGGCGGGACCAGCGTGCCCAAGCGGCATCAAGCCGGCCGTTGATCAGCGCGGCTATAGCAAAAGCAAAGGCCACGGAGAAGCCCACATAACCCATATACAGCATGGGTGGGTGCATGATCAGACCGATGTCCTGCAACAGCGGATTCAGATCGGCGCCATCGGCCGGCACATTGGGCAACAACCGATCAAACGGGTTGGAGGTCATAATAATAAAGAGAAGAAAACAGAAGGTAACCATACCCATTACCGACAGTACCTGCGAAACCATCACGGCCGGTAAGCGACGGCTGAAAATGGCCACAGCCAGCGTCCAGCCTGCAAGCATCAGTATCCACAACAACAGTGACCCTTCATGGCCACCCCAGACAGCACTGAATTTATAATACCAGGGCAACAGGCTATTACTGTTATTGGCCACATAAGCCACTGAAAAATCATCGGTCATAAACGCATGGGCCAGCACTGCAAAGCTCAGCCCGACGAAAACAAACATTCCCGAGGCCAGCGGTCTTGCAAACGCCTGCAAATTCTCCCGGCCGGTAACAGACCCAACCAGGGGCACAACGGCAAGAAGCGCCCCCAACAACAGCGCGATGATCAGTGCAAGCTGTCCAAGTTCCGGATACATCAATGCCTCCAGCTATATAGCTGTTAGTGAATGATCAATAAGTCACAGGTTTCACAGACCCTGCAGTCTCACCGCGAGCCTCAGACGCCTTTTTTAAAGAATCTTCAACTTCCGGTGGCATGTAATTCTCATCATGTTTTGCCAACACCTGGTCCGCTACAAATCGACCATTGTTGTCGAGGCGCCCCATGGCAACGATACCCTGCCCTTCAGCAAACAGGTCTGGCAAAATCCCGACATATTCCACCACCACCGAAGCATTAAAATCGGTTACCCGAA
Source organism: Marinobacter sp. (assembly GCA_035497695.1). Taxonomy (GTDB): domain Bacteria; phylum Pseudomonadota; class Gammaproteobacteria; order Pseudomonadales; family Oleiphilaceae; genus Marinobacter. Next base: position 5,804 of record DATJDA010000077.1, on the reverse strand, counting down.
ACACCACCTTCAGGCTGTCCGGATCTCGCACGACCGAGCCTTCCTCAACCATACCTCCGGCGCGAATTCTGACGTCCACAGGAGCCTCGCCAGCAGAAATCTGAGAAGGGTCGTAGAACAAATTAATATTCTGCCGCAATGCGTAGGTGGTCAAGCCTACGGCAACGGCCAGGCCCGCCAACAGGAACAGAACAATTGTCAGCCGCTTTTTACGAATTGGATGCATTCAATACCTGCCATTCAGTCGTTAGAAACATTAACCCGTTTAAATGTGGCCGATGCGTGAGAAACTTTGCCAGAGCTTTCAGCTCCCTGAGTTTCGTACACACGGCGACAAGCTTCTATAACAGCCTTTTGGCTCTGCACGGACCAGATCATCACCGCCGATAACAAAACAAAAAACACACCATAACAGGCCCACACATAAGGGCCATGGCCTCCCATAGCAATAAACGCAGAGAACGAGTCAAATTCCATTCGTTAACCCCTCCCCGCCATAACAAATTCCTTTACCCAGCGCGTACGATGTTCTCTGCGCAAAATTTCTGTTTGCATGCGCAGACATGCCAGCCAACCAAACAATAGATATAAACCAAGCACTGACAGCAGCAACGGCACCCACATTTCAGCCGGCATGGTTGGCCTTTGGGTAAGTGTAAAGGTGGCCGTTTGGTGCAAAGTATTCCACCAATCTACGGAGTATTTGATAATAGGGATATTCACCACACCAACAAGCAGCAGAACTGCCACCGCCCGTGCGGCCAGTTTTTCATCGCTGATTGCCCTGTCTAAAGCAATCACGCCACCATAGAGAAACAGCAATATAAGCATGGACGTTAACCGGGCATCCCATACCCACCAAGTTCCCCACGTTGGCTTGCCCCAGACGGCTCCGGTAAACAGAGCGAGAAACGTCAGAACAAGACCTACCGGTGCGACAGCCCTGACAAACACATCGGCAAGCTTCATTCGCCAAACCAGAGTCACCAGTCCCGCCGACGCCATCATGATATAGGCAGACTGAGCAAGAAACGCCGTTGGTACATGAATAAAGATAATACGGTAACTGTTACCCTGGAGGTAATCTCTGGGTGCAAAAGCCAAACCCCAGACAATGCCGACCATCAATAAACCAACACCCAGCACCAGAAACCAGGGCATTAGCCGGGTGGCAATTCCAAAAAACCACTTGGGCGATCCCAGCTTATGAAAAATCTTCCACATCAGATGCATACTCTGTAAGCCATCACGTTATTCCTAGCCATTGGACAGGCTGATTTTCAAAGCCGCTGCCGCGGCAAAAGGAGCCAGCGTTACAGCCAGAGCCAGAAATGCAGCCATTAAAGCCAGATACGCACTCACTGACGCTCCATCCGTCGCTGCTGCCACGGATCCTGTGCCAAAAATCAGAACCGGAATATACAACGGAATAATAAGCAGGGACAAAAGTACACCTGCCGATCGCAAACCAAGGGTCAATGCTGCACCTATTGAACCAATCAGGCTCAGAACCGGTGTGCCAATCAACAGCGTTAGACACAAAACAGCTATAGAGTTCCCGTTCAAATGCACCATAACCCCCAAAACCGGTGTTAGCAGCACCAACGGCAAACCTGTAAGCACCCAATGTGCGAGTGTTTTTGCCAGCACCAGCAAAAATAATGGCTGGGGTTGCAGCACTAACTGCTCCAGAGTGCCATCGTCAAAATCGTGCCTGAACAGATGGTCCAGGGACAATAATACCGACAGCAGCGCCGCCACCCAGAGGATGCCCGCACCTGCCTCCTGAAGAAACGAGACTTCCGGGCTGACTCCCAGGGGAAAAAGGGTAACAACTATTACAAAGAACAACAGCGGATTGAGCAAGTCCTGCCGTTGACGGAAAGCAACTTTCAGATCGCGGGTGAAGACTGCTTTCATCGCGTGAAATGTACCTACGCCGGGGCCGGTATTCATAACGCTGCCCTCTCCCCAAGTACAATACTCTGTAGATCAGGCAATTGAAGATTGTGATGAGTTGTTACAACTACCGCTCCACCTTCAGCAGCCCGTTGCTGCAGCAGGGCTTCAATGGCGGCAACGCCACTGGCATCAATAGCAGTAAACACTTCGTCCAGCAACCACAGGGGTTCATTGGCAATTAGCAGGCGTGCCAGAGCAACACGACGCTGCTGCCCTGCAGACAGGTTGCGGCAGGGTACATCTTCAAACCCCGCCAATCCGGTTCCTTTCAGCGCCTGACGCAAAACGCCTTCGGCAACCGGCTGCCGGCCAGCCATCAGAGCATGCAGATTCTCAACCGGTGTCAGCAGTGATTTTATACCCGGCCGGTGTCCCAGATAGAGCATGTTGTGAAGGAAATCTTCTCGTTGGCCTTGCATCGGACGCCCACGCCAGCTTAACTCGCCAGACCAGGCATCATTAAGTCCTGCGAGAATACGCAATAATGTGGTTTTCCCAGAGCCGTTCGGCCCCTCGACACGGGTAATGGTACCGGGCAGTATGGAGAATGAAAGGTTACGGAATAACAACCGGTCATCTCTTTCGCACTGCAGATCGACAGCCTGTAATAACGGCTCAGACATCAGGGCCCCGTAACCAGGACGATGCATGCTGTAGCGGCATCGGATGTATCTATACCTGACAGAAAGTTCAGGCATTACTCACGGCAAGAATTGCCGGCGCGGCGTATTATAGCGAAAGCGATTGTAAAATACTCTTTTTCAACATCAACGCGGTCATTAATGAAGCTACCCAGCAGCCAACAGCCTCTTCCGCCACCCGGCCAAGCGACAGCGCCGGCGGATCGGCCCGCAGATGCGGCAGCCGCCGTGCGTGAGACCACGGCCCTATCTGCCCGGCATCAGCTCGACAAGCTGCAACTGGCCAATCAGGAGGCCACGCTTGCCAGAGTCGCCAGCATTATTAACCGTGCTGGTGCTGTATCTTCAGAATTGCTGCTGGATATCCGGGGCGAGTCATTATTGATACAAGCCACCATCGGCAAAACGGAACTTGCCCCTGGCGACTGGATAAAAGTTATGCGCGCCGGCAACGAATTGCAACTGATGGGCAAGCTAGCCCCCGCTCAGGAAGCCGGAATTGCCAGGGCTCTTGCCCAGCGCATGCCCTGGCAACTGAATCTGGCGACCGGGCTGGCCAAATTGCTTACCAGCTTGAATCAGGGTCTGAAGCCAGACCCCAGCCCCGGGCTTTTGCCTTCGGCACAGAGCGCCCAGTTACTCCCCGAAGCAGCCCGTCAGGCAATCCGGCAGATTCTCGCCGGAATGCCTGCCAGCAGCAGCTTGCGTCCGGGAAGTGGTGGCCAGGAGCAAACACTGCACCAGATAAAACAATGGCTCTCGGAAAGCGGTGTGTTTGCCGAGTCCCGGTTATTGCAGGCACCCTCCGCCAATCTTCCGGATCTGAAGCTGGCTATCGGACGAATAATTACCGCCCTACTCGTTCAACAAGGCCACGATTCCGAGCAGTTTAACCGCCTTACACCGCTGGCCAGCCCTGAGTTAATGCAGGCACCGCTACAGTTTCCACACGCACTGCCGCAGGCGCCGCACTCGGGCACAGAGGCGAGCACGGTTGGGCAAATGCTTCGGTTACTGGCCGGCATGCTCAATCGAATTACCGTAAATCAGCTTCACAGCCAGGTATTGACGGCAAGAGCGGGCGGCGACACCCCTGCCCCGGTATCCACCGTGCTGCTGGAACTGCCTTGGGTAACACCCCAGAACGAACCCAGAATTGCTCAGCTTCGTATCGAGCAGCAGGCAAGCGAACAGGAAAACCGGCGGAGCAAGCGCAAATCAGCCGTTGGTGAGTGGCGGTTATCGCTGGCGATGGATCTGGACGATGCCGGCCCACTACAGTTCGACGTAACTCTGCGCCAACACACCGTCAGTGCCAGAGTATGGGCAGAAAAACAAACAACCCTGCGACAGGTGAATGAAGAGTTGCCGTTATTGCGGCGAAGCCTGACAGATCTTGGGCTGGAGGTGGCAGATCTCGATTGCCGGCGGGGATTCCCACAGACTTCAATAACACGGCTGGAACACAGACTGGTGGATACTCGCGCATGACCGAAACAACCTATACCAATGCCGCGATCGCACTTAAATATGACGGTGAAAAGGCACCTACAATCACTGCCACAGGCACTCACGAACTGGCGGATGAAATTGTCCGCATTGCCCGCGAGCATGGTGTTCCACTGTATGAAAATGCCGAACTGGCCAGCATTCTGGCACGGCTATCCCTGAATGATGAAATACCAGAAAACCTTTACCGGGTGATCGCAGAAATTCTGGCGTTCGCTTTCCATATCCGCGGGCGAACGCCCGAAGACGCCCAGCCTGCTAACAGAAACACCTCTCAATCTGATGGAGACATGCCACCTGGCTGATCAGGCCGCTTCACGTTTTTTTAGTGCGGAGACAAGCTCAGCCTCCGGGCGTGAAATACCACAGGTATTCATCAGGTCGTCTATATCGGCACCAAGATCAACCAGGCGCGAGGCTTCGTCGTAGGAAATTCGCAAAGGGTCGTTCTGACGCATCTCCTCCATGGTTATACGCAATTCATGCAACTGTCGTTCGCAGGCAACAAGTCTTTGACCAACACCCATGCTGCCGCTGGTTGTTGCGTGCAACTCCCGGCCCAACGTGTCGCACCGGGTTTTGACTGATGCCTGAAGCTGCCGGATTTGTCGCCCGTGCAATACGGCCTGAATCAAGACCAGAGACAGCGCAAAAACGGTCAACGACCAGGGAAGTAAAGCAGAAATTTCTGAAAACATAATGAACGTCTCCCGTTATTAATATTGAGAGGCATCCATCGGCATCACGGCAGCAATATCATGCTCTTACAGTGATGTAATTTCTGCCCACTCGTTCTCTGACAACATTTTGTCGAACTCGACCAAAATGATCAGCACGCCATCTTTGTTGCATACGCCCTGAATAAACCTGGCGCTTTCCACATTACCCACATTTGGGGCTGTTTCGATCTCACTGGCCTTCAGGTAAACCACTTCGGCCACGGAGTCGACCAGTATCCCCATAACCTGATCTTCTGACTCCATCACCACAATTCGGGTGGCATCGGTTATGTCGGCATCTGCCAAACCAAAGCGACGCCGGGTATCAATAACCGTAACGACGTTACCGCGCAGATTGATAATGCCAAGCACATAGTCCGGCGCACCGGGAACCTGGGCAATCTCGGTGTGCCGTAGCACCTCCTGAATCTGCATGACATTAAGACCGTATGTTTCTTCATCCAGACGAAAAGTTACGTATTGCAGTACCTGATCGTCCTGGGTCTGATTTTGCTGTCCGCTTGGGGATGCCATAGCGTTGTTTCTCCTATGTGGCTGCCCAGCGGGCAACCTGATCGTCAAAATAACATCGTCAGTGCCCAATACTATAGTTAAGGGCACAAACCGTGCCAGTACGACACGGTTTCAAACAGTAACCAGGCGTAATCAACTCAAATCAAGATGTTGTTCGCGTTCTGCACGCACCAATAAATCTGCCATAGTCCGCACATCTACAAGCGCACACATGTGATTTATAACAGTACCGGCCAGCCAGGGCCGCTTGCTGCGCTCAGTGCGCCAGCGTACCTCATCAGGATCAAGCGTAAATGACTGGGCAACTGCGTCACAGGCAAGGCCCCAGTCGCTCTTGTCCAGCCGGATCACAAGCCAATAGTTCTCTCTGGCATTATCAGGTACCCGCCCGGCCATAATCCACTCAGCGGTATCAACAATCCGAAGATTATGCTGCGGG
>DATJDA010000076.1:0-8469 GCA_035497695.1 Marinobacter sp. | reverse complement strand
CCCCCTCAGGGTATGAGTTCCAGCTCCTTGCGAATCTCCTCCGCTGTTGGTCTCAACTGGGCAAGCCCTTTCCTGGCCCGCCGCAGGCCCAAATAATAAAGGATGGGTGAAGCAATAAAGACCGAGGAACTGGTGCCAATCACTATGCCGAACAGCATGGGTAAAGCAAAACTGGCAACCGCTGCCCCACCGGCTATACCCATAGGCAACAGTGCCAGAAAGGTCGTTACTGAGGTAAACACAGTACGTGTTAGGGTTGAGGAAATACTGTCGTTTAACACGTCAAGCATTGGCCGGTCAGGTGTTATACGCAGGTTTTCCCGAACACGGTCAAACACCACCACCTTATCGTTAACCGAATACCCCATCAGTGCCAGCATTGCGGCGACCGCCGTCAGGTTGAATTCCACACCGGCGAGGGCAAAAAATCCGATGGTTTTGGTAAGATCCAGAACAATGGTCAGTGTCGCCGCCCAGGCGAAATGGGACTCAAAGCGGAACCAGAGATAGGCCAACATGCCAGCACCGGCCAATAAAATGGCCAGGATGGTGGCATCACCGAAGCCATCGCTGACTTTTGGCCCAACCATATCTACCTTGGGGAACTCAGCAGCCGGCTCGATCGATGTAACTGCAGCTTTGAGCAGTGCTACCTGCTTGCCCGATGTTCCTTTTGCGTCCTGCTCTGCTGGCAGGCGAATAAGAAACCGTCCATCAGCGCCTGCTTCCTGAATGGCCGCATCCTCAAGATCTTGCGCCTGAAGAGTGGTTCGCAACTGATCTACCGTTACCCCCTGAGCCTGCACCTCCACAACCGTACCGCCGGTAAAATCAACACCGTATTTTAGTCCCGGCTGCACAAACAACGCGATCGCCGCAATGGAAAGCACTGCTGATACCACAAGACCTATAATGCGACCGCGCATGAAGTTCACACCTTTCTCGCTCAAGCGGTCAATCAGGGCAATGCCTGAAATCATCAAGGGTTCCCGCTCGCGGCCCCGGACGTGCCATTCCATGATCAGGCGGGTTACCGCAATCGCTGTAAACAGGGAAGTTGCCAGGCCTATGCCAATGGTGACCGCAAAACCCCGGACGGGGCCACTGCCAAACAGAAACAACAGGCTGACCGCAATCAATGTCGTGAAGTTGGAATCCAGAATCGTCCTGTAAGCTTTGCCAAATCCCTCTCGAAGAGCCATCCAGGCTGGCTTGCCCCGGCGGGTCTCTTCACGAATACGCTCGTTGATCAGAATATTGGCATCCACCGCCATGCCAATGGTGAGAATTATTCCGGCAATTCCCGGCAGGGTGAGGGTCGCCCCCAAGAGGCTCAAAACTCCGAAGACCAATCCTATGTTCACCATTAATCCTACACAGGCGATCAGCCCCCAGCGCCCATAAAGTCCGATCATGAAGGCAATCACCATGGCGGCGCCCAGCAAGCCAGTGGTCAGCCCCATGGCGATGGCGTCACTGCCCAGGTCAGGGCCAACAGTACGTTCTTCAACTACATGCAGAGGGGCAGGCAAGGCGCCAGCGCGCAACAACAAAGCAAGACTACTGGCTTCTTTCGTGGTAAACCCACCACTGATCTCTCCGCTGGCACTAATGGCACTGCGGATGACCGGTGCTGTTATGACTTCTCCATCCAGAACAATGGCCAAGGGGCGCCCAATATTGTCTCGGGTCATGCTCCCAAAGAGCTGCGCACCTTTGTCGTCCAGTTTGAAATTAACCACCGGCTGATTGGTATCCGGATTGAACGCCATGCGGGCATCGCGGATATGTTCACCAGCCATGGCAACGCGCTTTTCCAGTGTGTATTGGCTACCCCCATGGGCTCCGGGCAGGGTAATCGTTGCTACATTTTTGTCCGGTGTTGCCCGGGCCACCCACTGAAATGTCATTTTTGCCGTGGTGCCCAGCAATTCACGAATCTCGCCTGGGTCGGCGACTCCCGGCATCTGTACCAAAATGCCGTCGCTTCCCTGCCGGGTAATACTGGGTTCCACCAACCCGGTTTCATCCAGCCTGCGCCGGACTACTTCCAGGCTTCGCTCTACCGCATCCCGCGACACACTCGACCGCCAGGATTCGGTCAGAGTCAAAATCAGGCGACCATCACGGGTATCAACGTCGAACCGGCGGGTACCTTCAGGTGTGTCCACAGCCAGTTTACGGGCAAGGCCAGCAGCTTCGGACATCCGTTCCGGCTGATGCACCGATAGCTCGAGACCTTTATTGGTTATTTTCAAGCCGCCATAACGAATGTTTGCCTCACGCAGAGCTCTGGTTAATTCGCCTGCAACCGCTTCGTATTCACTGGCAAACAATTCTTTGATATCCACTTCTAAAAGCAGATGTGAACCACCCTGAAGGTCGAGCCCCAGGGAAATCGTATTGTGCTGATACCAGTCCGGCAATTTATCGGACAGCGTAGGAGAAAGAAGATTCGGTAACGCGCTCAGCAACCCGAGTGCGATTACCAGGCCGTAAACCACGGCCCGTGAACGCAACGATTTCATGGAAAATCCTCGAAGAAAACTTCACTAACTGATATGACTGCCCAAATGCGCAGTCATAAATAAGCGGAGGATTACGCTACAGGAGGTGCACGAAGCAGGGGGATCAGAAAGCGGACAGCGGGGGGAAGTGTTTCCCCATACGCAACGATGGTGATGATGTGAGCAGTGCGACAAAGACCGGCCCACAAGGCCATCGGGTTGTCATACCACCAGTCGGGAAGTTCCGGATCACCATCCGCTGCCGTGTCGCTCCTGGTGTTGCCACCATTCAGAGCCCTTAAGGACTCTTTATGGCTGGCAACTGCCAGGTGACTCAGGTTTCCAACAAAGCCATGATCTGCCCGGGCAGAAAATGCCTGTTGGTGGCTAATTGCGAAAAGAACAACGAGCAGCAATGCCTGCAGCGGAAGCACTACAAGAGGGGTATGCATGCGCCGGCGAAGGTACCGGCCGTTATCACCAGGCATACTGCTTACTCGACCGTCACACTTTTTGCCAGATTTCGCGGCTGGTCTACATCGGTGCCCTTCAGCACAGCGACATGGTAGGCCAACAACTGCAGTGGCACTGTGTAAACAATTGGGGCGGTAATTTCGTGAACTGAAGGCAATTGCATCACATGGATGTTTTCTTCAGACCGTACACCGGCCGCCTTATCTGCGAATACAAAGAGTTTGCCACCCCGGGCCCGCACCTCTTCCAGATTGGATTTCAGCTTTTCTACCAGGTCATTGTTAACGGCCACGGTCACTACCGGCATTTCGCTGTCTACCAGTGCCAGCGGGCCATGTTTTAACTCTCCGGCCGGATAAGCCTCGGCATGAATATAGGAAATTTCCTTGAGCTTCAGTGCGCCTTCAAGGGCAACAGGATACTGGGCACCACGGCCCAGGAACAGGCTATGATTTTTATCCATGAAGGCCCGGGACATTTCGGCAATATCGTCATCCAGTGCCAACACCTGGTCCACTTGCCCGGGCAGCAGATGAATCGCTTTAACAATCTCTGTTTCGCGCTCTTCGGACAAGCCGTTGTGACGGGCAAGTGCCAACGTGAAGATCAGCAAGGCGATTAACTGGGTGGTGAATGCTTTGGTGGATGCCACACCAATTTCCGGCCCGGCCTGGGTCATGATAACGAGATCGCATTCCCGAACGAGGGTGCTGCCGGGCACGTTGCAGATAGCCAGCGCGGCAAGAAATCCGGCTTTTTTGGCCTGGCGCAATGCCGCCAGTGTGTCGGCGGTTTCGCCGGACTGGGAAATACACAGGAACAGGGTACCGTCCTGAATCACATGTTTTCGATAACGGTATTCCGAGGCCACTTCAACAGAACACGGTATGCCAGCCAGCTCCTCAATCCAGTAGCGGGCAACCATACCAGCGTGGTAACTGGTACCACAGGCAATGATTTGTACATGGCGGACATTTTCAAGAAGGTTCGCGGCTTCGGTACCAAGGGCCTGTTCCAGTACATGATTGGCTGTTATCCGGCCTTCCATGGTGGCCTTGATCACTCGTGGCTGCTCGTAGATCTCCTTGAGCATATAGTGCCGGTATTCGCCCTTGTCGACCGCATCAACACCATGCTCAAAACGTATAATTTCGCGCTCTATCGGGGTGCCTTCGCGGTCGTGAATCCGGACACTGTCACGGCGGATATCGGCAATGTCGCCCTCTTCCATAGAAATGAAGCGGTCCGTCACCGGAAGCAGAGCTAGTGGATCAGATGCGATGAACGTTTCGCCAATACCTACTCCGATAACCAGCGGACTGCCTTCCCGACAGACGACAATATGATCTGGCTCGGCGGCATGAATCACCGCCAGCGCATAGGCACCGCGCAAATGCGTAATGGCAGCTTTTACGGCACTGTACAGCTCGCCCAGCTCCCGATACTTTTTCTCGATCAGGTGCGCGACAACTTCGGTATCTGTCTGGGAAGTAAAGACGAAGCCCTCTGCTCTCAGCTCGTCACGCAACTCCTGATAGTTCTCGATGATACCGTTGTGGACAATGGCCAGCCGGTCGCCGGACATATGGGGATGAGCATTCGCCTGCGATGGCTCACCATGGGTCGCCCAGCGGGTATGGGCAATGCCGAGATTACCCGGTAATGGATGCTCCCCTATCGCCTCAGCCAGCGCGGCAACCTTGCCTACTTCACGCGCACGCTGAACCATGGAGTGTTCACTTATAACCGCCATACCGGCAGAGTCATACCCCCGGTATTCGAGGCGGCGCAGCCCCTCCAGAAGAATGCCCTGAACGTCCCTTTCCGAAACCGCACCTACAATCCCACACATGCTGTTTTCACCTGTCCCTAAAGAACTATGTCAGTTTTTCTTTGGCCGTTCCCAGCCAGGAATATTACGTTGTCGGCTTCGGGCCACGGCGAGTTCATCGTCAGCCACGTCGCGGGTAATGGTTGAACCTGCAGCAATAGTCGCCTGGGGAGCTATTGTTACGGGAGCCACAAGTGCGGTGTTAGAGCCTACAAAAACACCGTCACCAATAATTGTTTTGTATTTGTTCACACCATCATAGTTACAGGTGATGGTACCTGCACCTACGTTGACGTTGCTACCCAGCAAAGCATCACCTACGTAGCTGAGATGATTGATCTTGCTGCCCTCGCCGACAATCGTCTTTTTGGTTTCAACGAAGTTACCGACTTTGCTGTTATTCGCCAGTTCGGTGCCGGGGCGCAGACGGGCAAACGGGCCAATTTGTGCACCTATTCCGATCGTTGCACCGTCGATAACACTGTACGGGTGGATTTGGGCACCATCGGCAATTCGGGCATCTTTGATAACACACCCCGGGCCAATAGAGACGTTGTTGCCGATCTCAACCTTACCCTCGAAAACAACGTTAACGTCGATAAGAATATCATTTCCGATGGTAAGTTCACCGCGTACATCAATGCGCGCAGGATCCGCCAGAGTTGCACCTTCGGCCATCAGTCGCTCCGCCTGTTGGCGCTGATACCAACGCTCAAGCTCAGACAACTGAAGCCTGTTGTTTACACCCTGTACCTCAAATGGATTGTCAGGCTGGGAGACATTGACCTTAAGGCCAGTGGCAACCGCCATGGCAATGATATCCGTCAGATAATACTCTCCCTGGGCATTGGCATTCGAGAGCGCCGGCAGCCAGGCTTTCAGGTGCCTCGCAGACACAGCAAGAATGCCGGTATTCACTTCCCGGATTGCCAGTTGAGCTGCGTTGGCATCCTTCTGCTCAACTATTGAGACCACCTTGTTCGCATCATCGCGAACAATCCGGCCATACCCGGAAGGGTTATCGAGAGTAACCGTCAGCAAGGCGAGGGCACTTTCATCCAGGGTGGCCACCATTGCTTCGAGGGTTTCGCACCGAGTGAGCGGCACATCGCCATACAGCACCAGCACCCGAGCATTATCGGGCAAGTCGGGCAGAGTCTGGGCAACGGCATGCCCGGTGCCCAGTTGCTCAGTCTGAACAACCCAGTTCACCGGCTGTTCTGCCGTAAGCTCACGAACCTGATCGGCGCCATGGCCAATCACGGTATGAATTTTGTCTGCCCCCAGTTGTGTCGCCGTTGCTATGACATGGTGCAGCATAGGACGACCAGCAACTGCGTGTAGTACTTTGGGCAGCGCGGATTTCATTCTGGATCCCTGGCCGGCGGCCAGAATCACAACGTGTAGCGGGCTCATGGAAACCTCTGACTCCCGATGTATTTTTTGTCTTGTTCAAGTTAATAAAAAAGCCGCATCCCGGCTGACCAGAGCACTAACGCTTTGTGTCAGTACTCCGGCCGCCCAGGATGCGGCTTTGGTGTTCGGTAATCCGTCGCAAAAACGCCTAGCGCATTTTTTTACGCAACTGCTGAATGGTGCGAAGCTGAGCTACAGCTTCGGCCAACTCGACAGCCGCACGGGTGTACTCGAATTCACCGGTTTTATTGGCGAGTGCTTCTTCAGCTTCCTTTTGAGCTGAAAGTGCCGCAGCCTCGTCCACATCCTTGGCACGAACAGCTGTGTCAGCCAGCAGTGTTACCACATTAGGCTGAACTTCCAGATACCCACCAGATACGTAAAGAATCTCTTCCTCACCACCCTGTTTGATAATGCGTACAGGACCTGGTTTCAGCTGAGTCAGCAGTGGTGCGTGTCCGGGGGCGATACCTAAATCACCCTCAGACCCCGCCGCAATCAGCATCTCAACCAATCCGGAATAGATCTTTGTTTCGGCACTTACCACATCACAATGCACGGTCATACCCATGTCAGTTGCCTCTCTGATCAATCCGGAAACAAGTGCAATGGCTCAAATTACTTACTGGCCTTGCTCTTCATTTCCTTCGCTTTCTCGACTGCTTCCTCAATACCGCCAACCATGTAGAACGCCTGCTCAGGCATGCCATCATAGTCGCCATTAAGGATGCCCTTAAAGCTGCTGATTGTCTCTTTCAGAGATACATACTTACCAGGCGAGCCGGTAAATACCTCAGCAACGTGGAACGGCTGGGACAGAAAGCGCTCAATCTTACGGGCACGGGCTACGGTCAGTTTGTCTTCTTCTGACAGTTCATCCATACCCAGGATGGCAATAATGTCTTTAAGTTCCTTGTAGCGCTGCAGGTTATTTTGCACGCCACGGGCCACGTCATAATGCTCTTGACCAATAATCAGTGGATCCAACTGACGGGAGGTTGAGTCCAGTGGATCAATCGCCGGATAAATACCCTTGGAAGCGATATCACGGCTCAGTACCACAGTCGCATCCAAGTGCGAGAAGGTGGTAGCAGGTGATGGGTCAGTCAAGTCATCCGCTGGTACATAGACCGCCTGGATAGACGTAATAGATCCATTCTTGGTGGAGGTAATACGTTCCTGAAGCTGGCCCATCTCTTCGGCCAGTGTAGGCTGATAGCCTACGGCCGATGGCATACGACCCAGCAGTGCAGATACTTCTGTACCCGCCAGGGTGTAACGGTAGATGTTGTCAATAAACAACAGTACGTCACGGCCTTCGTCACGGAATTTCTCAGCCATGGTCAAACCGGTCAGCGCAACGCGCAGACGGTTTCCAGGGGGCTCGTTCATCTGGCCGTAAACCATCGCTACTTTATCAAGAACATTGGAGTCCTTCATTTCGTAGTAAAAGTCGTTACCTTCACGAGTCCGCTCACCAACGCCCGCGAATACGGAGAGACCGGAGTGCTCCTTGGCGATGTTGTTGATCAATTCCATCATGTTAACGGTTTTGCCTACGCCGGCACCACCGAACAGGCCTACCTTACCACCCTTGGCGAATGGGCAAATCAGGTCGATAACTTTGATACCGGTTTCCAGCAAGTCGGCAGAAGCCGCCTGATCTGCATAACCCGGTGCTTTGCGGTGGATACCCCAACGCTCTTCTTCACCGATCGGACCCTGTTCGTCAATCGGACGACCCAGAACATCCATGATACGGCCCAGGGTTTTAACACCGACAGGCACCGAAATCGGCTTGTGTGTATTTTCTGCTTTCAGGCCGCGCTTGAGGCCCTCGGTACTGCCCATCGCGATGGTGCGAACAATGCCGTCACCCAGCTGCTGCTGAACTTCCAGTGTTGTTTCGCCACCTTCAAGCAGCAGTGCGTCATAAATGCTTGGCACGGCGTCGCGTGGAAATTCCACGTCGATAACCGCGCCAATGATTTGAACGATGTGTCCGCTACTCATGCTCGGTTCCTCGTTATCTCTATAGTCAATAAACCAGTTGGATTGTGGCGAATCAGACCGATGCCGCGCCGCTCACAATTTCCGAAATTTCTTGCGTAATCGCTGCCTGACGAGCCTTGTTGTACACCAACTGAAGCTCGTCGATAATCTCACCGGCGTTGTCGGTTGCACTCTTCATGGCAATCATTCGGGCGGCCTGTTCGCAGGCCAGATTCTCTACCACGCCCT
>DATJDA010000075.1:0-29861 GCA_035497695.1 Marinobacter sp. | reverse complement strand
GTTTTTGAGACCATTGACGAAAAGCCCGAAACTGATCTGGGCACCTATGCACCAGACAGGGTTGAAGGGCATATTACGTTTGACAATGTTTGCTTCCGTTATCGCGACCAACTGGATGATGTCTTAAAGGGGATTTCGATAGACATTCCCGCGGGGCAGAGTGTGGCTTTGGTCGGGCGTTCCGGTAGCGGCAAGTCCACTCTGGTAAGCCTGCTGCCCCGGTTCTATGAGTACACAAGTGGTGATATTCGTATTGATGACCACTCACTGCGCGATTATTCCCTGAAAGCATTACGGTCCCAGATTGCGCTCGTTACCCAAAATGTCGTGCTGTTTAACGACACTATCGCGGCCAATATCGCTTATGGCGCACTTCGTGAGAGCAGCCTGGAAGAGATACGTGAGGCCGCCCGCAAAGCACACGCACTTGAGTTTATTGATCGCATGCCGGATGGGCTGGACACAGTTATTGGTGACAATGGTGTAATGCTCTCTGGCGGCCAGAGGCAGCGGCTTGCGATTGCAAGAGCATTGCTCAAGGATGCCCCGATCCTGATTCTGGATGAAGCAACTTCTGCACTGGATACCGGCTCTGAACGGTATATTCAGGATGCCCTGGAAATGGTCATGAAAGATCGGACGACACTGGTTATAGCTCACAGGCTTTCCACTATAGAGCAGGCCGACAGAATTCTGGTGATGGATGACGGGCAGATTATTGAGTCGGGCCGGCATGATGAACTGCTTGCTGCAGGGGGTGCCTATGCCCAACTGCACCAGATGCAATTCAGCGAACACCCATGACGTCCCTGGTTGATCGGCTCTGGTATGGCAAGAGCCGGCCATTGCGATTTCTTGCCCCTTTGTCCTGGTTATATCTGGCTATTGCCGCATCTCGTCGTCGAAAAGCCTGGCGTGCTATGGATGGTTCCCTGCCTGTACCGGTTATAGTGATTGGTAACATCACCGCTGGCGGTACTGGTAAATCACCGCTTACTAGTTGGCTGGCAACAGAGCTGAAGGCTGCCGGTTGGCAACCGGTAATTATCAGCCGTGGTTACGGCGGTAAATCTTCTCGATATCCCTTGTTGGTTAATCCTGATACAGATCCGGCCGTGGCCGGTGATGAGCCGGTTATGCTGGCCCAATCCACCGGTTGCCCGGTAGTCGTTGATCCACAACGAAAGCGGGGAGCAAACTGGGCGCTAGGGCAGAAACTGGGCAATATCCTTATTTGTGATGATGGGCTTCAGCACTATTCATTGCCCCGTGATATTGAATTGGCGGTGTTTGATGGCGTCCGTGGTATTGGCAATGGTGCAATTATCCCGGTAGGTCCGCTTCGTGAGCCTGTATCACGCCTGTCATCTGTTGATTACGTGGTAATCAACGGCGGTGGGACCGTTCCGGGTGATGCTCTGGATAGCTTCCGTGGTATTGAACACCCGCAAATTCACGCAATGGCTCTTGAACCTTTGTCACTCGTTCATGTTAAAACCGGTAAGACCCGTGCAGTGAATGAGTTGCATGGCCAGTCTGTGCGCGCCGTGGCAGGTATAGGCAATCCGGGGCGGTTTTTCGATACGCTGAAAGGGCTTGGTGCGCTGGTGGAAGAAGTTCCCTTTTCGGATCATCATGGCTTCAAGGCCTCAGATCTGAAAACATCTCCTGGGCAATGGCTGCTGATGACCAGCAAAGACGCCGTAAAATGTCGGAAAATAGCACCTGATAATGCCTGGGCTTTGCCGGTACATGCCAGAATGTCTCCAGAATTTCTGGCACAAATTATGTCAGATATCAGGAACTGCTCAGAGCAGATAACCTCATAATCATCAGTGAGACTCAAATATGGATAAAAAACTGTTGGCCATGTTGGCCTGTCCGGTGTGTAAGGGCGACCTGAAACTCAATGAGAGCAGGACAGAACTCGTCTGCTATCAAGATGCGATGGCGTTTCCCGTTCGTGAGGGCATCGCTGTTATGCTGGCCACCGAGGCTCGCACACTCTCAACCGATGAGCGTTTGGGTAAACATTAATCCGGTGTCCGATTTGAGCCATTTTTCAGGATAGTGCACTCATGTCTTTTACTGTTGTGATTCCGGCCCGTTACAAATCGAGCCGTTTGCCAGGCAAGCCTTTGGCAGACATCGCCGGTAAGCCCATGATTCAACATGTTTATGAACGGGCACGGGAAAGCCGGGCTGATCGTATAGTGATTGCCACTGACGATGAACGTATTCGCACTGCTTGCGCCGAATTTGGCGCAGAAGTAGTGATGACATCAGCATTTCATGCCAGTGGCACGGATCGCCTGGAAGAGGTGGCTCGTAAGCTGGGCTTTGCGAGTGATCATCGTGTAATTAACGTTCAGGGTGATGAGCCTTTGATACCACCGTCCCTGATCAATCAGGTGGCAGGTAATCTGGAACTGTATCCGGAGGCAGCTATCGCCACCTTGTGCGAGCGGATTCATGATGGCCACCAGGTATTTGACCCGAACGTTGTAAAAGTTGTCTTTGACTATCAGGGTATTGCCCACTACTTCAGCCGTGCACCTATCCCCTGGGCGCGGGACATGTGGCAAAACCTGACCTCACTCTCCTCTGGTGCCGATGCAGCGTTGTCTGGTGACATTGCGTATTTCCGGCATATTGGGATTTATGGGTATCGCGCCAGCGTGCTCGGTGAATTCGTAAGCTGGACACCGGCACCGACTGAGAGAGCAGAATCGCTGGAGCAGTTGCGCGCACTGTACAACGGTGCCCGTATTCATGTTGATGTGGTTGTAGAGAGCCCGCCCGCCGGTGTCGATACCGAAGCCGATCTGGAGAGGGTTCGTGGTTGGATAGAAGCAGGAAAGGTGAATTATGAATAAGCCGGTTAGAGTACTTTTTGTTTGTCTGGGTAATATCTGCCGTTCGCCCAGTGCAGAAGGGGTATTTCGTGCCTTGGTAGAGCAGGCTGGTCTTCAGGAGCGTATAGAAATTGATTCTTGTGGGACAGGAGACTGGCATATTGGTAAAGCACCCGATCCCAGGTCTGTCGCGGCTGCAGGAGAGCGTGGAATCGATATCAGCGATCTCCGGGCCCGACAGTTTGTGTCGAGTGACCTGGATGATTTTGATTATGTGCTGGTTATGGATCGTCAGAATCTCGCTGACATTAAAGATGTGTGGCATCAGAATGGCGGTACTCCACCCAAACTGTTTCTTGAATACGCTGACTCCGGGCATGCAGAGGTACCTGATCCTTACTACGGCGGTAGCTCCGGCTTTGAGCAGGTTCTCGATATGATTCACGAGGCCAGTGAAGGATTGCTGGCAGACATCCGGGAGCGGCTGGCTTGAGTTTGGCAGAGCAGCCGCTGGAAAATGTTAGCCTGGAAGAGCTGAATACTCTGCGGGCACGGGTCGTTGCCAGATATTATCTGAGTGTTCATAACACCAGGGAGTTAAAGTCTGCTCTTGCATGGGCCGAAAGTAATAATGTGCAGGTTCTGATTCTTGGGGGTGGCAGTAATCTGGTATTCCGTAGCGATTTTGATGGTTTGGTTATACGGATGTGTGTCCGGATTCGTTGCTGGGAAGAGGTCAGCAAGCAAGAAGCCACCCTTGTACTTGGTGCTGGCGAAAACTGGCACGAGTCCGTGTTATATGCCGCAAGTACAGGCTATCACGGTATTGAAAATCTGGCATTGATCCCGGGAACTGCTGGTGCCGCCCCCGTGCAGAACATCGGTGCCTACGGCGTAGAGTTGTGCGACACCCTGGTGGCCGTTACGGCGCTTGATCGGCATTCATTTGAGCTGGTTAAGCTAACCCGTGAAGAGTGCCAGTTTGCTTATCGGGACAGCTTGTTCAAACGTACGCCGGGCCGTTTTGTGATCATCGAAATTCGCCTCAGGTTATCCCGCTCCAAACCACTCCAGCTTGGTTATCGGGATTTACAGGAATACTTTGGCAATCTAGCCAGTGATGAGCTGAAAGTTACGGATGTGGTAGAGGCGGTTATGGCGATCCGCCGCCGTAAATTACCCGATCCGGTTATTATTCCAAATGCTGGAAGCTTTTTTAAAAACCCCGTGATAACAGCGGTTGAATTTGATGCCCTACAGGCTCGATACCCCGATATCGTCAGTTACCGCCAAACCCAGGGCGTAAAGCTTGCCGCCGCATGGCTTATCGATCAATGTGGCTGGAAAGGTTTTCGTAATCGGCACGTGGGCGTACATAACCAGCAAGCTCTGGTGCTGATTAATCATTCCAGAGGTACAGGTCAGGATATTCTTGAGTTGGCGGGGAAAATTCAGGAATCCGTGAACACCCGGTTTGGCATTCAGCTCGAGATAGAGCCAGGCATTGTAGGCTAAGCCGGTTATAAAAAAGGGGGCCAGAACCAAAGCTCTGACCCCTTTTTATTTTACAACCCTTCCCGTGGAGACGCGTTCAGAAGGAAGGTAAGGGCATGTACCGCGAGGACATCCTGCTTGTCTGCATCGCGACGCCCCTTGTATTCCATAGTACCCGCCGCCAGCCCGCGATCCGAAATAACAAAGCGATGTGGAATGCCCATGAGTTCAATATCCGCAAACTTTACGCCGGGACGTTCGTTCCGGTCATCCAGCAATACGTCGTAACCTGCCTGGCGCAGTTGCGTGTATAAAGCCTCCCCAGCTTCGGCCACCGCTGGCGATTTATGGGCGTTTAAGGTGACAATGGCAACCTCGAATGGAGCGATGGCATCAGGCCAGATGATACCTCTGTCATCGAAATTCTGTTCAATGGCCGCAGCAACAATACGAGACACGCCAACGCCGTAGCAGCCCATTTCCATTACTATACTTTTGCCATGCTCATCAAGCACCGTGGCGTTCATTGCGCTGCTGTACTTGTTGCCAAGCTTGAAAATGTGGCCAACTTCAATGCCACGACGGATTTCCAGAGTACCTTTGCCGTCCGGGCTGGCATCACCTTCAACAACATTACGAATATCTTCAGTCCGGGTGAGTGCAACGTCACGTTCCCAGTTAACTCCGGTCAGATGGAAGCCTTCTTTATTAGCCCCACACACAAAGTCGGCCAGATGTGCCGCACTGCGATCAACAATAAGGGGTATATCCAGATTGACCGGGCCTATGGAGCCGGGCTTGCAGCCAGTTGCCTGCTCTATTTCTTCATCAGTAGCCATGGTTAATGGTGCTGCAACGCCGGCCAGTTTCTCTGCTTTAATTTCGTTCAGGGTGTGATCACCCCGCAAAATCAGCGCGATCAGGCCACTATTACCGTTTTCGTCTTTTTCAGCTTTTACCAGCAGGGTCTTGACGGTGCGGGTGGCGTCGATATCAAGAAATTGAGAGATTGCATCAATTGTGCGTTGGCCAGGGGTGGCCACCTCTTGCAGTTTTTCTGCCGGAGCGGGCCGGCTGCCCGCTGGTGCGACGGCTTCCGCTTTTTCGATATTGGCGGCGTAGTCGCCTCCGGTACTGAATACAATGTCGTCCTCGCCCGAGGAGGCCAGAACATGAAATTCGTGAGACGCATTGCCGCCAATGGCACCTGAATCTGCCTGTACTGCCCGGTAGTCCAGCCCGAGGCGGTCGAAAATAGCGCAATAAGTACGGTACATAACCTGATAAGTCTCATCGAGAGACTCACTGTTCAGATGAAACGAGTAGGCATCTTTCATAATGAATTCACGGGCCCGCATAACGCCAAATCTTGGCCGGCGCTCATCCCGGAACTTGGTTTGAATCTGATAGAAGCAAGCTGGTAGCTCTTTGTAGCTGCTTAGTTCGTTGCGGGCCAGATCGGTAATTACTTCTTCATGGGTTGGACCGAAACAAAATTCTCGTCCGTGGCGATCATTCATCCGCAGTAACTCACCACCGTATTGTGTCCAGCGCCCGGATTCCTGCCACAGTTCAGCCGGTTGCACGGCTGGCATAAGTACTTCCTGTGCCCCGCTTTTATCCATTTCTTCCCGCACAATCCGTTCAACCTTGCGCAGAGTACGCAAACCCAGGGGCAGCCATGTGTATAGCCCCGCCGCCAGTCTGCGAATCATGCCGGCTCGTAACATGAGCTGATGACTGATAATTTCAGCGTCTGCCGGTGTTTCTTTTTGGGTTGCAATCAGGTAACGGCTTGCTCGCATTGTGTTTTCCGTATTGTGAAAAAGTTGCTGTAGGTTGTTGGTTATTGTACGGAGCCTGTACCTCAAGGTACAGATTCAGGCGCAAAGACGAAGCGGGGAAGGCGGCGGGATTTAAATTCTGGCGCGTCATTCCTTTCACTAGCTCACGTCAGGTAGCCTAGTGGCAACGCTGTACTGTCAATAACGCGCCGGAGTACAAAACTGGAGTGTACACCGCTCACGCCGGTTATCCGGGTTATCTGATTTAGCAGGAAATCGTGATACTGGTCCATATCTGGTACGACAACTTTGAGCATATAGTCGGCGTCGTGGCCAGTCACCAGATAACACTCAAGAACCTCTGGAAATTCCGAAACCTTTTCTTCAAACCCTGCGAATCGTTCAGGGGTATGCCTGTCCATTCCAATAAGAAGAATTGCCGTCAGAGACAAACCTAGCTTTTTGTTATCGAGAATAGTGGCGGTTCGGACAATGATGCCTGCATCCTGCAGAGCCCTTACGCGTCTGAGACACGGAGAGGGCGACAGGCCAACTTTTTCGGCCAGCTCCTGGTTGGTCAGGCTACCGTTACGCTGAAGCAGTTCCAGAATTTTCCGGTCGGTTTTGTCAATTTTCAGAAGTGTTTCAGGCCTTAAAGACATAAAATTCTAGCCATTATTAAATTGTTGACATGTTATAGCTTTAAATTAAGCTTTTAGAGTAAAAAAAGCAATCAAATGCTGGGGATTTAGAGTTATCCTTCTCTACACGTAATGAGAATCTCTTTTCTTGCAAGGAACCTGACTAATGGCATTTGACCATCGCAAATACGCTGCGTTTAAACCTGTCGCTAAAGCCAATCGTCGCTGGCCGGACAAGGTCATCGAAAAAGCACCAACTCTGTGTGCTGTTGACCTTCGGGATGGCAATCAGGCGCTGGTCAAGCCCATGTCGGTCGCGCAGAAACAGAGAATGTTTGATTTGCTGGTTAAAATTGGTTTCAAAGAAATTGAAATCGGATTTCCGGCAGCCAGTCAGCCGGATTTTGATTTTTGCCGAAAGCTGATTGAAGAAAACCGCATACCGGATGACGTCAAAATACAGGCGTTAACACAAGCCCGCCCAGAACTTATTGAGCGTACTTATGAAGCATTGGCTGGCGCAAAAAGAGCCATTGTGCATGTGTATAACTCCACCTCTACAGTACAGCGGGAGCAGGTATTCGGGCTTGACCGGGCCGGAATCCGGGATATTGCGGTAAACGGGGCTCGACTGGTCCGGGACTTTGCTGCGCGCCATCCGGAAACCGAATGGACGTTCCAGTATTCTCCGGAAAGCTTTACCGGGACAGAGCTGGATTTTGCGGTTGACGTTATTGACGCAGTTACTGAAGTCTGGCGGCCGGATCAGGGCCAGCCGATGATTGTAAATCTGCCAGCGACCGTAGAAATGGCTACGCCAAACGTATTTGCTGATCAGGTTGAGTGGGTGTGTGACCACATCAGGCACCGGGAGCACATTGTTATCAGTGTGCACACCCATAACGACAGGGGCTGTGGGGTTGCTGCGGCAGAATTGGCTGTTCTTGCTGGTGCAGACCGGGTTGAAGGCACCCTGATGGGTAATGGCGAGCGTACAGGCAATATGGATCTGGTAACAATGGCAATGAATCTGTACTCCCAGGGCATAGATCCGACCGTGGATATGTCTGGCATGGCAGAAATTACCGAAATTGTTGAGGCATGCACTGAGATTTCCACCCACCCGCGTCATCCTTATGCGGGAGAGCTGGTTTTCACCGCATTTTCTGGCAGCCACCAGGATGCCATCCGTAAATGTCTGGCCCGCCGTACCGAAGGTGACATCTGGAACGTAGCTTACCTTCCCATAGACCCGTTTGATGTCGGACGCAGGTACGAAGAGGTAGTGCGCATTAACAGCCAGTCGGGCAAGGGTGGTGTTGCTTATGTACTGGAGCGTGATTACCACATCAGTATACCCAGATGGCTACAAATCGAATTCAGTCGGGTCGTTCAGCGAGAGGCAGAGACCAACGGCGGTGAAATCGATTCAATGACTATCCACAAATTGTTTGAAGATCGTTATCTGAGGGTTCATGACGACTGGGCGTTGAGATCGTACGACCTGCAGCGTAATGAGGAAGGCGTGCGCGCTGATGTATCGATTGGCAATAGTGGCGCGCCTGTTCGTCTGGAAGGCAGGGGCGCAGGCGCAGTTGAGGCTGCGTGCGACGCGCTGACTCGCAGATTTGGTATAGCCATTGCCGTTGAGGCCTATGATGAGTTTGCTTTGAGTGAAGGTACCAACGCTAATGCTCTGGCGTGTATCCGCCTGACAGCCAATGGCCAGTCTTGCAGTGCCGCTGCGCTTGCTGAGGACACCACGTCGGCTACATTGCAGGCTCTTTTCTCTGCTGTCGCTCAGGTGGTCGGAATTAAAATGCCATTGAAGGAGGTTGAGAAACAGGCCGTTAATGCCTGAAATGCCGGGGCATTGAACTGAACGAGCGAGTCTGAACAAAGCAGGCCGGCATAAATGCCGGCCTGCTTGTTTTCCTATGCCCGTGAGGGGCAAAGGACGGAAATGATAACCTCAGACCGGGGTTACGTTTTCCGCCTGGGGGCCTTTCGGACCCTGAGTTACTGTGAATTGTACCTTCTGGCCTTCAGCGAGTGTGCGGAAACCACTTGCGCTGATTGCACTGTAGTGAACGAACACATCAGCACCACCATCCTGAGCAATGAAGCCAAAGCCTTTGGACTCGTTAAACCACTTTACGTGGCCGGTTTTTATATCGGACATTGATCTTTCCTGTCTACCTGAAATTTGCCCTCACGGGACCTTCATGTTTGGCATTAGAACCACTGCTGAGAAATCCAGAGAGTACTGAGGAAGGGGCAACGACTAGCACTTTGGCAGAACGTTTAAGCACATTCACAAAATACTGCTGTTTTTTCACAGCAATTTCAGTATAGACCGACTTTAGGGTGCGTCAACGATTTGTAAAGCTGATTGCGCAAACAAACCGGAGCCGGCTGACTGGCAGCTCCGGGGTTGCGTAAACAGTGCCTCAGCCATGAAATTGCTGGCTGATTTCTTCCAGAATGGCGGGGTCGTCAATTGTGCTGGGAACACTGTACTCCTCCCCATCCGCAATCTGCCGGATAATTCTGCGCAATATCTTCCCGGAGCGGGTTTTGGGCAAACGCTCCACGACAATGGCGCGGCGAAAGCTGGCAACGGCACCGATCCGGTCACGAACCATCTCTACCAACTCGTCTTCCAGTTCGTCGTGATTGATGGTTGCGCCGTCTTTGATGAGCACCAGGCCTATTGGAACCTGGCCTTTAAGTTCGTCCCGGGCGCCAACCACACAGCACTCGGCAACCGCAGGGTGGGAGCCCACGACTTCTTCCATAATGCCGGTTGACAGACGGTGACCTGCCACATTGATGACATCATCGGTGCGACCCATAACGAAAATATAACCATCATCATCAATATAGCCGCCATCGCCGGAGCTATAGAAACCGGGAATCATCTCCAGATAGCTTTTTTGGAAGCGCTCATCATTTTCCCATACTGTCATCAGGCAGCCTGGAGGCAAGGGTAATTTAATGGCAATCTGGCCCTGTTCGCCAACTGGAAGCTGGCCGCCATTGCGGTCAACAACCTGAACGTTATAGCCGGGTGTGGGCATTGTTGCCGAGCCTGGCTTGGTCTTGAGGGTTTCTATGCCTACCGGGTTACAAACAATTGACCAGCCCGTTTCAGTCTGCCACCAATGGTCAAGAACAGGTAAATTTGTACGCTCCCTTAGCCATTCATAAGTGGATGGGTCCAGGCGTTCACCAGCCAGAAAGATCCGCTTAAGAGAACTGATGTCATAACGCGACAGCTGATCAGCTTCCGGATCTTCTTTACGTACTGCCCGAAACGCTGTTGGAGCGGTAAACAGCAGGTTCACCTTGTGATCCTGAATCACGCGCCAGAAGGCACCGGCATCGGGCGTTTTAACGGGTTTGCCTTCATAGAGAATGGTTGTGCAACCGGCGAATAGCGGGCCGTAAACAATATAACTATGGCCAACGACCCAGCCAACGTCGGATGCTGCCCAGTAAACATCCCCTGGATTAGCGCCATAAACCAGTTTCATGCTGTACTTGAGAGCAACGGCATGGCCACCGTTATCGCGAACCACACCCTTGGGTTTTCCGGTGGTACCGGAGGTATAAAGAACATACAGAGGGTCTGTTGATTTAACCGGTACGGGGGCAGCCGGTCGGGCTGCGGCCATCAGCGTATCCCAGTCATAATCCCGGCCATCCTCAAGCTCGGCCCTGGCTTGAGGGCGCTGGTATACGATGCAGGACTCCGGTTTGTGTGCGGCAAGCTCAATAGCTTTATTAACCAAAGGTTTGTATTCAATTATTCTCGTAATTTCAACGCCACAAGAGGCGGTAACGATTACTTTTGGTGTGGCCCCATCTAGCCGTATTGCCAGTTCTTGTGCGGCAAAGCCACCAAAAACAACAGAGTGAATTGCACCCAGGCGGGCGCAGGCCAGCATGGCAATAGCAGCTTCGGGAATCATCGGCATATAAATGATAACCCGGTCGCCCTTGGTAACGCCCCGGCCTTTAAGAACGCCTGCGAAGCGGGCGACGGTATCGGTCAGCTCGTTATAGGTGTAGGAACGCCTGGTGTTGGTAACGGGGGAGTCATAAATCAGTGCCGTTTGTTTGCCCCGACCAGCACGAATGTTGGCATCCAGTGCCACATCGCTGCTGTTCATTACGCCATCTGGAAACCATTGTCCGTGGCCGTTATCCAATGGCTGCCAGATGATTTCTGGTGGCTCAATCCAGTCTATATGTCTGGCTTGATCGCGCCAGAACTCTTGCGGGTGATCAATTGACCTCCGGAACTCTGATTGGTAATCCATAGGTTCCACCTCATTGTGCCATTGTTGTTTTTAACTCCATATAGCTACAACTTTAGGCCGTTTGAAATGAGGGGCTAGTAGACCATTGGCTTAATTTCCGCCGATTTTTGGGCTGATTTCTGTTTCATTGACGGAGGTCACTTCCGCGGTAATGTGCCCTTCTGCCACCCGGGCATGAATCTGCTCGCCGGAATGGAGACCGGATGCGTTACGAATGATATTCCCGCTGTTGTCCCGAATAATGGCGTAGCCCCGGCCCAGAGTGGCAAGAGGGCTGACCAGATGAAGCGTCTGGGCAATGTAATTAAACCGTTCTTTTCGCTGGCGAAGAATCTGCCGGATCATGGCATTCAGATTCTCTTCAAGGCGTTGTAAACGGTCTTTACCGAGACTCAGCTGTCTGGCTGGGGATTGCATGGCAAGACGTTGGCTCAGATGCTCGGAGCGCAGAGTGGCCTGATTCAGGCGCTGACGAAGAGCTTTGCCAAGCCGGAGTTCCAGGTCATCCATTCGTTGCGTTTTTTCAAGCAATTCTCGTCTTGGATCACGCAGGCGGGCACCCAGGTGCCCGAGCTGGGTTGTCAGTCTTTTCAAAATCTGTCGGGCAGCACTGGCAAGGCGAAACTCACGTTCACGGAGTTGCCGGTACCAGTCTTGTTGATCAGGTGAAACATTTTCCGCGGCAGCAGAGGGCGTAGGTGCCCGCATATCCGCAACAAAGTCTGCAATGGTAACGTCTACTTCATGGCCAACCGCACTGACGGTAGGGATGGTAGAGTTGGCAATAGCTCGTGCAACGGCCTCCTCGTTGA
The DNA here is from genome assembly GCA_035497695.1 of Marinobacter sp. Classification (GTDB taxonomy): domain Bacteria; phylum Pseudomonadota; class Gammaproteobacteria; order Pseudomonadales; family Oleiphilaceae; genus Marinobacter. The sequence continues at coordinate 17,950 of DATJDA010000075.1, read as the reverse complement.
AGCACCACAAATCTTCGAGTGATCCGCCGCCACGGCCAATAATCAAGAGATCAGCGACCCCGTGAGCCTGAGCAAGCGTAATTGCCCTCACAATATCAGCCGTTGCCGCTTTGCCCTGCACTGCAGTGGGGTACAGGGTTACCGGAATGGAGGGGCAGCGCCGGGCCAAAACGGTCAGTATGTCGTGTACGGCAGCACCGGTTGGAGATGTAACTATGCCGATATGTTTTGGTATGGCTGGCAGCGGTCGTTTTTTTGTGACATCGAACAGGCCTTCTGCCTGAAGTTTGCGCTTAAGCTCTTCAAACGCTTGTTGCAACTCACCAAGCCCGGCGGGTTCAATGTGCTCAACAATAATCTGGAAATCACCCCGGTTCTCATAGAGTGTCACTTTGCCACGAATGCGTACCAGATCGCCTTCTTTGGGCAAGGTGCGAGTATGCTGATTAAAGCCCCGGAACATTGCGCAGCGAATCTGACAGTTGCGATCCTTCAGTGAAAAGTACCAGTGACCGGAGGATGGGCGGGAAAATCCGGACAGTTCACCCTCAACCCAAACCTGCATAAAGCTGGTTTCCAGAAGGTGCCTGGCCTGATGATTGAGCTCACTGACACTGAGTGCTCTTGGTCGAGTGTCCTGAAATGATACGGATTCTGGGGGTTTTCCGTAATTAGTCATACGCAATAGCCGAAAAGAAGAAGGGTAAAAATAACGAAAATTCAAAAAGATGCAACAACACCTTTAAAAAAGCCTGGTTTACTGTGCCCCGGTGCGCCTTTATAATAGGTCGATTAAGGATTTTGCTTTGTCGTACCGCCGCGGGTACGGCACAGAAACTCCCAACCTAGCACGTTCAAAAGGCGGATCCCAATGCTGCGAATTGCCGAACAAGCCCTTACATTTGATGATGTACTCCTGATCCCCGGATATTCTGAAGTTCTTCCGCACGAAGTAAGTCTCAGAACCCAGTTGACCAAAAAGATTTTCCTGAACATACCACTGGTATCGGCGGCAATGGACACTGTGACTGACGCCGAGCTGGCAATTGCCATGGCTCAGGAAGGTGGCATTGGCATCATGCATAAGAATATGACGGTTGATCAACAGGCGGCGGCTGTTCGTAAGGTTAAAAAGTTTGAAAGTGGTGTTGTCAAAGATCCGATAACCGTCACCCCGGACACAACGGTTCGTGAATTGGTTGATATCACTGTTGCAAACAGCATTTCTGGCTTGCCGGTTGTTGACGGTAACCAGGTGGTGGGTATCGTTACCGCCCGTGACATCCGCTTTGAAAGCCGTATGGATACCCCGGTTCGTGACATCATGACACCGAAAGAAAAGCTGGTGACCGTAAAGGAAGGTGCCGGCCTTGCCGAAATTAAAGCCCTGCTGCACAAGCACCGGATTGAGAAAGTTCTGGTTGTTAATGGCGACTTTGAGCTGCGCGGTCTTGTCACTGTAAAGGATATCCAGAAGGCCAAGGATTATCCCCGCGCTTGTAAAGATGAGCATGGTCGCCTGCGGGTAGGAGGCGCAGTCAGCACCGGGGGTGATACCGAAGCGCGCATTCATGCGCTGGTTGAAGCGGGTGTGGATGTCATCGTGGTAGACACTGCTCACGGCCACTCTCATGGCGTTATTGAGCGCGTGCGCTGGATCAAAAAGAATTTTCCTGGGCTTCAGGTCATCGGTGGCAATATTGCCACTGCTGACGCGGCTATTGCCCTTGCCGATGCCGGTGCCGATGCCGTGAAAGTAGGCATAGGCCCGGGTTCTATCTGCACCACCCGTATTGTTGCCGGAATCGGCGTGCCGCAAGTGTCTGCTATTTCAAATGTTGCTGATGTATTGAAAGAGCGGGGCGTGCCTCTGATTGCTGATGGCGGCATTCGCTTCTCCGGTGATATTGCCAAGGCGATAGCGGCAGGCGCGCACTGCGTTATGATTGGCAGCCTGCTGGCGGGTACCGATGAGGCACCCGGTGAAATAGAGCTGTTTCAGGGGCGCAGTTACAAGGCATACCGGGGCATGGGCTCGCTTGGTGCCATGGGGCAGGGGTCCAGTGACCGTTATTTCCAGGATGCCAGCAAGGGTATTGAAAAACTGGTGCCCGAAGGAATTGAAGGTCGTGTCGCCTGTAAGGGGCCGATGCGAAATATCATTCATCAACTGGTGGGTGGTTTACGTGCAGCTATGGGGTACACCGGCAGTGCCGATATAGGTGAAATGCGCACCAAGCCGGAGTTTGTCCGTATCACCAGTGCCGGCATGCGCGAGAGTCATGTTCATGATGTGACAATCACCAAAGAGGCACCAAACTACCGTATCAGTTAAGCTTTACTCTATCCGAACGTGGCCCGCTCTCCGGGCCACGCTGCCTGTTTTTGACCCGAGGACCCCATGGCCCAGAACATTCATGACCATCGTATTCTGATTCTCGATTTTGGTTCCCAGTACACGCAGCTCATTGCGCGCAGGGTTCGGGAAATTGGTGTTTACTGTGAAATTAAAGCGTTTGATATCACCGACAAAGAATTTGATGAGTTCAGTCCCAAGGGGGTTATCCTTGCCGGCGGGCCGGAGTCTGTAACCGAGCTGGGTGGACCACGGGCACCAGAAGGGTTATTCGAACGAGGCCTTCCGATCTTGGGCATCTGCTATGGCATGCAGACCATGGCCGAACAGCTTGGTGGCCGTGTAGCCAGCTCTGATAAGCGCGAGTTTGGCTATGCTCAGGTGAGAGTGCGGGTAGACAGCCCTCTGCTGCGTGATATTACCGACCACCTCAATACAACAGGCGACTCCCTGCTGGATGTCTGGATGAGCCATGGCGACAAAGTAGCCGTAATGCCAGAGGGCTTTGAGCTTCTTGCGTCTACAGAGAGTGCGCCCATTGCAGCCATGCAGGATACCAGTCGCAACCTTTACGGTGTGCAGTTCCATCCGGAAGTAACACACACGCTCCAGGGCAAGCGCATTCTTCAGCGTTTTGTTATGGATATCTGTAAGTGTGAGGCACTCTGGACGCCGGCTAAAATTGTAGACGATGCCGTTCGTCAAATTCGCGAACAGGTTGGCGATGACAAAGTTCTTCTGGGCCTTTCCGGTGGCGTAGATTCGTCTGTCACGGCGGCGCTTCTCCACAAGGCAATTGGTGACAAACTGACTTGTGTGTTTGTTGATAACGGTTTGCTTCGCCTGAACGAAGGTGATCAGGTGATGGACATGTTCGCCAGCAATATGGGCGTTAAGGTTATTCGCGCCAATTCTGAAGAACTGTTTCTGTCCAAGCTTAAGGGTGTTAACGATCCTGAGCAGAAGCGAAAAATTATTGGCAACACATTTATCGACGTATTTGATGAGGCAGCCACCTCAATCGAAAATGTAAACTGGCTGGCGCAGGGCACCATATATCCGGATGTCATTGAGTCGGCGGCGGCCAAAACCGGCAAAGCACATGTAATCAAATCTCATCACAATGTCGGCGGCCTGCCCGCAACCATGAAGCTGAAACTCGTCGAGCCGCTGCGAGAATTGTTCAAAGATGAGGTTCGCAGGATAGGTCTTGAGCTGGGACTTCCCTATGACATGGTCTATCGTCACCCATTCCCGGGGCCTGGCCTGGGTGTACGTATTCTGGGCGAAGTGAAAAAAGAGTATGCAGAGATTCTGCGCCGTGCTGACGCTATTTTTCTGGAAGAATTGCAGCGGGCAGATTTCTATCACAAAACCAGCCAGGCCTTTGCCGTATTTTTACCGGTCAAATCTGTAGGGGTGGTTGGCGATGCCCGCCGGTATGAATATGTGATCGCCCTGCGAGCAGTCGAAACGGTCGACTTTATGACAGCCCGTTGGGCGCACCTGCCATACGAACTATTAGAAACCACTTCCAACCGGATTATTAATGAGATCTCAGGGGTGTCTCGGGTCACTTACGATATTTCATCCAAACCACCTGCAACGATTGAGTGGGAGTAACTCACCTCCAGGCAGGCAAGTTATTGTTGCCGGCCTGATGGCCAACCAATAGGAGCCGTAAACCGGCTCCGGCTTTTACAGGCGTCCGAATTGGCCGCGCTGCAGGTCGTCGAAAGCCTGAAAATTTCTTCCTTGGTGTTCATTTCAAGAGAGTCGTGACCCACGACAGGCTCTTTAACTGGCTCGCCACTGAGCAACAACACTAAAACGATTCTGTGAGTCGTTCGGCTTAACGCCGGCGCCCTGGCGGCTGAGTCATACCATGTTGCCCTCACTGACTGAATCGGAGCCATTCACAAAAATTTTGCCCGCCAGCAACACTGCTGCCGTATTCCGGCCTTCCGACAGGTCAAATCGTGCTATTCACAACTTGGCCTACGTCTATCCGGTGCGTTGACGGAAGTGGTTAATGGGTATTTACTCGGATAATACACGTATTTCCTGCTTCGAACTCCCTGAGCAGCGACACCTCGCTAATCGTAAAGGAGAACATGATGACAAGTCCTGATCTGTACCCAAAAGTAACCCGTGATCTTGCAGATAAAAGAACCAGCCTCGCCCCCGAGAGCATGGCTGCATGGCAGAATTTCAGTAAAACCGTGTTTAAGGCAGGGGCACTGGATGAGAAAACCAAGCAGTTGATTGCAGTAGCCGTGGCTCATGTTACTCAATGCCCGTACTGCATCCGCGGCCACACGCCTGCGGCTCTTCGTAAAGGGGCAACAGAAGAAGAAATAATGGAGGCTATCTGGGTTGCTACAGAAATGCGCGCAGGTGGTGCTTATGCTCACTCCACCCTGGCAATCGATGAAATGAACAAGCACGCGAGCAAAAAATAAACCTGGCTATAAAGAACGCTACAACGCATTGCTGAAGAATAAAAAGGGCCATTAATAATGAAAAACGAACGGGTAAAAATACGCACAATTAAGCATCTGACACACGATGTGCTTGGTATTGTGACCGACAAGCCGACAGGGGCGGACTTCAAGCCGGGCCAGGCGACTGAGATTTTCATTGATAAAGCCGGCTGGGAAAAGAAGGGCCGCCCATTCACGTTCACCTGCACGCCTCAGGAAGACTATCTGGAATTTGCAATAAAGACCTATCCCGCTCATAAGGGCGTTACTAACGAACTGCTTACTTTGAAAGCCGGTGATAGTCTGATTGTTAACGATATTTTTGGGGCAATTCGCTATAAAGGTGAAGGAACATTTATTGCTGGTGGCGCCGGGATTACACCGTTCATCGCGATCTTCCGGGATTTGAAAGCAAAAAATGCACTTGGTAATAATCGTTTGATTTTTGCCAATAAAACAGTTGCAGATATCATTCTGCGTGACGAGCTTCAGAGCATTCTGGGTGACAAGTTCATTAATATATTGTCCGATGAAAAAACCGATCAATACGCTAATGGATTGGTGTCAGAGGAATTTATTAAAAACAGTGGCGCTGCACTGGAATCCTATTTTTATGTTTGTGCGCCACCACCAATGATGGATGCCGTTGGTAAACAGCTTGCCGCTCTCAAGGTGCCAGAGGAGAGGATAGTGAAGGAAGCATTTTAGAGCGCCTTGACGCGCTGGTTTGCAGCGGAACCCGGTAGACATGACATCCTGAAAGAGGAGAAGCGGCAGTGGCGTCCGAGCTCTATGTCAGTGAGTGGCTGAACACCGACAAGTCTTTTGAACTTGCGGATTTTCACGGCCGGGTGCTGGTAGTTGAGGTGTTCCAAATGCTTTGCCCGGGCTGTATCAGTCACGGGCTGCCTCAGGCTCAGCGCATTTCTCAAACCTTTACCCAACAGGATGTCGCGGTCATCGGCCTGCATTCGGTTTTCGAGCACCACGAAGCAATGACCCCGGTCAGCCTGCGTGCGTTCCTGCACGAGTTTCGTATCAGGTTTCCGGTGGCTGTTGATGCTCCCGGTTCCGGGCCAATACCCCGCACCATGGCTGCATGGGGGCTTGAAGGCACGCCGACACTGGTGTTGTTTGACCGCTTGGGGAAGTTGCGGAAACGGCATTTTGGTGTTGTTCCCGATCTTGGTCTTGGCGCCGAAATTATGTCTTTGGTGATTGAGCAGGATGACGCCGCCAGACAGTGATACAATCCCAACCTTTAGTGAACAGGCGATGCTCCTGATGGCCGGCATTACCTTTGCTGAGTTATCCTATGCCGGACATTGAAAAGAATGATGAATACTGGATGGCCCGGGCTTTAGAGCTTGCTGCGCAGGCTACAAATATGGGGGAGGTTCCTATTGGCGCGGTCGTCGTGCGTTCCGGTAAAGAAATTGGCACTGGGTTTAACGCGCCCATCAGCGGTTGTGACCCGACTGCGCATGCGGAAATGCGCGCTCTGCGAGATGCTGCCGCACGTGTTGGGAATTATCGTTTGTCTGGCGCCACACTGTACGTCACACTAGAGCCTTGTACCATGTGTCTGGGGGCTATTGTGCATAGCCGTATCAGCCGTCTGGTGTATGGTGCGGCAGGGCCGAAAGCTGGTGTAGTGGAGTCAGTGAAGCGTGCACTGGATGAGCCCCATCTTAATTGGCAGGTGGCTGTTACTTCTGGTGTTCTTCAGGACCAGTGCAGCCAGATAATAAGTGAATTTTTCCGCAGGCGACGAGAAGAAATCCGGCGTCAGCGCAATCAATCTTCAGGGAAGGAGTTGTAGTCGGCTATGAAAGTCCTCGTTACCGGTGGAGCCGGATATATTGGTAGTCATGTGGTACGTCAGCTCGGGCAGGCAGGGCATGATGTTGTGGTATTTGACAACCTTTCAACCGGTTATCGGTGGGCAGTTACCTCAGGTGAACTGGTTGTAGGGGATCTTGAGGATTGCGCCGCCCTCGACGCACTCTTTACAAATTATAAATTCGAAGCCGTTCTCCATTTTGCAGCCAATATTGTCGTTCCGGAGTCTGTTGCCAACCCCCTGAAATATTATGGCAACAATACCCGTAACACGCTTAATCTTCTTCAGGCCATTGAGAAACATCAGGTTCCATATATGGTGTTTTCATCCACCGCAGCCGTGTATGGCATGCCTGAGCAAACGGTACTAACAGAAGATCTTCCGCTGGAACCTATCAATCCCTACGGTGCATCCAAAATGATGAGCGAACGGATGATCACCGATCTCGCTGCGGCTACTAATCTCAACTATGTGATTTTACGCTACTTTAATGTGGCGGGCGCCAATCCCGATGGTGTGTTGGGGCAGGCAACTCCTGAAGCCACGCATCTGATCAAAGTAGCCTGTGAATGTGTTACCGGGCAACGTGATGGCATGAGTGTGTTCGGAACAGATTATGAAACCCGTGATGGCACCTGTATCCGTGACTACATCCATGTGGAAGATCTGGCCAAGGCGCACGTAATGGCGCTCAATTATATGGCAGGTGGCGGTGAGTCCAGAATACTGAACTGCGGCTACGGCCGGGGCTTCACCGTTCAGGAAGTGATTGATGTCGTCAAGCAGCAATCCGGTGTCGATTTTCCGGTCACCGAGACTGGTCGCCGGGCTGGTGATCCGGCTGCGTTGATGGCAGACAATACCCGCATTAAAGAGACGCTTGGCTGGAAACCGGACTTTGATGATCTGAACACAATTGTCGGTACAGCCCTGGCTTGGGAAGCAATCTGGCAGAAAAAGAAATCTGCCAATAATCTTTGAACCTCGCTTTAACTATTTACGCACACTTGAGACTTAACGAATGAATATAACGATTTTTGGTACTGGCTATGTGGGCCTGGTGACAGGCGCTTGTCTGGCGGATGTAGGCCACCACGTACTTTGCATGGATGTTGACCAGGCAAAAATTGAGAAACTGAAAAATGGCCAGATTCCTATTTTTGAGCCCGGCCTGGAAAGCATTGTGCGGAGTACCGTAGAAGCAGGGCGGTTATCATTTACAACCGATACTAAGGAAGCAGTAAAACACGGCGTGCTCCAGTTTATAGCTGTGGGTACGCCTCCTGATGAAGATGGCTCTGCAGATATGCAGTACGTTACGGCCGTTGCCAAATCTATTGGCCAGTATATGGATGAATACAAGGTTATTGTCGATAAATCGACAGTTCCCGTAGGCACCGGCGATAGAGTAAAGGCAGCCATCCGCGCGCAGTTAGACAGTCGCGGCCTTGATCTGGAATTCGATGTGGTTTCTAACCCCGAATTTCTGAAAGAAGGCGCTGCTATTGATGATTTCATGAAGCCGGACCGTATCATTATTGGCACGGACAGCGACAAAGCCTCTGAGCTTCTTCGGGAAGTTTATTATCCGTTCAACCGGTCTCATGACCGGATGATTTTTATGGATATCCGATCCGCCGAACTTACCAAGTACGCGGCTAACTCCATGCTGGCTACTAAAATCAGCTTTATGAATGAAATCGCTAATCTGTCGGAGCGCCTGGGGGCAGATATTGAAGCCGTACGTCGTGGTATGGGTTCAGACCCTCGCATTGGCTATCACTTTATCTACCCGGGCTGCGGCTACGGCGGTTCATGCTTTCCCAAAGACGTCCAGGCACTGGCCCGGACAGCGCGCGATCATGATTATGATGCCCGCCTGCTTAATGCAGTTGAAGCCGTGAACTATGCCCAGAAGCACGTACTGTTTGACAAGATCAGCCATCACTTCGGTGGCAATCTGAACGGTAAGGTTATTGCCCTTTGGGGGCTTGCATTTAAGCCAAATACGGATGATATGCGTGAAGCATCATCGCGCACCTTGATGGAAGACTTGTGGAAGGCGGGGGCCGTTGTCCAGGCTTTCGACCCGGAGGCCATGAACGAAGCCCAGCGTATTTATAGTGAACGGAAAGAATTAACTCTGTGTGGTACCAAAGAGCAGGCCTTGAAAGGGGCGGATGCTTTGGCTATCTGCACGGAGTGGAAAGAGTTTCGTTCGCCCGATTTCGAGCTGATTGCTTCTGCACTGAAAGAGCCGGTTATCTTTGATGGTCGCAACCTGTACGAGCCGGACATGCTGAAACGTTATGGCTTGGCTTATTACGCAATTGGCCGTGGCAAAAATCAGTTTAATGTTGCGTAAGCGATGTCTGAGTAGTTGAGTTGTTGGCAAAGATTTCCCGAGGGCAGCCATGAGTCAGAATCACAGCTATCAGCTACATGAGCGGCTGGCGGCAGATACCATAGAACTGGGTCGCGGCCAGCTTTGTGAAATACGGCTGATGAACGAGCGCACCTGGCCCTGGATTATTCTGGTGCCGGCGTTAGCCGGCATTCGGGAGATTTATGAACTAACGGAAAGTCAGCAGCAGCGTTTGATGACAGAGTCGTCTACTCTGAGCCGCCACATGATGACGCTGTTCTCAGGCGACAAAATGAACGTTGCAGCCCTCGGTAATATGGTGCCGCAACTTCATTTGCATCATATTGTTCGCGTGGTCGGGGATCCCGCCTGGCCGGGGCCTGTCTGGGGCAGGCAGGCACCGGTGCCATATTCAGGCGAAGAAATCATTAATATCCGGCGCTTGCTTGCGCCGGTTTTGTCACAACTGGCGTAGTTGCCGGAACTCTTACCGGGGCTGACGTCAGCTTCGGCGCTGAAGTCTTGCCAGTGTTTGTGAGCCAACCAGAATCATTCGCAACTCGGTTTTCAGCTTCACCTTTAACTCTTCCTGCTCGCTTGGTGTCGCATCCAGTGCTTCCGCACCCTGGTTAAACACCAGGGTTACCATGGCTTCAGCAACCAGGCGGGGATCAGCGAGGGGTTTGCGCTGCTCATCGGCAAATCTGCGTAAATCGTCGATAAGCTCGGTTACGAAGTGATCAATTTCTGCCTTAACGGCGGTTCGGAAAGGTTTGGACACGCCGGTTCGTTCCCTGAGCATAAGCCGGAACAGGTTGGCATTATTGCCGAGATATTCCATAAAGGTGTCTACAGACGTGGCAATGGCACTGCCATCTCCAGCGCGAGCGATGCGTTTGCGAGCTTGCCGCATTAACTGCCGCAGGGCAACGCCGCCTTCATCTACCAAGGCCAGCCCGAGCTCATCAAGCTCAGAGAAATGCCGGTAAAATGAGGTGGGCGCTATGCCGGCTTCCCGGGCGACTTCCCGAAGACTCAGGCTGCCAAATCCCCTGTCTGCGCTGAGCTGAGCCAGGGCAGAGTCCATCAGGGCCCGGCGGGTTCGGAGTTTTTGCTCGGCTCTGGTCGACAAAATATGGCTCCATCTACTGCGTGAACTGTACATTCTAACGGCCTGTTCCCCCTTAGTCATCACACCCCTGCATTCATCCTGAATCCCGCCTGATTTTCCGCAGCATTGTGTTTATAATAGGCGGCTTTTCCAGTATGGTCGCAACGAAGTTCCAGCGGCCTTTAGAACTCTTATCCGGCTCGAGAGAGCTAACACCAGAACGACCACCAGAACTAACGGGAACCGGTATGCGCAGTCACTATTGCGGTGGGATCAACGAATCTCACATTGATCAGGAAGTCACTCTTTGCGGATGGGTACACCGCCGCCGCGACCATGGTGGTGTTATTTTTCTCGATCTGCGGGATCGGGATGGCATATCTCAGGTGGTGGTAGATCCCGATACCGCTGAAAGCTTTGCTCTGGCTGAGAAAGTCCGCAGCGAGTTTGTTATCACTGTCACTGGCCAGGTGCGTCGACGCCCGGCAGGCACTGAAAACAGCAATATGCCAACCGGTCAGGTTGAGCTGCTGGCCAAAGATATGAAGATTCTGAACGCCGCAGCCACACCGCCGTTTCCGCTGGATGATCATGTAGATGTGGGCGAAGATGTGCGCCTGCGTTATCGCTTTATAGATCTTCGTCGCCCGGAAATGATCAATCGGCTGCGCTTCCGGTCCCGTGTTACCAGTTATATTCGTAACTATCTGGATGGCAATGGCTTTATGGATGTGGAAACACCCATTCTGACCCGTGCAACTCCGGAAGGAGCCCGCGATTACCTGGTGCCCAGCCGTACTCAGGAAGGCTCTTTCTTTGCGCTGCCGCAATCTCCACAGTTGTTCAAACAAATGCTGATGGTTGCCGGTGTTGATCGCTATTATCAGATTGCCAAGTGTTTCCGGGATGAAGATTTACGGGCAGATCGCCAGCCGGAATTCACCCAGATCGATATGGAAGCATCGTTTATTAACGAACAGTTCCTGATGGATCTGAACGAAGATATGATCCGGTCGCTGTTCAAAGACGTATTGAGTGTCGAGCTACCGGCTTTTCCACGCATGCCTTATTCCGAAGCCATGCAGCGTTTCGGCAGTGACAAGCCGGATCTGCGCATCCCGCTTGAACTGGTTGATGTGGGCGATCTGGTTGAAGGTGTTGATTTCAAGGTATTCGCTGGCCCTGCGAAAGACCCGAAAGGCCGCGTAGCGGCACTGCGGGTACCGAAAGGTGGAGAGCTCAGCCGCAAGCAGATTGATGACTACACCAAGTTTGTAGGCATTTACGGTGCCAGAGGCCTTGCCTATATCAAAGTGAACGACCTTTCGAAAGGAATTGAAGGCCTGCAGTCGCCAATTATCAAATTCCTGGGCGATGAAGTAACGCAGACAATCATGGACCGCCTGAGTGTTGAAGATGGCGACATTGTCTTCTTCGGAGCCGATAAGACCTCAGTGGTTAATGAGGCGCTGGGTGCGCTGCGCATAAAGATTGGCCATGACCTGAAGATGCTTACCTGTGAGTGGGCGCCTATGTGGGTTGTGGATTTTCCGATGTTCGAAGAGCTTCCAGATGGTAGCCTGACCGCAATTCACCATCCGTTTACCGCGCCCTCATGCAGCCCGGAGGAGCTGGTGAAGAGCCCGGCAACAGCTCTGTCCCGCGCCTATGATATGGTATTGAATGGTACCGAACTTGGTGGCGGGTCAATTCGTATCCATGATGGAAAAATGCAAGAAACTGTATTCCGCATACTCGGTATTGACGACGACGAAGCCCGTGCCAAGTTTGGCTTCTTGCTGGATGCCCTGAAATTCGGGTGCCCGCCCCATGGTGGTCTGGCGTTTGGTCTGGATCGTCTGATCATGCTGATGACCGGATCAACATCCATTCGGGAGGTGATTGCCTTCCCGAAAACCCAGAGCGCGACTTGTCTGATGACTCAGGCACCGGGCCAGGTGGATGAAAAGCAATTGCGTGAACTGCACATTCGTCTGCGCAAGCCGGCCAAAAGGGATGCAGACGGCAACATACAGGAAAGCCAGGAGCAGAAGAGCGAGTAAAGTCTGAAAACCGGGGGCCAGGCTCCGGCCTCCGGATACTGATGGAGAAAGTTTTATGGCTGGTCACAGTAAGTGGGCCAACATCAAACACCGTAAGGCCGCGCAGGATGCCCGGCGGGGAAAAATTTTCACCAAAATCATTCGGGAGCTGACGGTAGCTGCCCGACAAGGCGGTGGCGACCCGGAAGATAATCCGCGACTACGCACCGTTATCGACAAAGCGCTGACCGCCAACATGAAAAAAGACACCATGGAGCGGGCTATAGAGCGCGGTGTCGGTGGTAGTGATGACAGCAACTATGAAGAACTGACTTACGAGGGGTACGGCCCCGGCGGTGTAGCTGTCCTGATTGAGGCAATGACCGACAATCGAAACCGTACCGTAGCAGAGGTGCGCCACGCCTTCAGTAAGGCCGGGGGCAACCTTGGTACAGATGGTTCAGTAGCCTATTTATTCAGTAAACAGGGGATCATCAGCTACGGCCCTGAGGCAGATGGAGAAAAGCTGCTGGAGGCAGCCCTGAATGTGGGCGCGGAAGATCTGGCAGAGCAAGATGATGGATCTTTCGAGATTGTAACCACACCGGAACAGTTTCTTGATATTAAGAAATCACTGGTCGAGGCAGGGCTGACACCCGATAACGCAGAAGTAACAATGGTTCCATCAACACTTGCAGAGCTGGATCGTGATGGGGCAGAAACCGCACTGAAACTGATTGATACCCTGGAAGATCTGGATGATGTTCAGAGTGTGTATCACAACGCGGATATCTCCAGTGAAATCATGGAGTCGCTCTGACGCGACAGAGGCAGCAATGTGGCGATTATTCTGGGAGTAGACCCTGGTTCGCGAATCACCGGTTACGGCATTATCCGGGCCGAAGGCAGAATCATCGAGTACATTGACAGCGGCTGCGTCCGCGTAGGTGAAAAACCTATGGCTGAGCGGCTGAAAATCATTTTCCAAAGCCTGGTAACCCTCATAAGCCAATATCGCCCTGAAGAGTTTGCTATTGAGCAGGTTTTTATGGCCAGAAATCCAGACTCTGCGTTAAAACTTGGTCAGGCGCGTGGTGCTGCAATTGTCAGTGCAGCGACCAGCGGCCTGGCTGTTCACGAATATTCTGCGCGACAGGTGAAACAAGCTGTCGTGGGCAAGGGCGGAGCAGACAAATCCCAGGTTCAACACATGGTACAGGTGCTGCTCTCTCTGTCCCGAAAACCTCAGGCCGATGCAGCAGACGCTTTGGCCATTGCCCTGTGTCACGCCCATATGAGCCAGAGTCTTCTGCGGGTTGCCGGCGTTGGCGGTAAGGTTCGTAACGGGCGTATAAGACAATAATGACCTGCTCTGATGAGCAATAGGAGATCCCCTTGATAGGTCGTATCCGAGGAATTCTCGTAGAGAAAGCGCCAGCTCAGGTGCTGATAGAGTGCTCCGGGTTGGGTTATGAAGTTGATATTCCTTACACCACGTTCTTTCACCTTCCAGAGCCCGGCCAGGAAGTTATATTACACACCCACTTTGCCGTCCGTGAAGACGCCCAGAGCCTGTTTGGCTTTGCCGAGCGCATGGACCGCGATCTGTTTCGATTATTGATCAGAGTTAATGGCATTGGCCCCAAGCTCGCTGCCGGTATTTTGTCCGGATTAGATGCCCGGCAGTTTATTCGCTGTATTGAAGCCCGTGATATAAATGCACTGATGAAACTTCCGGGTGTCGGCAAAAAAACGGCCGAGCGCTTGCTCATAGAGATGACAGACAGGATTGGTCAGCTGGAAGCTCAGTTCGGACAGTTGGTGGCTCAGGATGTTCGCGCAAGCGGCCCGCGCGAAGAAGCCGAAGCGGCACTTATAACCCTCGGCTACAAGCCTCAGGAAGCTGCCAGGGCGATCAGCAAGATTGCCGACGCAGACATGTCCAGTGAAGCTCTGATTCGCCTGGCGCTGCGTAATATGATTCCAGCCAGATAACATCGAGTTAATGTGTCGCCGGGGTAGTAGCCAACCTGTATAGAGCGTAACGTGACACCGTTGAAGCCATTCGTACAATTGGGCGACATGTGAACCAATACCAGCACACAGGCACAAAATTGATTTCCTCAGAACGGATGACGCCATGATTGAATCCGACCGACTGATATCAGCCGGGCCCGGTGAATATGAAGAAGTGCAGGATCGGGCCATTCGTCCAACTCTGTTGGCAGAGTATGTTGGCCAGCCTGCAGTTCGTGAGCAGATGGATATTTTCATCTCTGCTGCTCGTGGTCGCCAGGAAGCGCTGGATCATGTGCTGATCTTCGGCCCTCCGGGCCTTGGTAAAACCACCTTGGCCAACATTATTGCGAACGAGATGGGGGTATCAATCAAAACCACCTCCGGGCCGATTCTTGAAAAGGCTGGTGATGTCGCTGCAATGCTGACCAATCTGGAGGCGGGCGATGTACTTTTTATTGATGAGATTCACCGTCTCAGTGCCACCGTGGAAGAAATACTTTATCCGGCAATGGAAGATTATCAGCTCGATATCATGATTGGTGAAGGCCCGGCAGCCCGCTCAATCAAGCTGGATTTACCCCCGTTTACCCTAGTGGGTGCAACTACCCGTGCCGGTTTGCTTACTTCGCCACTACGGGATCGGTTCGGCATCGTTCAGCGGCTCGAGTTCTATAACACTGAAGACCTTACCAGTATTATTCTGCGCTCTGCCCGGCTGTCGTCGGTCAATATTGATGAAAAGGGCGCGCTTGAAATTGCTCGTCGTTCGCGGGGTACCCCGCGAATTGCCAACCGTTTATTGCGCCGTGTACGGGATTTCGCTGAGGTTCGCTCAGATGGTCATATCAGTAATGATATAGCCGATAAAGCGCTGAATATGCTCAAGGTGGATAACCAGGGGTTTGACCACATGGATCGCCGGTTGCTACTTGCCATGATTGAAAAATTCGATGGCGGGCCGGTTGGCGTCGAAAGTCTGGCGGCAGCCATTAGTGAAGAGCGTGGCACCATTGAAGATGTTCTTGAACCCTTCCTGATTCAGCAGGGTTATATGATGCGGACGCCGCGGGGCAGAATGGTTACCGCCAGTGCTTATCAGCATTTTGGAATCACTCCACCGAAGTCTGGCAAGGGAGATGATCTGTTTGGCTGAACAGAGCACAGGTTTTGAGCACCCCATCCGGGTATATATTGAAGATACAGATGCCGGCGGCATCGTTTTTCACGCTAAATATCTTCATTATATGGAGCGCGCCCGTACCGAATGGGTTCGAAGTTGCGGAGTTGGTTTGCGGGCAGGGCTGGCAGATAACATCAGTTATGTGGTTCAGAAGCTAACCATTCACTATGTTGTTCCGGCGCGACTGGATGATCAGTTGGTCGTAACGGCAGAGCCAACGGCTTCCGGCCGGGTATGGATGAATTTTCGTCAGCGAGTGCTTAGAGCATCTGACAGGCAGTTATTGTGTGAGGCAGATGTACGGGTGGCCTGCATTGTATTGGATACAGGGCGGCCAAGGCGCTTGCCGGGAAATATGCTGGATATACTGGAAAAAACCATAAACAACGCTCAGGCCGCCAAAACGGCGGTCAACAGAACAAACCAGGAGTAAAAGGTGCAAGCAGAAGTCTCAGTCTGGTATCTCATTTTCAATGCTGGTGTTCTGGTGCAGCTGGTCATGCTGTTACTTGCGTTGGCATCTGTTATGTCCTGGGCACTGATTTTTCAGCGTATTCAGGTGTTTCGCAAGGCCAAACAAGCGCAGTTGGTGTTTGAAGAGCGGTTCTGGTCCGGTATGGATCTGGGGCAGTTGTACCGGGAAGTAAATGCGGATCCGACCCCTTTTTCGGGAATGGAATCGGTATTTCGTGCCGGATTCCGGGAATTTTCCCGCCTTCGGCAGCAAAGTCATGATGCGGATGCCGTGATGGAGGGAACCCAGCGAGCTATGAGAGTCGCATTTTCACGTGAACAGGAGCGGCTGGAAGCAAGCTTGCCATTTTTGGCAACCGTGGGCTCAACCAGCCCTTACGTAGGTCTGTTTGGTACCGTTTGGGGCATCATGAACTCATTTCGTGGCCTGGCGCAGGTTCAGCAGGCCACACTGGCCACCGTAGCGCCGGGTATTTCTGAAGCGCTGATTGCTACGGCAATGGGGTTATTTGCCGCTATTCCCGCTGTAATTGCCTACAACCGGTTCTCAACAGTCTCTGATACCTTGTTGAAAAACTACGAAACCTTTGCCGAGGAGTTCTCCAGTATTCTGCACCGGCGCGTTCACAACAGTGACAAGAGCGGGGCGTAATGCAATGAGAGGCGCGATGAAAGGGATGGGCATGATGCCCGAAAACCGGCGCAAGCCAATGTCCGAAATGAACGTTGTGCCTTATATCGACGTTATGCTTGTGTTGCTGGTTATATTCATGGTTACGGCGCCCATGATGACTCAGGGCGTTAAGGTCGATCTGCCGGAAACCACCGCAGACCCGATTCAGCCAGACAAAGATGTGGAATCCATAGTTGTATCCGTTGATGCCAATGGCGCCTATTACGTTGAAGTTGGCGATAAGGGTAGTGATCCCATGCCTCTCGGTGAGTTGCGCGGGCATGTCAGCAAAATTCTGGCGCAGCGGACAAACAGTGAAATACTTGTGCGTGGCGACGAGCATGTTGAGTACGGAACCGTCGTTCGGCTGATGGCAGAGTTACAGAGCGCAGGTGCTGGCAGTATAGGCCTGATCACCGAATCGCCTACGGACAGAAAGTGAACCTGGTGCGGGTAAGGTTGTTGTGACAGGTCATGAGCGGGAAATAACCAGTAACGGCGTACCACCATGGAAATCACCGGTGGCGTTATCGATGGTATTGCACCTCGCGATCATTGGGATTGCAGTAACTGGCTGGTCCTGGACAAATCCGAAACACGACCCGCCGCCGCGGAGTATCTCGGCACGATTGATCACCCCACAACCCAAGCCAAGCCCAATTGTGGAGCCAGACGACCAGCCCGATCGTGATGAACTGCGAAAAGCTGAAGAACAGGCTCGCAAGCTCGCAGAGCAGAAAGCCCGGGAAGACGCCGAACGTAAAACCAAAGCGCTGGAACAAAAGCGCGAACAAGCTGAGAAACAGAAGCGGGAAGAGCAGGCGAAAATTAAGGAAGCTGCCCGGATAAAGGCGGAGGCGGAAGCCAAGGCAAAGCAACGCAAGGACGCTGAGGCAGAAAAGCAGAAGCAGGCCGAAGCGAAGCGAAAAGCTGAAGAAGAAAAACGACGGATTGAAGAGCAGAAAAAGCAAGAGGAACAGAAGCGGCAGGAAGAAGCTGAGCGCCAGAAGCAGAAAGAAGCCGCTGAGCGTAAGCGCCAAGAGGCCGAGCGGAAACTGAGGGAGCAACATCTGAAAGCAACGGCAGACCAGGCCGCACAGGCAGAAAAAGCCGAAGCCCAGAAGCAGGCACAAGCCGCGGCAGCGCGCGCCCGGGACGCTCAGATGATGACAGAGAGCGAAAAGTATCAGGCATTGATTCGGGAGCGCCTGAAGCAGGCCTGGTACATTCCTTCTTCGGCAACTGAAGAGATGGAGGCACGTTTGCAAATTACCTTGCTGCCAACCGGTGAACTGGCGGGCGTAAAGCTGATCAGTGGTAGTGGGAATGCCGCCTTTGATAACTCGGCATTAAGTGCAGCACGCTCCCTGAACCGGTACCCGATTCCAAGTGATCGAGACACAT
>DATJDA010000074.1:0-4877 GCA_035497695.1 Marinobacter sp. | reverse complement strand
GTATTCTGGAGAACACAACATGTCTGCCTCTGCTTTGGCCGAACACCGGCCAGAATCTCACACCAATATCCAAACTCTTCAGGTCATCAAACGTAACGGTACGCTGGTTGGTTTCAACCCGTCCAAGATTACTGTGGCCGTAACCAAAGCCTTTCTGGCGGTGGAAGGTGACAGCGCCGCGGGCTCTGCCCGGATTAACGATGCTGTTCAGCGGATTACAAAACAGGTTGTTCAGGCCATTAACCGGCGGCTGGAAGCCGGTGGCAAGGTACACATTGAAGACATTCAGGATCAGGTAGAACTCGCCCTGATGCGGGCAGAAGAGCAGAAAGTGGCCAGGGCTTATGTACTTTACAGGGAAGAGCGTGCTCGTGAGCGGGCACGGCACACACCGGTAGAAGCGCATCCCCATCTGACGATAAAAAAGACCAGTGGGGACATTGCCCCTCTTGATCTGGGCCTGATGAAACTGCAGGCAGAGCGGGCCGCTACCGGCCTGGATGGCATTGATTCTGAAGCCCTGGTTGCCGAAGCGCTGACCAATCTTTATGACGGCATTGCGGAAAAAGACGTGCTTTCTGCCTTGGTAATGACTGCCCGCAGCCGCATAGAGCGGGAACCAAACTACAGCGCTGTTACCGCCAGGCTTCTACTGGCGCAGTTGCATCTGGAAAATGCCACTGCTCTGGATTTGCCGCAAAATTTATCGCTGGCAGAGAGTTATCCGCAGGCGTTTTCAGCGTTTATCGCAGCGGGCATTCAGTACGAATTACTGGATGAGGCCCTGGCGGGTTTCAATCTGGAGCGGCTGGGGGCGGCCATTAAGCCGGAGCGCGATCTGCAATTTGGCTTTCTTGGCCTACAGACGCTTTATGATCGCTATTTTTTGCACTGGAAAGGTGCCCGTCTGGAATTGCCTCAGGTATTTTTCATGCGGGTTGCCATGGGGCTTGCGTTACGGGAAGACGACCCGGATAGCCGGGCAATAGAGTTTTATAACCTGCTCTCCTCCTTCGATTACATGTCGTCTACTCCTACCCTGTTTAATAGCGGTACCCGCCATTCTCAGCTCTCATCCTGTTACCTGACTACCGTAGGCGACGATCTGGGGCAGATCTACGGTGCGATCCGCGATAATGCCCTGCTTTCAAAATGGGCGGGGGGGTTGGGTAATGACTGGACGCCGGTGCGTGCGATGGGTGCTCACATCAAGGGTACGAACGGCAAAAGTCAGGGCGTGGTGCCTTTCCTGAAAGTGGTGAATGACACCGCTGTGGCGGTAAACCAGGGTGGCAAACGCAAGGGTGCAGTGTGTGCTTACCTGGAAAGCTGGCATCTGGATATCGAAGAATTTCTGGAGCTGCGTAAAAACACCGGTGACGAGCGCCGGCGCACTCACGATATGAACACCGCCAACTGGGTGCCCGACTTGCTGATTGAGCGCATGCGCCAGAACCGGGACTGGACCCTGTTCAGCCCGAACGATGTACCGGACTTGCACGATCTGTACGGCAATGAGTTCCGCGAGCGTTACGAGCATTACGAAGCGCTGGCGGCAGAAGGCAAAATAACCCTGTTTAAAACCCTGCCCGCAATACAGTTATGGCGCAAAATGCTGACGGTATTGTTTGAAACCGGCCACCCGTGGATTACCTTCAAAGATCCCTGCAATCTTCGCTCGCCCCAGCAACACAAAGGGGTTGTCCATAGTTCCAATCTGTGTACCGAGATCACCCTGAACACCAGTGCCGAGGAAATCGCGGTGTGCAACCTGGGATCAGTGAATCTGGCTGCACACGTTGTTAACGGCGAACTGGATGTGCAGCGACTGGAGCGCACCGTTAACACTGCCGTGCGCATGCTCGACAATGTGATTGATATAAATTTCTATGCGGTTCCTCAGGCACAGAATTCCAACAAAAAGCATCGCCCTGTGGGTCTTGGTCTCATGGGTTTTCAGGATGCGCTCTACAAGCTGGGCCTGCCGTACACCAGTGCTGAAGCCGTAGAGTTTGCCGATATTTCCATGGAGCAGCTCAGCTATTTCGCCATTCGCGCCTCTGCCATTCTGGCAGCGGAACGGGGTGCCTATGAAAGCTATGAAGGATCCTTATGGCATCAGGGTATTTTGCCAATTGATTCCATCAGCTTATTGAGAGACGCCCGGCTGGAAGGTGATTTGTCGGTAAACACCAACGCGCAACTGGACTGGACACCAGTACGGGAGCTGGTTGCCAGGCACGGTATGCGCAACAGCAACGTTATGGCCATCGCACCAACGGCCACCATTGCCAACATTGTTGGTGTATCTCAGTCTGTTGAGCCGACTTATCAGAACCTTTTCGTTAAATCCAACTTGTCTGGTGAATTTACCGTCGTAAATCCCTCATTGGTTCAGGACCTGAAAGCAGAAGGCTTGTGGGATAACGTCATGGTAAACGATCTCAAATATTTTGACGGTTCTGTGCAGCAGATTGACCGTATTCCAACAGAATTGAAGGCTCGGTATGCCACAGCTTTTGAGATTGATGCCCGTTGGCTGGTAGAGGCAGCCTCACGCCGTCAGAAGTGGCTGGATCAGGCCCAAAGTCTGAACTTGTATATGGCAGAACCCAACGGTAAAAAGCTGGACGCACTTTATCAGTTGGCCTGGGAACGTGGGTTAAAAACCACCTATTACCTGCGGTCAATGGGCGCTACTGGTATCGCCGAAAAAGGTGTACCCGCGATGGCCCCTCAACCCCAACTATGTTCCATCGATGAGCCAGACTGCGAAGCCTGTCAGTGAACGCTTACTCAATTATCCGAGGTATTTATCATGTTGAACTGGAACGACCCATCAGAATCCGAAATCAAATCAGCGGTCAGTAGTGCGCCAAGTGCTGTAAATGCCGATGACAAGCGTGTGATCAATGGTGAAACAGATATTAACCAGCTTGCCCCGTTCAAATATCCCTGGGCGTGGGAATTTTTCATGAACGCCAACAAGAATCACTGGACGCCGCTAGACATCAACATGGCTCAGGATGTTCATGATTATCATCACCGACTTACTGCACCTGAAAAGCATGTGTATGAAAATGTGCTGTCTTATCTCACCACATCGGACATTCTGGCTATGCGCAATATCGGCCTGGCGGTAATGGAGAAAATGACCGCGCCAGAGCTTCAGATTTACCAGGCGCGCCAGGTATACGAAGAGGCCCTGCATACCTGGGCGTATCAGCACTGCATAGAAACCCTGAATCTCGATCAGAGCGAAATCTATAACCGGTACCGCGTGGTGCCGGAGATTAACGGCAAAATACAGGTTGCCAACCGCAGGCTTGATGCAGCCATGCGCTCAGATATGAATTTGCGGAACAAGGACGACCTGCAGGAATTCATTATGTCGTACCTGTTCTTTGCGGCGGTCTTTGAAGGCTGCTGGTTCTATAATGGCTTCAGTCCAATCTTCGCACTTCAGCGCCGGGGCCTGATGCGTGGTACCGGCGAGCAGCTTCAGTACATTCTGCGTGACGAAGCCATGCACTTCTCATTTGGCCTGAAGGTTGTTAACCAGATACTTGAAGAAGAAAACTTTGTGCTTGATCCGAAACTGGTTCGGGAGATGTGGGATGAATCCGAAGCCGCCGAGGTGGCGTATGCCAATTACATCCTGCGGGATCCGATACTTGGCTATTCTGCTGAAAACCATATTGAGCAATTCCGGTTTGTAGCAAACCGACGGGCAAGAACGGTCGGCCAGGAAGAGCCGTTTCCCGGTGCGAAAAATGCTTCTCCGTGGCTGGATGAACAAGCAACCATGCGCAAGGAGAAAAACTTCTTTGAAACGCGAGTGATTGAATACCAAACTGGCACACAGTTGGAGTGGTAACCGGAAAACCTGCTATTCTTATTGCTCGTCTGGCCTGCCAGACCACTATCCTTTGTGTGACAATGCTTTAATAAAAGAGGTATTTAAAATGACTGATATATGGCTTCCATCCCTGATAACAAAAACTCCACAGGAGGGTTTTGAGCTTGCCATTACCCTTAGTCGCCGTGGTGTTAAATACACGCAGCCAGATATGGACACACTCAAAAAGTTGCGTTCAGACTATGCGAATTCTGCCGATGGATTAACGGCCGCCTCGCAGGTTATCGCCGTTAACTTTCAAACGGTAGCAGCTGCCAATAATTACTGGCGGGCCTGAGGCTGCTGGCTGTAGGCCCGGGCGGCCAGACTGGCCGCCCGGAAGTAATTACATATTAATCGCTGAAGTCTGCTCCAGCAGGTCCATCCGGAAGGTATATTCTGAAAGAACCATCAGTTAAGTTAACCGTTACACGATTAAAGGGGTCGGTTTCAAGGTAGTTTGTTGCTGTACCACTGAACGTACCCGTAAGCAGGTTATCGCTGATCGTGTAGTTCATGGTGCAGCTTTCTGTTTTGTATATCACCGTGGGGTCTTCCGTCTGGTGATGATAGGCTGCCCAGTTTTTACCACAATTGACCTGGCCAGCGGTGCCTGACATTTCTGGAATAACGAGATACCAGAGGCCGGCCGGCGCATCATCCGCGTCTGTGTCCTGCACAGCGATGCTGATTCCTCGCCCGGGCCGATATCCGACCAACGTAACTTCATCGGAAGTTTTGTGAATGGTGCCGCCCAGGTTGGCACGGATCTCTTCACCCGCTTCAGGCAGAGTTACACGGAAGGTAGCGTTAGTCAGGGCTACGGTTTCATTACCCTCAACAACGCCTTTGAACGCACCCAGATTGGCAGTAATCGTACCCGTGAGTACGCGCCCGTTTTTCGAGAAAGTCAGAGTGCAGTCGGTGTGATCAAACTCTACTCCACTTTGGGCCATCAGCATGGTGAAAGGAACATCCC
>DATJDA010000073.1:0-6023 GCA_035497695.1 Marinobacter sp. | reverse complement strand
CCAGTATTGAGGTTTCAATTCTCATTCTGAGTCCACGCAAGCCAAAGCCGGCGTTTATTATCTACCCTTTGCAGCTCCAGCACCCACTGGCCATTACGATTTTAGCCAGCACGATTTCACTGACACCAGGAACCGTCACTGCGGATATCAGTGACGACAATAAGGCTTTGCTGATTCATGCTCTGGATGCCAAGAGCAGTGAGCAGTTGATTGACGATATCTGGATACGCTACGAAAAACCGTTGCTGGAGATGTTTGAATGATCATCATTGCATTGTATATAACTCTTGGCATGGTAGTTCTGGCTGCTTTGCTGAACGTTTACCGACTGATGAAAGGGCCAGATGCGCCCGACCGTGTGCTGGCACTGGACACTCTGTACATAAACGCTATTGCGCTGATCATTTTGCTTGGAATAATGCTGAACACACGCATGTACCTTGAGGCCGCCCTGCTGATTGCGGTTATGGGGTTCGTGGGCACAGTTGCTATGGCCAAATATTTGAAGCGGGGCAGTGTCATTGAATAAATCAGCATTGCATCTCTATGCACCCGGAGGGATATCACTATGAGTTCGCTTGCGGAATACGCCATTTGTGCGCTGTTACTGTCTGGAGGAGCCTTCACACTGATAGGTGCCATTGGCCTTGCCTTGCTGCCGGACTTTTTTACCCGGCTGCATGCCCCAACCAAAGCGACCACTATCGGTGTTGGCGCGATTATGCTCAGCTCGGTGATCTATTTTAGCAGCCAGGGCGGGCACATAGGCGTATCGGAAATGATAATCACTGTATTCCTTTTTATTACCGCCCCCGTGAGCGCGAATATTCTGGCCAAGGCTGCCATGCATCTGGAGGTAAAAACCACAGATGACACCAGAGGCCGACCCTGGGGTCAGTAAAATCAGACAGGTTCACGTTTTACGCAATCTGTGGCAGATTGAACTCTGTTTCTCAAGATAAAACCAATAAGTGAGGAAGAGGAAACACCTAATGGTACAAACCCGAGTTTTGTCCCCGGCAACCAATGCCCACCAGTATCCGCTGTTAATAAAACAGCTTCTGCTTTCTGGCCCTCGCTATAACCCTGATCAGGAAATCGTGTACGCCAATCGAAGCAAGTATACGTATACATGGCTGGTCGAGCGCATCCATCGACTGGCAAATGCGCTTACTGATGCTGGTGTAAAGCCGGGCGACACGGTTGCGGTTATGGACTGGGATACGCCTCGCTATCTGGAGTGCTTTTTCGCTATCCCTATGATTGGCGCTGTGCTGCACACGATAAATGTGCGGCTGTCGCCAGATCAGATCGTGTATACCATGAACCACGCCGAAGACGATGTGGTGCTGGTGCACGACGATTTCCTGCCCATTCTGGAAGCTGTAAAAGATAATATTAAAACCGTAAAAACCTATATCCAGTTAACGGATGAAACTTCGGCCCAAAAAACACAACTGTCTACCGCAGGTGAATACGAGGCCCTATTGGCAAAAGCCGGGACGAGCTTTGATTTCCCCGATTTTGATGAAGACAGCGTTGCGACTACCTTTTACACCACCGGAACAACCGGTAACCCCAAAGGCGTATTTTTTAGTCACCGGCAGCTTGTACTGCACACACTGACGATGACCGGCGCACTCTCTGCTTACGATGAAATGCCGCTGCTACGTTCATCATCCGTGTATATGCCAATCACTCCCATGTTTCACGTACATGCCTGGGGCGTGCCTTACGCTGCAACCATGATGGGCATCAAACAGGTTTATCCGGGCCGATATGAGCCAGAGCTGCTGGTGGATTTACTGAAAAGGCACAAGGTGACCTTCTCTCACTGCGTACCCACTATCATGCAAATGCTGATGGCCACAGAGTCAATTAAAACCGCAGATCTGAGCAACTGGCATGTGCTTATTGGCGGCAGCGCACTGACTCGAGGCCTGTGCAATGCCGGTGCCAAATTTGGCATTCGCATGTATACGGGTTACGGCATGTCTGAAACCTGCCCTCTGCTCAGTGCAACTCACCTGAAACCCGAAGATCTGGAGCTTCCACTGGAG
The DNA here is from genome assembly GCA_035497695.1 of Marinobacter sp. Taxonomy (GTDB): domain Bacteria; phylum Pseudomonadota; class Gammaproteobacteria; order Pseudomonadales; family Oleiphilaceae; genus Marinobacter. Next base: position 3,963 of record DATJDA010000073.1, on the reverse strand, counting down.
CAACAGACCGCAATACGGGTTAAAACTGGCATTGCCGTACCCATGGTAGATCTGGAAATTATAGACTCATCCGGAACTCCCGTGGCCCACGATGGCGTGGCCCAGGGTGAAGTTGTTGCCCGGGCTCCCTGGTTAACTCAGGGGTACCTGAAAGAGCCAGAGAAAGGTGAGGAGCTTTGGGAGGGTGGCTGGTTACACACCGGCGATGTTGCCTCAATGGAGGCAGACAGTACTTTGATCATTAAAGACCGCATCAAGGATGTCATTAAAACCGGCGGAGAATGGCTCTCGTCCCTCGATCTGGAAAATCTGATCAGTCAGCACCCAGCCGTGGCTGGGGCAGCCGTTGTTGGAGTGGCGGATGAAAAGTGGGGCGAGCGCCCCTATGCGCTGGTTACTCTGAAGTCAGGCGGGCAGGCAACTCTGGAAGATATCCAGAGTCACCTTATGCAATATGTTGATGCCGGAGAAATCAACAAATGGGCAATCCCACAACAAATTGACTTTGTTGAGGACATTCCAAAAACCAGTGTTGGAAAAATCAACAAGAAGCTGATTCGGGAGCAGTTAGGTAAAAGCTGATATTAGTTCCATGCTGCTTATGGCCGGCTCAAGCGACCCGGCTTTGCTAATTATCATCAGCTACCTGACTGTCTGACTGTCCAGCCTTTAGCCTTCAATAGTGGCACCAACACGTCTCGCTGATCACCCTGAATTTCTATAACTCCATCCTTAACTGTGCCACCGGTTCCACATTTCGCTTTCAGGATTTTGGTAAAGGCTTTCAACTCTTTATCATCCAGTGGAACGCCCGTTATCAACGTGACGCCCTTACCCTTTCGCCCCTTGGTTTCACGGCTGACCCGAACCACGCCATCGCCAATCGCACGCGTGCTCTGCTTGCAGGTACACTCAGCCACAGGATGACGGCAGTCAGGGCACATACGCCCTTGTTCTGTAGAAAAAACCAGACCACCCTCAGATCGGTTTCTCATTACGCCTCCACACGTTTTGACTCAGCCAGGTGATTGTTAGTCGAGTTCCGGAGGATACTTGGAAAACATCTCAGACACGATCTCGTCAATCAGTTTGCTTCTGGCTTCCGGCTTCTGGTTTTCATTAAGATAGCGCCGGCTGGCAGCGCGCCAGACAACCTGGCCAGTTGTGGTATCTGCCAGTTCGATAACAAGTTTGCCTTCTTTCACCCCACGAACCGGAGGTGGCGAAGACACGCCCCAGCCAAAGTTTCCGGTGCCAAAACCAAGGCCCAGTCCGACACCTGTCTGCTCGAGACGCTGCTCTTCTACAATTTTCCAGCTCACCAGCAAATCGGCGTCACCTGCAGGCACCTCGCGCATCGATTTCCGATCAAGCGCCTGCTTAACCGCAGCTCGCACCCGGCTGCCATCCAGGGAAACAATTGAAGAGCCATCTCCATCCGGCACAAAGGCCCATGATGAATACTGACCAAACACCGCCGAGGAGTCGTAATCTGTGACGACGTTGCTGGCACAGCCCGCCAATGCAAAAACAACGACTGACATCATCAGTAAACGCATTATCTGTTCTCCCTGTTAGTGGCACTTATGTACACAGTATACGCACAGGGTATAGCGGAACGCGTAGCTTACACACCCTATCTGTCAAAACTGTAATCCAGCTTTCGGGCGTCGCAGAATGCAATAAGTTGATCAGCTTTCGCCTCCGGCAGCGACACACCTGCCACTACGGACACGCCATAATCAATATTTTCCATTACGCTATCGTGCAGGTCACACCAGTGACGCAAGGCCTGTTCATCGGCAAAACCCATGGTCACACTGGCCTGAACCATTACTTTCTGTACAACCCGGTCAACCGCAGACAGCACGCTTTCTGCTGCCCCGGCGTAGGCCCGGACGAGACCGCCCGCACCCAGCTTGATGCCACCAAAATACCGGATAACAATCACCAGTATATCGCCCATGTCTTTATGCTGAATTACGCTGAGGATGGGTTTTCCGGCGGTTCCGGACGGCTCGCCATCATCGTTCATGGCGGCTTCAGCAGCGGCTCCTGGCTGGCCAATCTGATAGGCCCAGCAAACATGCCGGGCGTCCGGATGATCCTGACGCGCCTGATCGACCCAGGTTCGCACATCTTCACGGGTGCTGACTGGCACTACCCGCGCAATAAAGCGGCTTTTTTTAACCTCCGTTTCACGCTCCAGGAAACCGGCCGGAACGGGGTAGTTTTTGCTCATTGCCCGAGACACCTTATGTTCATGGTTATGATGGCCGGTCAGGTCAACGTAAACACCGGCAGGCGCGCAGTTATCTGCAAGCCACCGGATTCGATACCGGATGCCGACAGTTCACCATCATGCGCGGTAATAATGTCCCGGGCAATCGTCAGGCCTAACCCCCAACCACGGCCGCCACGGGATGGATCCGCACGGAAAAAAGGCTCAAACAGGTTGGTGAGCAATTCTCCGGAAACACCCGGCCCCTGATCCTCAATGTCAATACTCACCGTGTTCTCACTCACCGCCACTCTGACATGCACCAGTCTTCCCGGGGGAGTGTGATCAAGGGCATTCTGCAGGATATTATCAAATGCACGCTGCAGCAGGCCGGCATCGCCCAGCACGGACACGGACGATGCCACATCCGTCACCGATAACCGGCAATCGACATTCCGGTGTTCCGCGTAATCTGCTGCATCGCCCAGCACACGATTCATCAACCCCGACACCCGCACCGATTCACGCTCAAATTCATCGCCCATTCCGGCTACCCGGTACAAGGTCAGAATCTGGGAAGTCATGGTTTCAAGCCGCTCGTTCTGGCGCAGAATGCTCGCCATGAGTTCTTCGTCTGCCCCCGCATCATTGGCCAGTTCTATGGCAATACGTTGGCGGGCCAGTGGTGTTCGAAGATCATGGGAGATATCACGCAGCAGTTGCTTCTGACGGTCAAGCAGACTACACAGTTGCTCGGTCATTGCATTGAACGCCGTTGCCAACTGGCCCACCTCATCACGCCGCCGGGCAATATCATCGCTAACCCGCAGCGTATTGTTGCCTCCGGCAATGGTGCGAGCCGTACTTTCCATGTGCCGCAGTGGCCGCGAAACCATGCGCGCTATCCACCAGCACGCGAGGCTAATAAGAACGAACGCAAGGCTCAGCTCAAGAAGCCGGAAAACTCCGGGGTTCAGCCAACCTTGCCCGCGGTTACGGGGCCACGCGACCAACTGGTAATCATCTGTAACATCAATGATCGCGGGTTTCAGAGGAAACCAGCCGGGGTTCATGGACCTGTGCATGGACGATGGCATCCGCCGGCCGCCCTCTTCCTTATTAATCAGCAGCAGATGCAATTCCAACTGTTCTCCCTGAGTCTTCAGAAAGTGCCGGGCAGCACGCCTGCCCTGGCTTTCCTGAAGGTGGATAGCTTCCAGAGCCAGATCCTGCAGGCCCATCTGGTGCTCAATCGCTTGTCGGTCACGGTCCATAAGCACTCTGGTTGCCAGGTTACTAACCACGACGGTTATTGCCATCGCCAGCCAGATCGACAAAAAGATACGCCAGAATAATGGGAACATGATGCGCCGTTTCATAAAGGCACCCGGTAGCTGTACCCCAGGCCCCGAACAGTCTCAATACGGGGTGGATCGTCATTGCCCAGCTTTTTGCGAAGATTACTGATGTGCATGTCCAAAGTGCGATCAAAGGCCTCCAGCCGACGGCCAAGCGCCCACTGCATCAGGTCGGTTTTTCGTACCACGCTGCCGGCATGGGCCAGCAATACCTGCAGCACTTCATACTCTGTAGCCGTTAACTCTAACGGCGTGTTGCCTTGAAATATCCGGCGCTGGTCCGGCTCTATTCGCAAATCGCCATACACCCGGGATCCACTCACGTCCGCTTTCTGATCCCAGGCAACACGGCGCAGCAGCGCCTGCAACCGAGCGACCAGTTCC
>DATJDA010000072.1:0-4159 GCA_035497695.1 Marinobacter sp. | reverse complement strand
AACACGATACTTACGGCGCGGCTGTAGGCAATCAGGGTGAGGAAACTGCCGATCAGAATAACCGACCATAACCATGCCATCTGGGGGCCAATCGGAACCGACTGCAAAATAAGCAGTTTGGCAAAGAAGCCACTCAAGGGAGGCAAGCCAACAGCGGCAACGGAACCACACATAAACAGAACACTGAGAAATGTACGGTGGTACATGGTTGGGGCAGTAACAATTTTGTCGCCGACACTGCCACGCTGGCTGGCCACCAGTTCTGCTACCAGGAAAAGCCCCGCTACAGTCCAGGTGGTGCTGAGCAGATAAAAAAGTGCTGCCGAGGTGCCAGCCTCAGAACCAAGTGCCATGGGCGCAAGCAGAGTGCCGACAGAAATAACGATCTGCCAGGCCACCAGTGTTTTCAGGTTATCAGCACCCAGTGCACCAATAACTCCCATGGTTAATGTGATCAGGCCCAGTGGGAACAGCCAGTCCATGCCAAGATTTGCCAATACGCCGGCTTCTGCACCGAAAATAAGCAAATACACTCGTAAAATGGCGTAAATTCCGACTTTAGTCATCACTGAAAACAGCGCGGCAACGGGAGCAGTGGCGTTTGCGTAAGCTTTAGGTAGCCAGAAACACAGAGGAATAACGGCTGCTTTCAAAGCAAAAACAACCAGCAACATCATGCCGCCTGCTTTAACAATGTTCAGGTTCTCACCACGGACTTCCGGAATCTTCAGGGCCAGATCTGCCATGTTCAGAGTGCCGGTAACGCTGTAAATCATGCCCACACTGATCAGAAAAATGGCCGAGCCGGCCAGATTAAGAACAACGTAATGCAAGCTGGGCACGGTGCGCAGAGCGCCTCCGCCATGCATAAGCAGGCCATAGGAAGCAATCAGTAACACTTCAAAGGCAACAAACAGGTTGAACAGATCGCCGGTGAGATAGGCAATATTCAGGCCCATAAGTTGAAACAAAAACAGTGCGTGAAACTGACGATTGCCCACATCGGCGCCGCCAAGCGCAAAGAGATGGCTGAAGAAACCAAGAATGGCCGTCAAAACCAGCATAAATGCCGCCAGCCGATCAAGCACCAGAACAATACCAAACGGCGGTTGCCAATTACCAAAGGCATAAACCCGATAGCTGCCGTCGCATGCCAGCACTAACAAGCCAATGGTTGAAACCAGTAATAGAACCGAAGTGGCAATAGCCAGTGTCCGGCGCAGTTGGATAGGCGCATAGCCAATAAAGATTTGCAGAATGCCGCCCACAAGGGGAATCAGAACAGGTGCGGTAAGCCAGTGATTCATTTACCGTTACCCTCGCTATCTTGCACAGCGCCTTGGGCGTTCTGGTCGGCATTGTCATCAACGCGATCATGATCGTGATCGGCCAGGCTTCGTAAAGCGAGAACCACCAAAAACGCCGTCATCGCAAAACCTATAACGATAGCCGTGAGTACCAGGGCCTGGGGTAATGGGTCGGCGTAATGCCCGGCTGTGCCCAGAATGGCCTGCCCTCCGGTAACGAGGCGGCCGGTGGCAAACAAAAACAGATTGACGCCATAAGAAATCAGTGAGAGCCCCATAATAACCGGGAACGTACGCGCCCGAAGAAGCAGATAAACACCGGATGCGGTCAGCGCACCAATGGCCAGTGCAAACACCAGTTCCATTATGTGCTCTCCTTTGTGTTTTTGATGGCGGTGCCGGGCGACAAGCGCCCGATACTGACTAATGCCAGCAACGTAGCTCCGATAACTGTCAGGTACACGCCGAGATCAAAAACCATGGCAGATGCCAGTTCAAAGGTGCCGGCAACGGGCCAGTGAACATAGCCAAAGGTGGATGTCAGGAACGGATAACCAAAGGCAAAGCTTCCTGCACCAGCGATGAGGGCAAACAGCAGGCCGAGGCCGATCAGCGTGTGATATTTGAAGGAAATTCTGTCTTCCGTCCACACTATGCCGCTGGCCAGGTATTGAAGGATCAGCGCAACAGAGGTGATTAAACCCGCTATAAACCCTCCGCCGGGCATGTTGTGCCCCCGCAGGAAAACATAGGCTGAGATCATCAGTGCCAGGGGCAGCATGGGCCGGGCGACAAGGCGCAGCATGAGTGGGTGGTTATCACGGGTCCATGCGCGGCCCTGGCCATCACTGGGGGGAGGAGGAAGTGCAATATTCTTTAACATTGCATAAATGCCCAGTGCGGCAATGCCCAGCACACTGATTTCGCCCAGCGTATCAAAACCCCGGAAATCGACCAGGATGACATTCACAACGTTGGTGCCACCGCCGCCAGACTGACTGTTTGCCAGGAAAAATTCAGAGATAGAGCTGAATGGCTGAGTTAGCATGGCCAGCGTTACCAGTGTCATTCCGCCACCGGCGACAAGCGCGATAAAAACGTCTCTCAGCCTGTGGTACTTGGTGGTTTCCCGGGGGGTCCAGGAAGGCATGTAGTAGAGCGCCAGCATTAACAAGACAATGGTAACGACTTCCACGGATAACTGGGTCATGGCCAGATCCGGTGCGGAAAAACGGGCAAACGTCAGTGCCACGATCAGGCCGGCAACGCTCATTAATACCAGTGCATGGAACCGGTCCCGGTGCATGATGGCAGTTGCCAGGGCGCAGGCTATCAGGACACCCGCGATAAGCGCTGTTGGCCAGTCAACGGGGGTTAACCCCTGATTGCCGATAAACATACCCATGTTTGCCAAGGGTATGGCGGCAACCGCTATAACGCTTGCAATGAGCCATAACGTGTAGCGTTGCAGCGAGCCATTTTCGATAATGGCGGTCAGCCTGTTAGCAAGCTGGGCAACCCGGGATACCACGGCCTCAAAAACCTCTTTTTCATCAATCTCTTTAAAGTGTGCGTGCACAGCAAAGAACCGCCTGCGCTGACTGTACATGAGCACGCCGCCGAGAAATGCCAGAAAGCTCATCAGCAGCGGCAGATTAAAGCCATGGGCAAGCGTCAGATGATAGTCAGGGACAGCGCCACCCAGTGTTGCTGAGGCCGCAGAATAGATCAGCGGGCCGACAGAGAACGCCGGAAATATGCCAACCATCACGCAGGCGAAAACCAAAACTTCCACCGGTATCTTCATGTACCTTGGTGGCTCATGCGGCGGATATATGGGCAGGTCTACCGGCTTGCCATTGAAGAATACGTCGTGGACAAAGCGCGCGGAATAGGCCACTGAAAAGACGCCAGCCAGAGTTGCGATAATGGGGGGCAACCAGGCCCAGAGCCCTGGAAGATTTAGCTGCAGAGACTCTGCAAAGAACATCTCTTTGCTTAAAAAGCCATTCAGCAGGGGAACACCTGCCATGGCAGATGCGGCTACCATGGCCAGCGTGGCCGTGTGCGGCATGAAATGCCACAGGCCATTAATTCTGCGCATGTCCCGGGTGCCGGTTTCATGTTCAATAATGCCCGCAGCCATAAACAGCGAAGCCTTGAATGTGGCGTGGTTAACAACGTGAAATACGCCCGCTACCGCGGCCATTTGCGTGCCCATGCCAAACAGCAGGGTAATCAGCCCCAGGTGGCTGACAGTTGAGTAGGCCAGTAAACCCTTCAGATCATGTTTGAACATGGCCATGTAGGCACCGAAAAGCAGTGTCGTCATGCCGGTAAAACTCACCATGTAGAACCAGAGTTCTGTGCCCGCTAAGGCGGGGTAAAGCCTGGCCATAAGGAAAATGCCCGCTTTAACCATGGTTGCTGAGTGCAGGTAGGCAGACACCGGCGTGGGTGCCTGCATGGCGTGGGGTAGCCAGAAGTGAAACGGAAACTGGGCCGATTTGGTAAAGGCCCCTAACAGCACCAGGGTTAGTGCTACCGGGTACATGGCGTGTGCGCGGATTTGATCGCCGGCTGCCAGAACATCGTCCAGTTCGTAACTGCCCACGATATTACCGATCATCAAAATGCCGGCCAGCAGTGCAAGGCCACCGCCGCCAGTAACCGCAAGTGACATGCGTGCGCCGCGGCGCGCGTCTTGTTTGTGGGTCCAGAAGCCGATCAGCAAAAATGAAGTCAGGCTGGTGAGCTCCCAAAAAATCATCATTAACAGTAAGTTGTTAGAAAGCACGATGCCCAGCATTGAGCCCATAAAGCACAAGAGCAGGGCATAAAACTTGCCAACG
>DATJDA010000071.1:0-7108 GCA_035497695.1 Marinobacter sp. | reverse complement strand
TCTCTTCCAGCCCACCCACCGTAGGGAGGCTGATCAATAACAATCAATATGCTCATGCTCAGCCCCCTGTGTGGAAATAAAGAACACGGGACGATGTCATGGTGCCTTCAACCCATTCACCGAGGCCGGCAATAATAAATGGCTCCAGAAGGTTGTTGGCGCGCAGCTTGTAGCGTTTCTGCTCTGACTCATCAACCAGTCCACGCCTTAACGCAGATGCAATACAGACGATCCCCGAAATGGCGTTGTCCTTCAGAAATGCTGCCCACTCCTTCGACCAGTGAACTTCATCCGATGGCGGCGCAATGAGTGAGGAAGCCAGGTGAACCCCGTCACCGTAGAGGAACACCCGGTCAAGGGTATGCCCGGCTGCAAGTGCTGCCCGGGCAAACGCCAGCGCTGTTTGCGGAGCCTGAGAGGAGTAGGGTGCGCCAGTTATTACCAGCGTGTAGTGCTGTAGAGGTGTGTCTGCCATGATTCCGGATCTTGCCTGGGATAATGCCAGTGTACCAATAGCAAAAACCCCGGCAAAGGCCGGGGTCACTGCCAGCTGTTAAACAACAGCCGAAATCTGCTATTAATCCTGGCCGGAGAAGGCGCCAATGATGTGCAGAAGGCTCACGAACAGGTTGTAAATATTCAGGTACAGGCCTGTAGTTGCCATAATGTAGTTGGTTTCTCCACCATTCACGATACGGCTTGTATCGAAAAGGATGAAGCCAGACATCAGGAACACAATGGCAGCGCTGATGGCCAGGCTGAATGCGGTGATCTCAACACCGAACATGCTGGCAATAACTGCACCCACTGCTGCTACAAGCACCACTACCAAGCCAGCTACCAGCATGCCGCGCATGAAGCTGAAGTCTTTTTTGGTGGTGAGCACGTAGCCCGATAGTGCGAAAAATACCAAGCCGGTTCCGCCCAGAGCCTGCATGACGATCTGACCACCACCATTAAGCTGCAGGTAGTAATTCAGAATCGGGCCAAGGGAAAGACCGAGGAGGCCAGTGAATGCGAACACAACCGCAATGCCGGCAGAGCTGTTAGCAGTGCGTGGCAATACCAGCCATATCAGTGCGAGCGCACCGAGGCTGCACATCAGGCTTGCCCCCTGACCGAGCCCCAGAGACATTGATACACCCGCCATGACAGCACTGAACATGAGTGTCATTGCGAGCAGTGTGTATGTATTGCGCAGAACCTTCATCGCTGACGCACTGATAGGTGCGGTAGCGGATCCGCGGGCAATCATGCCTGGGCGGCTCTGCTGGGCGTTGTACTGTCTGTTTTGCATTCTGTTCTCCGATTTAGTCCAGCTAACTTGGTTCCCGGCGTCAGGCGCGGAGCCTGATGAACACCAATCACCTAGAATTACACTCCATAGTAATGCCGAATTCTGAAGTTTCAATCATTTACGACAGAAAAGTACGCTTCAGATTCCATTAAATGCAGTTAATCAAAAAAAACATCATAGGTTTTACGCAGAGCGTTGACAGAATAGGCAATTCCGGTATCATGCAAACCGCTGTCGCAACGGCAGAATTTGAAAAATGGTGGGCTGGCAGAGCGGCTGAATGCAGCGGTCTTGAAAACCGCCGAGGGTTAATAGCCCTCCCGGGGTTCGAATCCCTGGCCCACCGCCATTTCCCTTCACTATCAATACCTTGTTTTTTCTAACACCCTCCTGAAATTTCTTGCTTGAGCAAAGCCTGTGGCAGATAGTGGGGCCGGCTTTACAGATCTCGGCCCGGATAGGTTTTCTCTTTTCTTTCTTCAGCCAACTGATGGCGCGTGGCCAGTGTCTCAGGCGTATTCTCAGGTACCTGCCAACCCTGGATATTATCTTCAATAAGCCTGGTCAACGCAGCTATATGGCCAGGTGTCGCATTAAGCGCAGAGATATAGCTGAATGCCTTACCACCGGCGGCCTCAAAATAGCCACGGTTCTCTACGTCTATTTCTTCAATTGTCTCAAGGCAATCGGAAGAAAATCCAGGGCAGAATACGTCAACTGACTCTACGCCTGCGCCGGGCAGGGATTTAAGAGTCTGGTCTGTGTAGGGTTGGAGCCACTCCTCTTTGCCAAATCTGGACTGGAATGTGGTCATATAGTCGTCTTCATGGAGCCCAAGCCGCTCCGCAAGTAAACGAGACGTTTTATGACACTCGCAGTGGTAAGGATCGCCCTTCATCAGGTATTTCAGCGGCACACCATGATACGAAAGAATCAGTTTTTGATGGCGGTCGTGTTTTTCCCAGTGCGCTTCGATGTGGCTCGCCATTGCTTCAATATAAGGAGGGAAGTCGGCATAGTGGGAAACAAAACGATAGTCCGGTAGCCAGCGCCGTTTGGCAAAATCCTGTGCAATCGCATCAAAAGTAGATGCAGACGTGGAGGCTGAATACTGGGGATAAAGGGGCAAAACAAGAAGTTTGCGCACGCCCTGTTGCTGCATCTCATCCAAAACTTTCGGGATGGATGGGTTGCCATAGCGCATTGCAAATCCAACGATCAGATTTGAGCCGTACTTGCGCGTAAGGGCTTCGCGAAGACCTTCCGCTTGATTTGCCGTGTGAATCAATAAGGGCGAACCTTCGGGCTGCCAGATGCTCCGGTAGGAGCTGGCGCTACGCTTCGGGCGGATACGAAGAATAATACCGTGCAGAATTAGCCACCACAAAGGCCGTGGCAATTCGACAACCCGGGGATCGGCAAGAAACTCGCCCAGATATCGGCGAAGAGCTGGTGTTGTCGGTGCGTCTGGCGTGCCAAGATTGGTAATCAGTATGCCAAGACGTTCTGGTTGTTTGTGGCTAAAACGGTTCGAGCCTTTGAACTGCATTCGGTGAATCCTGCTGTTTGTTCCAATGGTGCTAGTGCTTGTGGTTGGCTTGCTGAGCCATTCTGGGTGCAAGCCCGGTAAGGTCGTATCCTGCACGCCGGGCCTTGGCAGTTATTTCTTCTGCAGGTTCCGTACGGGCAGAATTTAGCGCCCACATCACTACGCAACGTGTGCCGGAACGACAAAACGCCAATATGGGCTTTTCTGCCTGATGAATGATGGAGGCGAAGCTGTCAACATTCTGGTCAGTGATGTGGCCAGATTCTACCGGCAGATAAACCCAGGCCAGTTTGTTGGCGTGTGCTGCTGCTTCAATATCGGCCATGGCAGGCTGCCCGGACTCTTCTCCGTCGGGGCGATTGGCAATCAGAGTTTTAAAACCAAGGCGGGCCGCTTCCGCAACATCGGCCACTGATATCTGGGGTGTTACCGAGATGTTCTCGTCAATTTTTCTGATATCCATGGTGTCTCATCTTCCTGAGTAAAGAACGGAAGGCGATATGATCGCACAGCTTGCTTCGTGTGTCAGACTCTCGGGAGAGGTTTGCCGCGTACTATTCAGAATGAGATCAAAAAAAAAGCCCGGCACAGGGTGCCGGGCAGAGGCGTGCGAGTAATATCCATGAAAAACTTCCAGACAAGCCAGCGTCAGCGAGGACACTGGTACAGTGAAGTATTGACTATATTTTGAACACTTCAAGTCAGGACGGGCTTTGGTTAAAACCATTTTTTCATATCGAAATTCTCTTTATACTGCGGCTATACGTGATGCGGCTCAGGGCGTGACTGAAATTGTAAGCACGCTGTAATACAATGGTAGTTCCCAGCAATGCTGGCAGTGGTATTTTCCCCCGAGGTTAACTTATGTCTGAAGATAACGATAAAAAGCCGGATAGTGATCTGCAACTGGCAGCAAAAATCAAAGATTCCGCCCGTCAGATCTGGCTCGCTGGCCTGGGGGCCTACACCAAGGCTGAAGAAGACACGGGGCGTTTCTTTGATCGCCTGGTACAGGAAGGCGAGCAGCTCGAAAGTAAAACCCGCGGTGTTGTTGAAAAGCAGATCAAGTCTGTTGAGGATCGCGTTGGTGGTGTTCGGGAACGGGCAACCGGAACCTGGGATAAGCTGGAGCACTTGTTTGACGAACGTGTTTCGGGTGCCCTGCGGCGGTTAGGTATTCGCCGCAAAGAAGAGATTGACGCACTGGAATCAAGAATTGAAGCTCTGGAGCAAGAGCTGGCGCGTCTGAAGTCAGGCATTGGCCGCGATGAAGAAGAGTAAGGTAATGGTTGGCTGGGGGATCAGAGGTAGTCTCTTGCCATCAGCCTTGCTTCATTTTGTTGCTCTGTTTCCAGAAATGGAATCATGAGATGCATCATTTGATACACGCCACGTCCCGGATCGACAGATTCCCGATTGTTAAGGTGAGAAAGGGTGTCAAAACTGCTCCAATAGCAAATAGTTAGCGTTAACTGTTCACAAAGCGCTGTAAGCTGCTCCTGTTCAATTCTCATCATGTTCTGGCGCTTGAAGCTCTCACAGATCATCAAAAATGCCTGTGTTTTTTTCTGAAGAATGCGCTTGAATCGAGTCTGAAGCTGCTCGTATCGCGACAGTACATTTACCAGATCCTGATAGACAAACCGGTATCTGGCAACGCACTCGAACAGCAGGTGGAGGAAAAAGCTGTTTTGATCCAGGCTGATATCGGCGTCGCTGGGTACCGCGAGAATGTCTTGTATCTCGCTCTCATAACGCTGGAATAAATCGGTAACAATATCTGCCTTGCTTCTGAAGTGGTAATAGAGATTGCCCGGGCTGATGTCCATTTCATCGGAGATCAGTAAAGTAGTCACGTTGGGCTCCCCGATACTGTTGAACAGTGCCAGGCTGGTTTCCAGGATTCGGTCGCTGGTTTTTAACTTTTTCATAGCGCGCCCGGTGAGGCCTCAGAGTTCAAATTTAGCCCAGACCGGACAGTGGTCAGAGGGGCGTTCCATCGCACGGGTGTCGTAACAGACACCACTTTCCGTCGCTTTCTGCAAAAGACTGTCGTTAGCCATAAGCAGATCGATTCTCAGGCCACGCTTTGGTTCACGCTCAAACCCTTTGCTTCGATAATCGAACCAACTGAATGTGCTGTCTTCATCTGGGTGCAGGTGACGATAAACGTCGGTATATCCGCGTTCCTCAACCTGGCGAAGCCATTCCCGCTCTTCAGGCAAGAAACTGCACTTGCCGGTTTGAAGCCATCGCTTGGCGTTGTCTGCGCCAATGCCGATGTCTTTATCCGTAGCGGAGATGTTCATATCACCCATGATCAGCACATGGCCTGACTTTTTGTTCAGCTCATCCAGATACGTCATCAAATCTGCGTAAAATTTCTTTTTTGCCGGGAATTTTACGGGATGGTTACGGTTTTCGCCCTGGGGAAAGTAGCCATTAATCACCGTGAGCTTCTCGCCGCCAATGTCGAAATGGCCGGTAATCAGGCGGCGCTGGGCATCTTCATCGTCTGTAGGGTAGCCTTTCACAATGCTATCCGGTGCTATTCGGGATAGCAGGGCAACTCCGTAGTGGGTTTTCTGTCCGTGGAAATGCACCTGATAACCCAGTTCGCGGATGGCCTCTTCCGGGAACTCCTCGTCTGTGACTTTGGTTTCCTGCAGGCCAATAAAATCAGGACTCAAACTGTCTATGACGGCGCTCAGTTGATGCAACCGGACCCGAACACTATTGACGTTAAACGAAACAAACATCATGAATGCGAATTCTCCCAGGTTAGTTCTTTTGCGAGTTTAACATACGGGCACCAGGGGATTGTCCTCGCTGGACAGGTCAATCTCTCGTTGTTATGTCAGGCCGCGTGTAAAAGTGGGTAATGGTGCCATCACTGAATTTACTGAAGAATGCACTGACATCGGTTATTCTTTTCAACGATCTTGAGCGGCTGAGAGGAGCTTGGGTGAGCACCTTGATGCTGTTGAAATTATCCTGAATGTTGGAGAACCGGGCATGCATAGAACAGGTAACCACGTGCGACGGGTTGAGCTTCAGTTCGCCAGCCAACCAATTGCGGTGCTGCTCGATACCTTCTTTGGTCAGGTTTTCCAGGGTGTTCCGATGCTTCAGTTTAACCCGGTTTACAATGCAGAATGAGAAACTCTCCGGGTTCTTTCGGGCAGCTTTACGAAACGCTTCCCAGAAAAAGTTATCGGTAAGCTCTGCAAAGAATTTCATATTGCTCAGGCAGGTGTCTATCCAGATAAAGCTTTCCTTATCTTCAAGAACTTCATTGATCGCCTCTCGCAACAGCCAGTCGAACCCCAGTGCGGTTTTGTGAGCGTATACCTTTCTGTACATTTGGTAGCGGCTGTAGACAAAGTCCTCCAGTGCGCCCAGCCCTTTTTGAGTGATAGCCAGCCCCAGCCAGGGTTCAGAAACATCCCAGCCGATTCTCAGGTTGCTTACCAGATGGTCCAGATTGAAGCCGCCAATGGTGACGGATGAATGAAATCCATCCCTGAGCATGTAATCAGCCCGGTCTGCGTCTATTTCTCCGGAAATAATAGACGACAGCAAGCCCATCACGAGTTTCGGAATATCATGACGAATAGGATCATCTGCACCAACGTTTGTGCCGGTAACAAATTCCCAGAAGGTGATGGCGTGCCGGCAGAATATCTCGCTAGGGCGCACGTCCGTCGTTTCCATAATGCCAATTACATCGCCCGCATTCAGACCGGCTCCGTCGAGGTCAACCGCCGAAAGTACCTCGTGGGCTACCCGGACGGAATAATGTTCATGCTCGAGTTCTCTGGGCTTTTCAGGGTGGTAGGCGGTGTAGTCTACGCCCCTCCATAAGTCATCAAATCGTCCTGGGCGAGACATAAGCTCGCGGATTCGCCTGGCCTGGGTAAATTGATGAGAAAAACTGGAGTGGCCACTGTCATGTAGCAGGCACCCAAGACGGATGGTCTTGACCAGGTAATCAATGGCATCTAATTGGCTCAGGCTGAGATCAGTTTGCTCGCTTAACTGTCGCTCTTTCAGATAGGCGTTAATCATTGAACGGAACATGCGCGTGCCCACGTACATCACTCCGATACTGTGCAGAAAACGGGAGTGGGTCGCACCCGGAAATACCAGACTGAGAATATCGTTCTGGCAGATATTTCGAAGGCGCTGAAACAGAGGGTGGTCAATAACCTGAATTTCGTGCCGATAAAGCGGGATTCCGCCGTGAACAGGGTCCATAATAA
>DATJDA010000070.1:0-7967 GCA_035497695.1 Marinobacter sp. | reverse complement strand
CTGTACCACTTCAATCAACTGTTCTTTAATCAGTTCCAGTGTTGCAATGAAAGTCACTACCACACCGAGCCTTCCCTCTTCCACCGTAAACAAGCTTTCAAAGGCCACGAAATGGTCATCCTGAAGCGCCGAGAGGATGGCAGACATGCGCTCACGGGTCGATAGTTTTTCCTGCTCGACATAGTGACTGGTAAACATATCTGCACGCTGAAGAACTCCTCGCAGTGCCAGTAGCATTTCCCGCAAATCTACATCCGGGTCCGGATGACTGGAGGGCAACTCCGGCAGGGCTGCGGACCCTGAAAAGTTTTCTCTTTCCATGCGGGGCAACTGATCAATTTCTTCCGCTGCCTTTTTGAACCTTTCGTATTGCTGCAAACGACGAATCAGTTCCGCACGTGGGTCATCTTCGTCTTCATCTTCGGTTTGTTGCCTGGGAAGTAACATCCTGGATTTAATTTCAGCCAGTGTAGCGGCCATGACTAAATATTCGGCAGCAAGCTCAAACCGCATAGTCTCTACGGCGCCAATATAGTCCATATACTGGTGGGTAATCTCACTAACATCAATTTCCAGAATATCCATATTCTGGCGACGGATAAGATAAAGCAGAAGATCCAGTGGTCCCTCAAAGGTTTCCAGAAAGACGGCAAGCGCATCCGGGGGTATATACAGATCTTTTGGAAGACCAACAATGGGCTTTCCGGATACTAACGCTAACGGCGGAGCCACTGCGCCCTGCTCCTCAGTGCCGGGCGCTGTCACTTTTGTGATATCGTCCGTCATACTCTGTCCTCCGGAAGACTCCCTGGCACCCGCCCGTCATTCAGGCCTGGCATAAGCGCGATTATCTGTGACGAAGCCCCATTGCGGCCCGAACTTCTACAAGTGTGTCCCGTGCGGCATCCCGCGCATGTTCACGCCCTTCCTGAAGAATTGAATGCACCAGGTCCGGATTGTTTTCGTACTCAACCGCTCGCTCCCGCAGGGGGCGCTGTTCTTCGATAATTGCATCAATTAAGGGTTTCTTACATTCCAGGCAGCCTATACTCGCGCTGCGGCAGCCATTCTGTACCCACTCCTGAGTTGCTGCATCGGAATAAATCTTGTGCAAGCCCCACACAGGACACTTCTCCGGATCGCCCGGATCCGTTCTGCGTACCCGCTGAGGGTCCGTCTGCATGGTACGAATCTTATGGGCAACACTGTCCGGCTCTTCCCGTAATCCAATGTAGTTGTTATAAGACTTGGACATTTTCTGGCCATCGAGCCCGGGCATTCTGGACTCTGGCGTTAACAGAGGCTGTGGCTCAGGAAGAATCACCTTGCCACCGCCCTCGATATAGCCATACAAACGTTCGCGGTCGCCAAGGGAAATGTTTTGTTGCTCTTTGAGCAGGGCCCGCGCGGTCTCGAGAGCCTCCATATCGCCTTCTTCCTGATACCGCTTTTTGAGTGTCCGGTATAATCTCGCGTTCTTTTTGCCCATTTTTACGATGGCTGCCTCGGCCTGATCCTCAAAGCCTGGCTCGCGACCATAAAGGTGATTGAATCGGCGTGCAATCTCACGGGTAATTTCCACATGTGCCACCTGATCAGCGCCGACCGGAACTCTGCCAGCCTGATAGACCAGAATGTCAGAGCTCATCAGCAACGGATAACCAAGAAATCCGTATGTTGCGAGATCCTTCTCACGTAATCTCTCTTGTTGATCCTTGTACGTCGGTGTTCGCTCCAACCACCCAAGCGGAGTTATCATGGACAGCAACAGATGCAACTCCGCATGTTCTGGAACCTGCGATTGTATAAACATGGTGGATGAGCCCGGATTAACACCTGCGGCCAGCCAATCGATCGCCATGTCCCACACACTCTGCTCAATACCCGAAGGATCTTCGTAGTTGGTAGTGAGCGCGTGCCAGTCTGCAATGAAAAAGAAGCACTCGAACTCGTGCTGGAGTTTCACCCAGTTTTTCAGCACACCATGATAGTGGCCAAGGTGAAGCTTGCCGGTTGGACGCATACCGGACAAAACTCTTTGCTGGGGATCGACAGAACTCAAGGCACAAACTCCTTTGTTTATGTTTAATACGCCCATGATAGTCCGGACGGACACGCATTATAAATAAAAAAACCCCGCACTGCAGAACAGAACGGGGGGTTTTCTCAAAAGAAGACTAACTTACCAGCCTGTTACTTCCTTCAGCGCCTTGCCAATATCGGCCAGACTGCGCACCGTTTTTACACCAGCATCGTTCAAAGCGGCAAATTTTTCGTCTGCGGTACCCTTACCACCAGAAATAATGGCACCCGCATGACCCATGCGCTTACCCGGAGGTGCAGTAACGCCGGCAATGTAGGAAACTACTGGCTTGGTAACATTCTTCTTGATGAATGCTGCAGCTTCCTCTTCAGCCGTACCACCAATTTCACCAATCATAACAATGGCTTCAGTTTGGGGGTCGTCCTGTAGCAACTGCAGAATGTCAATAAAATTAGAACCAGGAATCGGATCGCCACCAATACCTACACAAGTAGACTGGCCAAAACCAAAGTCCGTAGTCTGCTTGACGGCTTCATAGGTAAGAGTACCTGACCGCGATACGATACCAACCTTACCTGGCTTATGAATATGGCCAGGCATGATGCCAATCTTGCACTCACCCGGCGTAATAACACCCGGACAGTTGGGGCCAATCATCCGCACACCCTTGCGATCAAGATACTCTTTGACATAGAGCATATCGATGGTCGGGATGCCCTCGGTGATGCACACTATCAGCTTGATACCGGAATCGGCTGCTTCAACAATAGCATCTTTACAAAACGGCGCCGGCACGTAGATTACGCTGGCCTCGGCACCGGTTTTTTCTACGGCTTCGCGAACAGTATTGAACACCGGCAAGCCAAGGTGCGTGGTACCACCCTTGCCCGGGCTGACACCTCCAACCATTTTCGTGCCGTACTCAATAGCCTGTTCAGAGTGGAAAGTACCCTGAGAACCAGTGAAGCCCTGGCAAATAACCTTGGTATCTTTATTGATCAGGATGCTCATTATTTACCCTCCGCGGCTTTAACGACTTGCTCTGCGGCATCAGCCAGACTGGTAGCGGCAATAATATTCAAGCCACTTTCAGCAAGTACCTTGGTGCCAAGTTCGGCATTGTTACCTTCGAGGCGAACCACAACAGGAACCTTGACGCCCACTTCTTTAACCGCACCTATTACGCCTTCTGCAATCATGTCGCAGCGAACGATACCGCCAAAAATGTTCACCAGTACGGCTTTCACATTTTCATCAGACAAGATGATTTTGAACGCTTCAGAAACGCGCTCTTTGGTTGCACCGCCCCCAACGTCCAGGAAGTTCGCAGGCTTACCACCAGACAGCTTGATAATGTCCATGGTACCCATGGCAAGTCCGGCACCGTTAACCATACAGCCGATATTGCCTTCAAGCGCTACGTAGTTTAGTTCCCACTTGGCAGCTTCTGCTTCACGGGCATCTTCCTGTGAAGGGTCGTGCATCTCACGGATAGCCTTCTGCCGGTACAGAGCGTTACCGTCAACACCAAGCTTGGCGTCAAGGCAGTGGAGATCGCCGGTGGGCGTAATAACCAGCGGGTTGACCTCAAGCAGAGCCAGATCGTAGTCTTCAAACAGCTTTGCCAGACCCATAAAAATCTTTGTGAACTGGCCAATCTGCTTGCCTTCAAGGCCGAGTTTAAACGCCAACTCCCGTCCCTGGTACGGTTGTGCACCAACTAACGGATCAATTTCTGCTCTCAGGATTTTTTCAGGAGTTTCCTCAGCAACGGTTTCAATTTCCACACCGCCTTCGGTAGACGCCATAAAAACAATACGGCGACTGCTGCGATCAACAACCGCACCCAGATATAGTTCGCGATCAATATCAGTGAGGGACTCAACCAAAATTTTGCTAACCGGCTGGCCATTTTCGTCAGTCTGATAAGTTACCAGATTTTTGCCCAGCCACTTCTCTGCAAAGTCACGAATCTCTTCTTTGCTTTTAACCAGTTTAACGCCGCCTGCCTTACCACGACCACCTGCGTGAACCTGAGCTTTAACCACCCAAGCATTACCACCAATTTCAGTGGCCGCTGCGACCGCGTCCTGAGGGGTATCACAAGCGATACCCTTCGATACAGGCAGGCCATACTCAGCAAATAGCTGCTTGCCCTGATATTCATGCAAATTCATAGTTAATGTCCCGCTTATTAATGGAGGATAACCACGTACGGAAAAGAACCCGCACAACTCTTTGTCAGAAGCTGTTAACGCGAATTCGATTTGGCGGGCCGGGGATCGCCTCAGCCCGACATGAGCGCAACCAGAAACCAGCCTTCCAATGGCAGCGAGGCACCATTGCTGGTGCCCCTGTTTCGTAGCTTGCGTTACTTCTTCTTGCGACGGTTCGCAATGTGAATTGCACCACCACCAACCGCCAGAGCCGCCTCATGCACAGACTCAGACAGAGTGGGATGCGCAAAGCACGTTAGCGCCAGATCTTCTGCACTGGACCCAAACTCCATGGCAATTACACCTTGAGCCACAATTTCGGAGGCCTGTGGACCAATAATGTGAAAACCCAGAATACGATCTGTTTTCGCGTCGGCAATGATTTTTACCATGCCCGCCGTTGCATTTGCTGCCATTGCACGACCATTGGCCGCGAACGGAAACGTACCGACATTATATTCTTCGCCCTCAGCTTTGAGCTGCTCCTCAGATTTGCCAACCCAGGCCACTTCCGGAGAGGTATAAATAACACTCGGAATGCAGTCGTAGTTGACCTGAGGCTTCTGCCCGGCAATGCGCTCTGCAACCATAACGCCTTCTTCCGACGCTTTGTGGGCAAGCATAGGCCCGCGAACAACATCACCTACCGCCCATACATCCGGCGCTTCGGTCTTGCACTTGTCGTCCACAAAAATGAACCCGCGCTCATCAAGCTGAACACCAGAGTCTTTGGCAAGCAGATTATCAGTGTAAGGACGGCGCCCTACAGCAACAATCAGCTTATCGAACTTGGCCTCCTGCTTGCCTTTGGAGTCTTCGTAATTAACGTAAACCAGTTTACGTTTGACCTCAGCGCCGGTCATGCGAGCACCCATAACAATGTTGAGCCCCTGCTTCTTGAACTGCTTGAGAGCCTCTTTGGCAATCTGCTGATCAACGGTGGGCAAGAACGTATCCTGTGCCTCAATAACCGTTACTTCAGAGCCCAGCCGTGCCCAGACACTACCGAGTTCCAGTCCGATAACACCGGCACCGATAACACCCAGGCGTTTCGGAACCTCTGTAAACTCCAGCGCACCCTCAGAGTCCACAATATACTCGCCGTCAAACGGCGCCGGGGGGATTTCAATGGGCTTGGAACCGGTGGCCAAAATGACACTTCCGGCTTCATAAATTTCTTTTTTGCCTTTGCTGTCAGTAACTTCAACCTTATGGTTGGCCATTAATTTGCCATGACCATGAATGGCAGTTACACCATTGGCCTTGAACAGCCCGGCGATGCCACCGGTCAACTGCTTCACTATGCCATTCTTGCGCTCGAGCATTTTGGCGATGTCCATTTTGACATCGCTAACAATAATGCCTTGCATCTCATAATCATGGCTCGCTTCCTCAAATTTGTGAGAAACTTCAAGAAGAGCCTTTGAAGGTATGCAGCCAACGTTAAGGCAAGTTCCACCAAGCACCTGGCTCTTGCCGTCCGTCGATGTCCAAGACTCAACGCAAGCAGTTTTCAGGCCTAACTGAGCCGCCTTGATGGCGGCAACATAACCACCGGGGCCTGCACCAATGACAATCACGTCGTACTTATCAGCCATATCTAATCCTGTTTTCCGATTCGTTAAGTGGCGACTCAGACGTCCAGCAGAATACGTGCCGGATCTTCAAGCAGTTCCTTAATAGTGACCAGGAATTGCACTGCATCTTTACCGTCAACCATGCGGTGGTCGTACGACAGCGCCAGGTACATCATCGGTAAAATTTCAACCTTTCCATTCACTGCCATCGGTCGCTCCTGGATTTTGTGCATACCCAGAATAGCCGTCTGCGGCGGATTCAAAATAGGTGTGGAAAGCAGTGAGCCAAAAATTCCGCCATTGGTAATGGTGAATGTTCCACCCGTCATTTCCTCAATGGTCAGCTTGCCATCTTTGGCTTTGGTGCCGTACTCAACAATTTTCTTTTCTATATCGGCCAGCCCCAGTGCGTCAGTATCACGTATCACAGGCACCACCAGCCCGCGCTCAGTTGATACTGCAACACCTATATCCTGGTAGCCGTGATAAACCATGTCGTTACCGTCGATCGACGCATTCACTGCAGGAAAGCGTTTCAGTGCTTCTGTTGCAGCTTTGGTAAAGAACGACATAAAACCGAGCTTGATGTCATGCCGCTTTGTAAAGCTTTCCTGGTATTCTTTCCGCATGGCCATAATCGGCCCCATGTTAACCTCATTGAAGGTGGTCAGCATGGCAGCAGTTTGTTGTGCATTGACCAGGCGCTTTGCAATACTTGCCCGCAAACGGGTCATAGGGACACGTTTCTCGAGACGCTCGCCTGGAGCAAGATTCATTTCCGGCTTGGCGACGGCTGGCTTCTGTGTTGTCGAAGCACTTGAAGACTTAGTATCATCTACCTGATTTTTAACATCTTCTTTGGTGATTCGACCGTCTCTTCCTGTGCCCTTAATGGCGCCAGGATCAATATTATGTTCTTCCGCCAGCTTGCGAGCTGCCGGGCTCAAAATAGCATCGCCGGCAGGCGCATCGCTATCAACGGCTTTATCGTCTGCAGCCGGTTTTTTGCTCTCCTGCTTGTCAGTGGCAGGACTGGACGCCTCAGCGGCACCTTCCTTGAACCTGCCAATTACCTCACCGCCCTCAACAGTTTCGCCCTCGCCCTTGAGAACTTCCTCAATGAAGCCATCAGCAGGTGCCACAACCTCCAGCACCACTTTGTCAGTTTCGATGTCGACAATCAGCTCATCCCGGGAACAGGCTTCACCAGGCTGCTTGTGCCAAGTTGCTACGGTCCCCTCTGCAATCGACTCCGGGAAAACGGGTGCTTTAATCTCTATAGACATTACAGATCCTTAGTTCGGCAGCTCATCAGGGTTCAAACGCTTCGTTGATCAGTTTCTTCTGTTCTTTAATGTGGACAGACATATGACCACAGGCAGGAGCAGCAGAAGCGTCACGACCAGCATACTGAAGATATAACTTGGGATTCAGACGTTGCAGTGCATTCCGCATGTGGTGCTGACTGCAATACCATGCTCCCTGATTCATTGGCTCTTCCTGACACCAGACAACTGTTTTGAGTTTAGTATACTCATTGAGTATTTCGTCAAGGTCTTCACTGGGGAACGGATAAAGCTGCTCGATACGGAGAATGACGACATCATCCCGCTCATCAGCTTTTTTCTTCTCCAGGAGATCGAAGTAAACTTTACCACTGCACATGATCAGGTGCGTGACCTTCTTGGGGTCAGACGGCTCCTTTTCGGGAAGTACTGTCTGGAAGGTACCGGATGTCAGATCATCCAACTCCGATGTTGCTTCTTTATGGCGCAACAGACTCTTTGGCGTAATTGCGATAAGAGGCTTGCGCAACGGGCGCTTTACCTGACGTCGCAACATATGAAACACCTGAGACGGCGTAGTCGGTACACATACCTGAATATTATGCTCTGCACACAACTGTAAAAAACGCTCAAGGCGAGCAGAACTGTGTTCCGGGCCCTGGCCTTCATAGCCGTGCGGCAACAACAGTGTCAACCCACACAAGCGCCCCCATTTGTGCTCACCGCTCGTCAGAAACTGGTCAATAACAACCTGGGCACCGTTTGCGAAATCGCCGAACTGCGCTTCCCATATAACCAGCCCTTTTGGAGCGGTTGTCGCATAGCCATACTCAAAAGCCATAAC
>DATJDA010000069.1:0-3416 GCA_035497695.1 Marinobacter sp. | reverse complement strand
GTGAGCGGCGTGATGATTTATTTCAGTATTGCCACGGTGATCCTGGGCGCCACCTGATACTCATCTCAGAAGTGCTAGTTGCACCTGGCCAAGTGTGGCGCTTGTCATCAGTTCTTCAAGTGTTGAGCCGCCACGCAACTGGTCTATTACGCGCTGGAACAAATTGCCTGCAGACTTGTTTTGCGCAATGGCCCCAAGCTCAACCATATCCAGATCATCAAGATTAACAGCCGTGCCGGTAAGCCACACCACACCCAATTGCCGGAAGAACTCAGTTACCACATCGGGTTGTTTAGCTCCGGAGATTGGCGAGTACAGACCTGCAAGATAGTAGCCCTGCTCTGCCTTGCTAATCAGGTTTACAAACACCGCGCACTCTTCTGCCAATCTCGCTGCCCAGACAAGTAAGCCTTGCGGGTTGCCAGATTTCAACTCAAACTCAACTTCGTTTAGCTGTCTTTCCTGCCGCCCTGCAACGACTACTCCACTATCCAGCGCACACTCAATAACCGCATCACCATCATCAATCATGACAATCCTGCGGGTAAAGTTGGTCTCGAACACAGGAGTCAATGCTGCCAGATCCACACTATTCCTGATCGGTGTGCCCCGCAATAACTCAAGATCCAGACCTGCGCCGGCCAGTGGCCATTCCCATTCTTCACGCTGGTGCATACCCTTAATAAAGCGCCCCTGGGTTTTTACAGTCTGAATATAAACATTTCCTTTTTGACGAATACGCAAAGCGGCTTTTTGCTTATTCAGGCCTGCTTCCGGGGTGTCATAATAGGTATTCTCAAGCATCTTGACTGGGCCGGGCACTGCTTGTGATTGGGCACTCAGCCATGCGAGAGCGGCATCCATTGCGTCCTCATTCAGAGTCAGCTTGATTTCCAGTTCCTGGGCCATGATCACGCTGCCTAAACGTTTTCTTACATAAACAAAAAAACCGGCAACCTTACGGTCACCGGTTTTCTCAGATCACTTCTGTTCTGACAATAATCAGATCAGAAGTAGTAGGTAGCACCAACAGAGGCTGTAGAAGCATTGCTCTTGTTAGCAACACCGTACGCACCTTTGTCACCACCAGCAAAGTCAGCTTCAACATAAACATACATGTTGTCTGACAGGTTGTGCAGAGCCTGAACAGCGATATTGTCCCACTTGTCTGTCACACCTGTTTTGGCGGCGCCGTCAGCTTTTGCCAGCTCATAGGAGAGCGCAAACACGTTCTTGCCAAGGGTGTAGGTTCCCATAACACCCATCAGATCATTCACATCTTTACGAGTTTGGTATTGGAAAGACAGGCCAAGCGCGTCCATCTCATAGGCTACGCGAACACCGTAGGTGTTTTCGTTATTCGGATCATTTTCAACGTGGCTGTTGTAGCCGGTAGAACCGTCGTTGGAATCCATTGCGAACGCCAGTGTCAGTGCATCTACTGAGTAGATTGCTGCCAACTGATAAGGATAGCTCTTGGCCGCACCACTCTGATCGCCGTCGCCATTAATCTGGAGCGCTGCGCCCAGTTGCAGGCCACCGAAAGAAGGTGTCAGGTACTGAATCAGGTCGCCTTCGCCTGTAGAGTAGCTGCCGCCGATATTACGAGCTGCAACTTCGTAGTAGTTAACAATCTGGTCAATTGTGGTCTCATACAGAGAGTCGTCAGAACCAACCCACAACTTACCGAAGTTATCACCCTTAACACCAATGTAAGCTTCGTCCAGCTTGGTCTTTCCCTGGCTGCCTGCTTTATCATCAGCAAAGTTGTGATCAAGCTCAATTTTCAGAAAGCCGGTGATGCCTGGAGCAACCTGATGCTCGTGCAATACACCAATGGTAGTACCGTTATCATTCAGAGCAAGATCACTGTCGCCGCCATCAACATTGTTGTGGGTTACAGCTAGCTGAATATTACCGTAAAAAGTTGGCAAGTTTGCTTCGGCGGCCAGCGTTGCACCAGAGAAGCCTACAGCTGCGATAGCAGTTGCGATAAGTGTTTTCTTCATGAGACATCTTCCTTTTAGTTAACTCAGATTTTAGCTACGGGTTCAAATCCCGATTTTGTATTACTCTTTCGTCAGCTTTGTGACAGTAAAAACCACTCTTACAATCCAGAAACTCGATCTCAAACAGATCTTTTACACCTCAACCACTTACAGCGCGATCTTAAAGCACTGCATGATAGCCTTGTTTTAGTACAATGACCGTCATTTTGCAAATTTTTAATGTTGCGTTTATAGCTTATTATGTTCTACCAGTGCATATACTTATATATGTTTGCAACAGTTGGCCTCGCACTTGCTCAAATTAACCTCATTGATGAAGCATAAATGTTACTGGCCCATCATTAATCAATTGCACCTTCATATCTGCCCCGAATTGCCCTTCAGCAACCTGATTCAAACCCAGGACAGAGCGGGCTTCACGGATAAATAACTGATAGAGTTTTTGTGCTTCATCCGGCTCAGCAGCGGGCGAGAATCCCGGCCTTGTACCTGAAGAGGTGTCTGCCGCAAGGGTAAACTGGGGAACGATCAGAAGCGATCCGTTGGTATCCATCAGGCTTTTATTCATTTTGCCCTGGTCGTCAGGAAACACACGATAGGCAAGAATTTTTCGACACAGTGCGGCGACGTGACTTTTCCCGTCTCCCCGCTCAATGCCAAGCAGCAGGAGTAACCCGGATCCGATAGCAGCTATCTGCCCACCGTCTACAGTAATGCTGGCTTCCGATACTCTCTGGATAAGCCCTTTCATTCGCTGCCCTGAGAAAAATGCATGGGAGAAAATTAAATTCCGTCAAGATTCTAGCCACGCTGGTAAAATATCGCAACCTTCAAAGCGTACAATTAGCCAGCACTGTCTCTGATTTTTGCAACGACCGTCTCAATACCCCGTATCAGAGCGTCTACAATCGCGGGCTCAGAGGCCGAGTGCCCGGCCTCCCGAATAATCTGCAAATCTGCCGCTGGCCAAGCTTTGCTTAATGCCAGCGCGTTTTCCAGCGGGCACACCATGTCGTATCGGCCATGGATAATAACCCCGGGTATACCGGCAAGTTTATGAGCATTACGTACAATTTGATCGGGCTTAAGAAATGAGCCGTTCATGAAATAGTGGCACTCGATCCTTGCGAGCGCTATAGCCACATGGGGATGGCCAAAGTGCTCAACTACCTTTGGGTTCGGGTTCAGCGTTGCGCAGCGCCCTTCCCACACAGACCAGGCTTTGGCCGCCTGAATCTGTTCCAGCTCATTAGTACTGGTCAATTTCCGATAATAGGCCGACACCATATCATTTCGTTCACTTTCTGATATTTGCGCCTCAAACTCTGCCCAATAATCCGGAAACACTCTGCTGGCACCGTCTTGATAAAACCACTGGATATCCCGGGGCCGGCAAAGAAAAACACC
>DATJDA010000068.1:0-3148 GCA_035497695.1 Marinobacter sp. | reverse complement strand
GGTGAGCAAGGGCAAGGCGCGGATGATACCGCCGGCGGTTTCCAGGGGTTCCCCTTCACGAGAGTAGCTTAATGAAAGACCGAAGCGCTCTCCCGTTCCCAGAGTGAACTCGATCTGTTCGCCGAGCCAGGCATGGTTAATGACCACATCCCGATAACCGGCCTGGTACAGGTTCTCCAGATGATAAGTAATCAGCGGTTTGCCGCCAACGCTGAGCAATGGTTTGGGGGTGACCAGAGTCAGTGGCCGCATACGCTCACCTTTGCCCGCGGCCAGAATCATCGCTTTCATGGGTGGGTACCGGGTGCTGATTGTATTTTGCGCTCAATGTCTGGCATGACCGTGCTGCTTAGCCATTCGTGGAATTGGCGTAACGCCGGTTGGCGGCTGCTGGCGGTTATCAGGTAGCCAACCGTGCGAGGGATATCGTTCAGAAAGCCGCGTTTGCCGTCACGAATTGCCAGGCGGGCAAAAATTCCGGCTGCCTTCAGGTGTCGCTGCATGCCCATAAGCTCGAACCATTGTCTGAACGTTTCACTATCTGCCCGGTGCAGACCAGTCAGTTTGCTGCGCTCGCGGAAAAACTCCAGCCACTTACAAATGCGTTCTTCCGGCCACTGGATATAACAGTCCTTTAGCAGTGACACCAGGTCGTAGGTAACCGGCCCGGTAACGGCATCCTGAAAATCGATAACGCCCGGCTGGTCAGTGCCGGGCCTTACCAGCAGGTTTCTTGAATGGTAGTCCCGGTGCACGGTTACGTCGGGTTGTGCCAAAGCGCTTTGCCGGAGAATTGCAAAGGTTGTGTCCAGAAGTGCGCGCTCCCCATTGCCAAGGGTTATGCCCAGATACTGCTCCAGAAGCCAATCCGGAAACAGGGCCATTTCCCGATCGAGCAGTGCGGAGTCATAAGGTGGCAGCGAATAACCGGAGGGCGCAGAGGTTTGTTGAATCTTTATCAGCTCTTCCATCGCGCTATGATAAAGCCGGTCTGCGGTGTGCTTGTTTAGTTGCCTGAGCATCAGCGCGTCGCCAAAATCCTCAAGTAACAGGAAACCCTGTTTCAGGTCTTCCTGCAGTATCCGCGGAACGGCCACGCCCTGCTTGTGCCAGTGACGGGCGATGGTAACAAAGGGTGTGCAGTCTTCGTGCTCGGGCGGAGCATCCATAACAATGAATGGTTGTGAGTCATTGTCTGCGGTAGTCTGCCATACTCGGAAATATCGACGAAAACTGGCGTCACCGGAAACCGGCTCAATGAGGGTTTGGGCGAAGCCGGGGAACTGTCTGACCCACCTGGTCAGCAACTGCAAGCGAGTATCCATGGTTTGGGTTGCTATCCTGAAAAGATGATGGTCGCAGACTGCGAAAGTTACCAGACGAGTATAAAGAGGGTAAAACAGTTTTGCAGCGGAGTTTCCGTTAACAACCCCTAAAGGCACGTGTAAACTATGCTGCTGTTTAATAAGCCCTTCCTATTTTTCACCCGGAACAGGAATTTGCCACTGTGCCAATGTCTGATCACCTTCCGCGCAATCTGGTAAGCCGGTTATTGCGCTGGTTAGACAGAGCTCTGGTGGTGAGTGCTGTCGGCATGGTTGCCCTGCCGGCCCACGCTGCCGAAACAGCAGCAGAGATGGACTGGCGGCCAAAAGCAGAGCTTCCTGCCGACATGCGTGACCGTTTGCCGGCATTCTGCAAAGGGGACTATCTGCCTTCCGGAGATGTTAGTGGCAGCTTTGCACTGGATGGCGAAGCACTGATGGGTGGAGGTGAGGGCGTCTTGCTGCCACTTGAAGCCAGTGGCCTGAACGCCCGTTATGAAATTGACCGGGAACTGTACCTTGAAGGCGACGTGCGAATTCGACAAGGTAGCTTTCTGGTAACGGGCTCCAAAGCACGGTACAGCCAGGATGATGGCGCTGTTTCAATACAAGGCCCTTTGGTCAGTCGTGGTGACGGCTTTTTGTTAACGGGCGAAACCGCTGGTTACAGTGTAAATTCCGGCCGTTTTGATATTAATACCGCTACCTTTCTGCTTCATGGCCCGGGAATGCGTGGCAGTGCCGGCAGTCTTAGTCGGCTGGCAGATAATAAGGTACTGATTCACGATGGTCGGCTGACCACCTGTAGCCCGCAGCAAAATGACTGGGCCATTGTTGCCTCAGATATCAGGCTGGATCAGGCTGAGGGGTTTGGTACCGCCAGGCATCTTCGCCTGGAGATCCTTGATGTTCCGGTGTTCTACTGGCCCTGGGCCAGCTTTCCTATCGATGACCGGCGCAAAACGGGTTTTCTGTACCCCGGTTTTGGTTCATCCAGTGCCGGCAACGGAATTTTTATTGCCGCCCCTTATTATCTGAACCTTGCCCCGCATTACGATGCGACGCTTACGCCCCAGTATATTCATGGGCGAGGCCTGTTCAACGAAGCGGAAGGGCGTTATCTGAGTTCATTTGGTGAAACCGTTTTGCAGGTTGGTTACATCAATAACGATTCGGCCTACAAAGACGACTACCCAGGTGAAGATGGCGAGCGCTGGGCGCTTGATGCATCAACCCGGGCGCAATTGGGCAGCGGTTGGACGGGTTACGGTGATTTTTCTGTGGTTAGTGACGAAGACTACCTGAGTGATCTGAACCACAGTCTGGAAATTAACCAGGCAACGCATTTACAGCGCAGGGGCGGTATCCGTTATCAGGATCGCCAGCAATATTTTGAAACCTATCTGAACGATTACCAAACTGTTAGCGAACGTATTGCCGATGCAGATAAGCCTTATGCCCAGTTGCCTGAGGTGCTTTATGGCGCAACCGCCGGGCTGGGCTGGCTGGAGGTGGGGCTGGAAAGCCAGTACACCTGGTTTCACCGGGATAACAGTAATCTCACCGGGCTGGATCGTGCCAATGGCCAGCGCTTACGTGCAATTCCCGAGCTGGCTGTGCCCATGCGCACTCTTTGGGGGTTCAGCAGACCATCGGTCAGCCTGAACTACACCCGTTATGAGCTTGAAGATTACACACCGGGCAGTGGTAGTTTTGACCGGTCCGTGCCAGTGGTAGAATGGGATAACGGTTTGTACTTCGACCGCCAGGCCAGTTTTTTTGATATACCTTATAACCAGACTCTGGAGCCCCGGCTGTACTAT
>DATJDA010000067.1:0-6417 GCA_035497695.1 Marinobacter sp. | reverse complement strand
ACTGATACCACCACCTTTTACAGTGATATTGATATCAAAGCGATCTTGCGAGTCAGCGACAACCAGCGGCTGACGAACAATCATACGCAGCGTCTCACGACCGAAGAAGTTCTCGATAGTGCGACCGTTGATGGAAATATTACCGCTTCCCGGCTTGATAAAAACCCGAGCCGTGGATGTTTTGCGGCGACCAGTACCGTAATTTTGTGCTACAGACATATCCGCCTTCCGTTAAATGTCGAGTTCTTTGGGCTGCTGGGCTGCATGAGGATGCTCAGTGCCGGCATAGATTTTCAGCTTTTTGAACATGGCCCGGCCTAGCGGCCCTTTCGGAAGCATGCCTTTAACAGACTTCTGAATAATTTGCTCGGGAGCCTTTTCAATCAGTTTTTCAAAATTGATTGATTTTATTCCGCCCGGGAAGCCGGTGTGACTGTAGTACATCTTGCCAGATGCCTTGTTGCCAGTAACCCGCACCTGACTTGCATTGATAACTACAATGTAATCGCCAGTGTCTACATGAGGGGTATACTCAGGCTTGTGCTTGCCCCGCAGACGAAGGGCGATTTCGGTTGACATACGACCAAGCGTCTTGCCGGCCGCGTCTACAACGTACCAGTCACGTTTTACGGTTTCTGGTTTCGCACTCAGAGTCTTCATTAATTCCGCCTTGAACGCTATATAAGAAACGTTAAAAACAACCACCGGTAACACGTTGGCATCCGGAGGAAGTTCTGTACCTGTTTGTAATGACACTATTCGGGGCTGAGATAGTGACATTACCTTGAAAAGCCAGGGCGCGAAGTATACTTGAACAATTCCGGAATGCCAACCCTGGCTACCGTAGTTTTGTCATCTCCCTATCTGATCTCTGTCCCACCCGTACAACCTGCAGACATTATCTATAAGGACCGGCCCCAATGCCTGCCCGGTCGTTCGCCGAAGCTCGGCCAGCGCCTGGCTGATCTGCCCTAAAAATGCCGGCGAATTATAACCCTGTGCAACACCTTCGGGTGCCATATCCGGAGCATCAGTTTCCAGAACCAGCGACTCCAGTGGCAATTTTGCAATTGCCTCACGGGTTTTACTGGCGCGATGGTAAGTTATAACACCACCAACCCCAATAAAACATCCGAGATCTACCAGTTTTTTTGCCTGCTGGTAACTGCCTGAAAACCCGTGGATTAAAGCCCTGCCACTCCAGCCTGCACGCCTTAGTGCACCATGGACATCATCATGAGTCTTTACTGAATGAATAACCAGCGGATAATCCAGCGCCGAGGCCAGCTCAATCTGCCTTTCAAACCAAGGCCACTGGGCATCCATATCACCTCTAAGCCTATCCAGGCCACACTCCCCGATACCAACACACAAGTCTGGGTATGTGCCGAGCAGTTCCGCAAGCATCTGCATATCGCTTTCTTTGTGCTCAGCGACAAACCACGGGTGCACACCCAGACAATAATACAGACCTGGATACGCCTCTGCAGTTCTGCGCACTCTTAACCAATCTGGCTGCCTTACACCCGGAATGACCAAAGCAACAAGACCCGCCTGCCTGGCCTTTTCCAGCTCGATTTCACGACAGTCATCAAATCTGGGAAAATCAAAGTGACAATGAGCATCAACAAGCTGCACTCACTTCTCCTGACCAGTAAGCAATCAGTGCTCCCGGGTTTTATGGAACTCTATGTCGGGGTAGCGTTCCTGTGCAAGATTAAGATTAACCATTGTTGGCGCAATATACGCCAGGCTGTCACTGCCATCTATTGAGAGGTAGTCATTATTCTTGCGCCGGAACTCCTCAAGTTTCTGATGATTTTCAGAAGTTACCCAGCGAGCGGTAGCTACGTTGACCGGCTCATAAATGGCTTCAACTTTGTATTCACTCTTCAGACGACTGACTACAACATCGAACTGCAACACGCCAACGGCTCCGACAATCAAATCATTGTTTCTCAGTGGCCGGAAAACCTGTACCGCTCCTTCTTCTGAAAGCTGGATCAGGCCCTTCTGCAACTGTTTGGCCTTCAATGGATCTTTCAGACGAATCCGGCGAAACAGTTCTGGCGCAAAGTTCGGAATGCCGGCGAACTTCATTTCCTCACCCGCCGTAAAGGTATCTCCCAACTGGATCGTTCCATGATTATGGAGACCAATAATGTCACCGGCGAAAGCCTCCTCTGCGTGCTCACGATCACCCGCCATAAACGTTAGGGCATCAGAGAATCGTACATCTTTACCGATGCGCACATGGCGCGCCTTCATCCCCTGCTCATATTTCCCTGAGACGATTCGCATGAATGCCACCCGATCCCGATGAAGAGGATCCATGTTGGCCTGAATCTTAAAGACAAATCCTGAGAAGCCCTCTTCCGTAGGCTTAACAGAGCGCAGGTCTGTTGCTCTGGGCTGGGGCTCAGGCGCCCATTTGACCAGCCCGTCCAACATATGATCAACGCCGAAATTACCCAGTGCAGTTCCAAAAAATACCGGCGTTAACTGGCCTGCAAGAAACGCTTCGTGATCAAATTCATGCGAGGCCCCCTTGACCAGTTCAATCTCATCTCTGAGCTCACTGGCGAAAGAGCCAATAGCGCTCTCAAGCTCGGGATTATCCAGCCCCTTGATAATCCGCTCTTCCTGAATCCCATGCCCCTGACCGGACTTGTAGAGGATTACTTCATCCCGAAGCAGGTGGTAAACGCCCTTAAAGCTTTTTCCCATCCCGATAGGCCAGGTAATTGGTGCGCAGGCGATTTTCAAAATATCCTCAACTTCATCCATAAGCTCGATAGGATCACGGGTGTCTCTGTCCAACTTATTCATGAAGGTGATAATGGGAGTGTCGCGCAGCCGGGTAACTTCCATTAGCTTGATGGTACGCTCTTCAACGCCCTTACCGCTGTCAATCACCATTAAACACGAGTCGACCGCCGTCAGGGTGCGGTAGGTGTCTTCAGAAAAGTCCTCGTGGCCGGGTGTATCCAGAAGATTTATCAGCTTGCCACCATAAGGAAACTGCATCACGGAGGTTGTTACGGAAATTCCGCGCTCTTTTTCCATTTCCATCCAGTCAGATTTAGCATGCTGCCCTGACTTCTTTCCTTTTACGGTGCCCGCTTTTTGAATAGCATGCCCAAACAACAACACCTTTTCGGTAATTGTGGTTTTACCAGCATCCGGATGCGAAATAATTGCAAAGGTGCGGCGCTTGGCCACATCCCTGGAAAGGTTTGACATAATAACGAAACCTGAGTAGATCTTCGGAAAAACGCGCTATTATAGGAGCTAAACAGCCGATGCGCGAACAATGCAGAAAGAGCATCACCGCACTATGCTAAAGGCCATCACCTGAGCGTCTTCGCGACCGCCGGCACTGGGGTAATATCCTGGGCGCTGCCCGATCACATCAAAACCCTCACTGGCATAAAGCTTACTCGCAAGCTGATTACTTACTCGCACTTCAAGAATTATCTGCTGAATTCCCTCTCTAAGCGCTCTCGCCATTAAGTGGCGAAGCAATAAACGACCAGCACCTTGTCCCTGGCACCGGGGATGAACACACAAATTCAGTAAATGAGCTTCATCAACGAAATAGGCAACAACCGCGTAACCGACCAACCGGTCTCCGTGACAGGCTGCCCACAGATAATAATTATCTCTGAAACAGTCGCGAAAAACAGCCTCTGACCACGGATGCGACTGACACTGCCGCTCAATGTCGACAACTTCGCTTAAATCTTCGGCAAGCAGTTTACGAATTTCAAAATCGCTGCTCATGATGCTCGCGTACCCGTCAGAACCTGTCACTAGCCAGATGCCAGGGATTTAATCTGATGCCACAAGTCACGTTTGAGCGACGAATTTGCGGCCATTTCCGCAAGTGAGTGAGGAAAACTGATCTGTTGATGATTATCCAGGGGCCGATCCACTCCAAACGCATTCCTGACAATTTCATCGTCCATCCCGAGCGTCAGTAGTGCCTGATTACCCAAACCAGACATCGCGTACCCGAGAACCGAGCCAAAATCCACAGCCGAATTTCCAGGCACCAAATGATTATTGAATACTGGCCAGTGAATAGCGCCCAGTGTTTGCGGATCTGTTTCATTCAAACTTCGCAAAATGTTCAACGCAAGAGTTTCTTGCAGACTGGCACTGGCATCTGACGTTAGCCTCGCTATCATAATAAACCGCTTTCCCATCCACACTTGCACACTCAGGTTAATGGGTAAGGTTTCCGAAGCTGCAGCACTGGAAATGGTATCGGGCGCGCCACTTGCCTTACCAACAACACCAGGCTGGTCCACCTCTTCCGTTTTGGCCTCTGCAAGCACCTGGGACCCGGAGTTACTTCCCATTAATGCACTCAGGTTTGGCTTGGTAGTTACTCTGTTGTGATTACCGCTTGGGGCGGCGCGATGATGAACCACATCCCGACGGTTAGACTTCAGAGCTTTCTGCGTAAGTACAACTTCTACCGGAAGGTCATAATCTTTTGTTTCAGAAAACGCATAATCAGGACTTGGGGCCGCACCAGGTAATGCATTACGCGCATACCAAAGGCGCACCCCCGCCATAGCAAGATAAAACTGTCGTTCGGTTTCCGATTGAATCATCAGGTTTTACCAAGCTTTCCATTTGTGCGCCATTTAGACGCCTGAGACCTGCGGGTGATGACGGGTGTCCCCTCTGCTTATCAGATTCAAGGCCTCGATATATGCCTTGGCAGACGCAATAATAATATCGGTGTCTGCTCCCACGCCATTAACAATCCGGCCACCACGCTCTAAACGAACGGTCACCTCACCCTGTGAATCCGTTCCGCTGGTGATGTTGTTGACGGAGTAAAGCTGCAAATTGCACCCGGAATCAACCAATGACTCGATAGCTTTGAACGTAGCATCAACTGGCCCGCTTCCCTCGGCTTCCACCTTGTGCTCTTTACCATCAACTGTCAGCGTTACATCGGCTTTTGGAACCACTCCGGTTTCCGAGCAAACATACATGCACACCAACCCATAGCGACCAACTTCTTCTTTCTGGAGAGCATCGCTTGCAATTGCCTGCAGATCTTCGTCAAAAATTTCATGTTTAAGATCTGCAAGTGCTTTAAATCTGGCAAAAGCCTCATTCAATTCCGTTTCCGTATTGAACTGAATGCCAAGCTCGTTCAGACGTGTGCGGAATGCATTACGTCCGGAATGCTTACCCAACACAAGGCTATTGGTGTGCCAGCCAACATCTTCAGCCCTCATAATTTCATAGGTTTCACGGTGCTTGAGCACGCCATCCTGGTGAATACCAGACTCATGGGCGAAGGCGTTGGCACCAACGATTGCCTTGTTAGGCTGAACCGGAAAGCCGGTAATTGTAGACACAAGACGAGAAGCCTGGACGATATGCCGTGCATCAATTCGGGTATCAATACCAAACAGATCCTGGCGTGTTCGAACGGCCATCACTACCTCTTCAAGGGCGGCGTTGCCTGCACGCTCGCCGAGGCCATTAATGGTGCACTCAACCTGACGGGCTCCTTTTGCTACGGCAGCTAGTGAGTTCGCAACAGCCAGTCCCAGGTCATTGTGGCAGTGGACTGAAAAAATCGCCTTATCCGCATTGGGAATACGGGTCAGCAAGTGGTGAATAGTTTCACCAAACTGCTCGGGAATAGCATAACCCACCGTATCCGGAATGTTTATTGTACGGGCGCCGGCATCAATAGCGGCTTCAATAATACGACAGAGGAAATCAAGCTCTGAGCGACCGGCATCTTCGCAAGAAAATTCGACGTCATCCACATGGTTCCGGGCTCGCTTTACCGAGCGAACAGCCTGCTCGATTACTTCATCCGGCTGCATTTGCAGCTTATGTTTCATGTGGATAGGGGAAGTTGCTATAAACGTGTGAATGCGGCCTTGCTGGGCGGGCTGAATAGCCTCAGCGGCGCGATCAATATCCTTATCAAGAGCACGAGCCAGACTGCAGACTGTAGAATCCTTAATAACTTCAGCAATAGATTTAATCGCCTCGAAATCACCTTGGCTGGCAATGGCAAAACCTGCTTCGATCACGTCTACTCTGAGCTTTTCGAGCACCTTGGCAATGCGGAGTTTCTCCGCTTTATTCATCGTGGCACCAGGGCTCTGTTCACCATCACGCAAAGTGGTATCGAAAATGATCAGATGATCGGTTGCGGGCATTTTCGGAACTCCATAGAAGAGTGGTTCTTTATACGGGCAGTATATCACCGGCGGGACAGTTTGCGGATGCCAATAAAAAACCCCAGCTTCGCGAGAAGCTGGGGTTTGGGCATTAAGAGTCTGACGATGACCTACTCTCGCATGGGCAAAAGCCACACTACCATCGGCGCAGGCCTGTTTCACGACTGAGTTCGGGAAGGGATCAGGTGGT
>DATJDA010000066.1:0-9307 GCA_035497695.1 Marinobacter sp. | reverse complement strand
TCACTGATCACTCTCACGTATCTGGGCGCAGAGAAGGTTTTGCAGAATTATAACGTAATGGGCCTGGCCAAGGCCTCGCTCGAATCTAACGTTCGCTATATGGCCGCCAGCCTGGGCAGAGAGGGCATTCGGGTGAACGGTATTTCTGCGGGACCAATCCGTACTCTGGCGGCTTCTGGCATTAAAAGCTTCCGCAAGATGCTGGCTGAAAATGCCAAACGTGCGCCGTTACGCCGAAACGTAACCACTGAGGAAGTGGGAAATGCGGCCGCTTTTCTGGGCTCCGACATGGCCAGCGGTATTACCGGCGAAATACTTTACGTGGATGCCGGCTTTAACATTACCGGTATGGCTGAGCTGGACGACTAAGTTCCTGCAGCAACCAGCCTTTTCTAGTCACTGGCCAAAGCCGATGCGACTGCCTCTACCCATTCCACATAGGCGGTTTCATCGGACTCCAGAATCTTCACGCCAACAAGAAACCTCGAGCCATCCGGCTGGCACCAGATCACTTCCACCGTCAGCTTGAAGGGTTCGGAGTGATGGTCAAGCAACACCAGAGCGGACAACAACGCACCAACGGGTAACGACTCACGGGATAACAGGCTCATACCCTGAGCAGAAATATCCCGGATTCTACATTCTTCATTGCGACCACCATCTGTGTCTGTCCCTGGAACTTGTGATTCCAGCTCAAGGATCGCCTTTGCACGGGCTGTCAGCCGATAGTCCGAACGATTATCGGGTTCCTGCGGGCTTTCATCAAGATTACCAAAGCTGTAGTCAGTATCTGCCATAGCGTTCCCTTTCACCTTATCCAGTTGTTTCAGCTCTTGCCAATCCGGATCCGACCGATAACCCGGGTCAGGGTATCGTCAAATTCGGCGGAACTATCCAGTACACGGACACGGCCTTCAACAATGTCTTCAACCAATTGATCTTCCGGAAACTCCCGTCGATTCAGACCCAGCCGGTCAACAAAAATTAATTTTCGAGTGGCATTGAGTCGAACCGCCAGCTTCAGCCGGAGTGGCTCATCCTTTGTCGATTCAGGCGCCAGAACTATCCAGCCACCCAGGTTAATACCATCGGCCTGTTTACGGGCAAGCAACTGCTTCTCTTTCAAAAGCCTGCCCTGCTCTGCTTCCTCATCCGCAAGCCGTTGCTGTTCCAACTCCTCGTGCTGACGTTTCAGTTCTGCTTCTCTGGCCGCTTCCTCTTGTTTGCGAGCCTGGTCAGCAGCTTCTCTCTCTTGCCGTAAGGATTCGGCCTTTGACCGGGCCTCCTGCGCCGCCATTTCCCGTTGTTTTCGCTGTTTCTGGCACACCGTTGCAAGCAGGCTGACCGTGTCTTCAAGAACCTGCCCAAACGGAGTTAATGTTGGTAACGGCAGCAGGCTGCCTGCTGCGCGAGCCTCGTCAAATTCATGCCAGGGCTGTATCCCCAGCTTTACTCCTCCGCCGTTTGTCCACAATATCTCAACGGTCTCTGGCAGAAAGGCGGAAAAATACATGCGCTGCTCTCTGGCACTTTCACCTTCCATGTACCACTGATTTTCCGCTGCGTTGACAAGCTCTGTATCTGCGGGCGTAATACTTAGCCAGGCGGCATCCCAACTGAAACTTCCCGAGCCGGGCAGTGCCTCTGCTAACTCCGGAGTCTCGCCCTTAAGCCTGGTGACCATCACGTCCTGAATACCCGCGATTGCGGCGGCTGGCAACTGCTCGGAGAACACCCGCATCCAGACATCAAGAACGCGGTCACCTATCTGTTCACCAACGTGATACAAGCGGTCGCGATCCTTGTCAGACAAGGACGGATCACCAACCCATACCAGCCACTCCAGCAGTCTCGAACCATGCCGGAAGTTTTCGCTGTCCATTCCGGTATCCCAGACAACCTGCTTTAACAGCCTGTACCAATAGTCCAGTATAAAATGGGTGATTGTTGGCGGCAGTGTTCGCCCCTGCAAAGCACGGCCGATCAACGCCCGGGCTGTTTGATCAGAATGGCGCTGGCGGGCAGCACCCTGCTCGGTCTCAAGCAAGCGCTGTCTGAGCTTCCCGGCTTGAGCAGCGCGTTTCGCGGCATCCTCCTGCCACTGCTGACAGAACGTCTCAACAGGCTCCGGGTTGCTGGCTCCGAAGCTTTCCGAGATCGCTATGATAAGTGCATCCAACTGATCCAGCAGAACCTTCGATGAGCGCCCCCCGGAGTCACTCCAGCCTCGCCATTCCTGAAGGCTGTCCAGCCAACTGATGAACGTGTTGCTGAACACCTCTGCACCCTGAAGATTCATGCGCCAGGCCAGATAGAAGCGAAGCCTGGCAATTCGACGGGCAAGCTCGGGATGCAAGCCACTGGTTTTCAGAAACACATCCATGATGCGGTCTGAAATATAGGCCGCGTTTACCTGCTGCACGGACCACTCAAGATCTACGGAACGAATAACGTGGGTAACCCGTTCATCCCGCTGCTCGGTCCAGCAAGCGTGTAATAACGGACGCCAGTCACTAACCGAGTCGGGAGCCAGCCGACCAACAGGATAAGGCAAATCCGGCACGCGAATACCGGCCAGAACATCATTGATGTTACCGGATAGCGCTTTACGGGAAGTTATATCCTGTGGGTTCTTCCTGCGTTGTGACATTCAGTCCTCATGCTCAAGAAGCGTTGAAAAGGCCTACCAAATAACGCAGTATAACCACCTCGCCGTGGTTGACCACAACCAGACGCCGGCGTTATTCGTGTTTATCTGCAATCGGGCTGACATTTATCTGTCAGCCGAGCATGCATTGGCCAGAATTGGGGAAAGAAAACAACATGTCAGGCAAAAAACTAGAGAATCTGAATGTAGCGAGCCAGGAATCTCTGATCACTCCTGAAGCGCTCAAGCAGGAATTGCCACTTTCGGACAAGGCAGCAGATACGGTGTATAACGGCCGCCAGGCGATTTATGACATTATGGACGGTAAAGACCACCGCCTGTTTGTTGTTGTCGGCCCCTGCTCAATACACGATGTAAAAGCTGCTCTGGATTATGCCGGGCGCCTGAAAAAGCTGGCGGATGAAGTCAGCGACACCTTATTGCTGGTGATGCGGGTTTATTTCGAGAAGCCGCGTACAACTGTGGGCTGGAAGGGTCTGATTAACGATCCATACCTGAATGATACCTTTGATATTCAGCAGGGTCTCAAAATCGGCCGCCGCCTGCTTCTTGATATCAACGAAATGGGACTGCCTGCAGCGACTGAAGCCCTGGATCCCATTTCACCGCAGTTTCTGCAGGACACCATTTCCTGGTCTGCCATTGGTGCGCGAACCACCGAATCCCAGACTCACCGGGAAATGAGTAGCGGCTTGTCAACGGCTATTGGCTTTAAGAATGGCACCGACGGCAACCTGGATGTCGCCGTTAATGCCATGAATTCGGTTTCCCATTCCCACAACTTTTTGGGCATCGACCAGCATGGCAGGGGTGCGATTATCCGGACCAAGGGCAACAACTACGGGCATGTTGTTCTTCGTGGTGGCGGTGGCAAGCCTAACTACGACTCTGTAAGTGTTGCCTTATGCGAACAGGCTCTGAGCAAGTCCGGGCTGCGCAAATCTATTATGATTGATTGCAGCCATGCCAACTCGAATAAAGATCCCGGCCTGCAGCCGCTGGTTATGCAGGATGTCACCAGTCAGATTGTAGAGGGCAACACATCTATTCAGAGCCTGATGATAGAAAGCAATATCAACTGGGGCAACCAGTCTATTCCCAAAAATCTGGCAGACCTTAAGTACGGTGTATCAGTAACAGACGCATGCATTGACTGGCCAACCACTGAGAAAGCCATTCGCGACATGCGCAACAAACTGAAAGACGTTCTGGTTAAACGGCTGGCGAAGTAGCGTCTGACAGGTTGCCTACCCAATCCAATCGGTCACGTAATGACACAACGTGGCCGATGATCACAAGCGTGGGCGCCTGTACTTTTTCTGAATTTACCCGCTCGACAATATTTGACAGAGTTCCGGTCATGACCAACTGGTCCCGGGTTGTGCCCTTGGAGACCAGAGCGACCGGCATATCCTCAGGCATGCCGTGGCTGATAAGTTGCTGACAAATTATCGGCAATCCTATCAGGCCCATGTAAAACACCAGAGTCTGATTGTTTTGTACGAAATCCTTCCAGGGCAAGTCACAGGTATTGTTCTTCAGGTGGCCAGTAATAAAACGGACGGACTGGGCATGATCCCGATGAGTTAACGGTATACCCGCATAAGCTGCGCAGCCAGAAGCCGCCGTTATTCCCGGCACCACCTGAAAGCGTACGCCTGCTGCTGCCAGCGTTTCAAGCTCCTCGCCACCGCGGCCAAAAATAAACGGATCGCCACCCTTTAGCCGAACAACTTTAAGCCCCTTCCGAGCGAGTTCAACCAGGCGGCGGTTAATCTCATCCTGCGGTAAGGTGTGGTGGGAACGCTGCTTGCCCACATGAATCATTTCTGCGGTTTCTGGCACCATAGCCAGAATGTCCTCCGAAACCAGGCGATCATAAAGCACAACATCGGCGGACGTAATCAGCCGCCAGGCTTTGAGTGTAAGCAGTTCCGGATCACCCGGACCAGCCCCCACCAGAGCCACTTCACCCGCAGAACTATTCGGATTGTTGGTAACCGGGTTGACCCGGTACCGAACCGGGGTGGCAGAAGCACCAACGCCCTTGCCCAGCGCACTCGTCGGTTGCGATTGATCACTCATTGGATACGATCCACGCCACCCATGTACGGCTTCAGCACATCGGGAACAACAATACTGCCATCTTCTTGCTGATAGTTTTCCATAACAGCGATCAGGGTGCGGCCGACAGCAAGTCCGGAACCATTCAGTGTATGCACCGGCTCTGGCTTGCCAGTCTCAGGATTGCGCCAACGGGCCTGCATACGCCGCGCCTGGAAGTCTCGGGTATTAGAGCAGGACGAAATTTCACGGAATGTCTGTTGCCCGGGCAGCCAGACTTCCAGATCGTAGGTTTTGGCTGCAGAGAAACCAATATCGCCCCCACAAAGAATAACCACTCGATAAGGCAGCTTAAGCAATTGCAATACCTTCTCGGCATGTCCGGTCAGCGCTTCCAGGGCAGCGTCTGATTCACTGGGGCGCACAACCTGTACCAGCTCAACCTTGTCAAACTGATGCTGGCGAATCATGCCGCGAGTGTCTCGCCCGTGTGAACCCGCTTCGCTTCGAAAACAAGGTGTGTGGCAGACCAGCTTAACCGGCAGTTCGTCATTTTCCAGAATACTGTCCGAGACCAGATTCGTGGCTGGAACTTCGGCTGTAGGGATCAGATAGAGCGGTGTTTCACCCTCCACCTTGAACAGATCCTCCTCAAACTTCGGTAGCTGCCCGGTTCCGTAAAGTGCGTTGGCGTTAACCAGATACGGCACGTAAACTTCGGTATAACCGTGTTCTCTGGTATGAAGATCCAGCATAAATTGCGCAAGCGCACGATGCAGGCGGGCAAGTGAGCCGCGCATAACGGCAAAACGGGCATGGGCCAGGCGGCTGGCCGTTTCGAAATCCAGGCCATGCAATGCCTCGCCAAGGGCAACGTGATCTTTTGCCTCGAATTCAAACGTTGTGGGTGTGCCCCAGGTACGAACTTCAACGTTTTCTGTATCATCTTTGCCGGCGGGCACGTCTTCGTCAGGAAGATTCGGAATTCCGGCAAGAAAACGATTTAACTCGTCCTGCAGGCTACGCAACTCATCTTCCGCCTCGGATTTCTGTTTTTTGAGATTCTCGACAGCGTCCAGCAGTGGCTGGATATCTTCCCCTGCAGCTTTTGCCTTGCCTATAAATTTTGACTGCTTGTTTTGCTCACCCTGGAGTGTTTCGGTACGCATCTGAATAGCGCGACGGCGCTCTTCAAGCTGCTCGAAGGTGGCAATATCGAATTTAAAGTTTTTGGTGGCCAGTCTGCGAGCAATTTCTTCCGTTTGAGTACGGACTCGTTTTGGGTCAAGCATGATTATCCTGAGTTATACCGATCAAAATATGAGTTAGAAGTTGGGCCATTATACCTGCGTTGAACCTGCTGGCTACCGTGCCACTGGCTTAGGAATATCGCTTTCGTGAGCTGCCCGCATTGCCCTTATCCAGCCGCTCTCGTTTCTCGGCCAATTTGATTTCAAGGCCACGATTTACCGGCTGATAGTAACGGCGCTGATGGATAGCTTCGGGCAGATAGGATTCACCGGCAGCAAACGCCTCTGGCTCATCGTGAGCGTAACGATAAGACTCGCCATGCCCCATGCTTTTAAGAAGCCTGGTGGGCGCGTTACGAAGGTGCACCGGTACCTCGTAGTCAGGGTCTTGGCGAATGTCGGCCATGCATTGATTAAATGCTTTGTACACAGCATTGCTTTTTGGCGCCAGTGCGAGATATACCACTGCCTGCGCCAGTGCCAGATCGCCTTCTGGAGGGCCGAGGCGGTCCAGAGAGTCCCAGGCATCCAGACTCAACTGAAGTGCCCGGGGGTCGGCATTGCCAATATCCTCGCTGGCAATACGCACCAGCCTGCGGGCAACGTAAAACGGATCACAGCCACCATCAAGCATGCGGCATAACCAGTAAAGTGAGCCATCCGGATCTGAACCACGCACTGATTTGTGAAGTGCTGAAATCTGATCGTAAAATACATCCCCGCCTTTATCAAAACGCCTGAGACTGGTCTGCAAGACCTGTTCAAGGTGATCAGACGTAATACGTTCATTGCCCTGCTCGTCTGGCTCCGCTAGGTCTGCAGCAACCTCCAGAACATTTAACGCACGCCGGGCATCGCCTCCGGATGAGGCGGCCATGATTTCAAGAACCTCCGGTGCCACTGACAGACGATTTCCATATCCCTCTTCAGTTTCAAGCGCCCGGGTCAGCAATTTGAGTACATCTCCGTGCTCAAGATTTTTCAGAACATAAACACGGGTACGAGACAACAGCGCGCTGTTCAGTTCAAAGGAGGGGTTCTCGGTGGTGGCACCTATAAAGATAAAGGTGCCGTCTTCAATATGTGGCAGAAAGGCGTCTTGCTGGCTTTTGTTGAATCGGTGCACCTCATCAACAAACAGCAGGGTATCTCTGCCTTCTGACTGCTTTCGGAGATGTGCCCGCTCAACGATGGCGCGAATTTCCTTAACACCACTGAGCACCGCGGAG
Organism: Marinobacter sp.; assembly: GCA_035497695.1. Taxonomy (GTDB): domain Bacteria; phylum Pseudomonadota; class Gammaproteobacteria; order Pseudomonadales; family Oleiphilaceae; genus Marinobacter. The sequence goes on along the minus strand of DATJDA010000066.1, from coordinate 2,096 downwards.
ATTGTTTCAAAACTGAGATCGCCAATGTTGGCAAGCAACTGGGCAAAAGTGGTTTTACCAACCCCGGGTGGCCCCCAAAGAATCATTGAATGAAGCTGACCCTGCTCTACGGCGCGGCGCAGGGGCTTACCCGGCCCCACCAGATGGCTCTGGCCAACATAATCATCCAGGCTGGTCGGCCGCATTCTGGCGGCCAGAGGTCGAAAACCAGCCTGATCCTCAAACAGATTATTCTGCATCAGGCCCCGTCCCGGATAATGTCCACTCCTTCCGGATAATTGAGAGTGAAAATACTGCCATCAACCGGTTCATTCACCTGAATATGATTGAAACTCAGCACACTCAGTTGGGACAGGGAATCCTGCATTCGCATTTCCTGCAATTCGCCCTTAAAAAAGGTAAGCCGCAATGAGACAAATAATGAGTCCGGGCTCCGCGGTTTAAGTGTGAATTCACTGGTGTGTTCTCCAAGATTACGCTGGGACACTTTGTAGGTTTCATCCAGGTTATCTACCTTGCCGCTTAACAACAGCGCAGGAGTATTCTGCACCTGCTTGTCCAGATTGTGGACAGTGACCTGCTCAAGATCCGGATCGTAAACTTCCACGGTACTGCCGTTGCTGACAACAAACTGGGGCATCGGAGCGCTGGTTTCCCAGTAAAACAGCCCTGGTCGCTTTGCTTTCAATGAACCCCTTGACTCCTGAACGTGATGGCCCCGCTCATTAACAACAATCTGAATAAAGTCAGCCTGATAGGTCTCATAACTTTTCAGCATTGACGCCAGGTTGTCCGCAGCATCCCGGCCATCCGCGTCCTGGCTGACTGCCGCTGCCGTTGTGGCCGTGTAAATTGCAGTGAGCAGGAACACAGAAAAACTTAACAGCATTCTTGGTATCATTCGGTGTACTCCTAATCTCTAGGTGGTGGCGGTGCCAGCACTTCCCGGGCACCATTGTGCCCTGCGGTACTGACAACACCCGATGCTTCCATAGCTTCAACAAGATTGGCTGCCCGGTTATACCCTATCTTGAATTTACGCTGCACAGAGGAAATAGATACCCGCCGGCCTTCAGTAACAAAGGCTACTGCTTCGTCATACAGTGCGTCTGCCTCGCTGTCAGCTCCACCCTCCGACAGGGAAGGAACACCCGGCAAGTATTCACCTTCGGCACCTTTTAGTATTTCATCTATATACACCGGTTCAGCGCGAGCTTTCCACGCGCTGACAACCCGATGAACCTCATCGTCATCAACAAATGCACCGTGCACGCGAATCGGTAAGCCGGAGCCTGGCGGCAGATACAACATATCGCCATGCCCCAGAAGCTGCTCTGCTCCGCCCTGATCCAGCACCGTGCGCGAATCAATCTTGGAAGAGACCTGAAAGGATATCCGGGTTGGTATGTTGGCTTTAATAAGCCCGGTAATGACATCAACTGACGGGCGCTGTGTAGCAAGAATCAGGTGAATACCCGCGGCCCTCGCCTTCTGGGCAATCCGGGCAATCAGCTCTTCTACTTTTTTGCCAACAATCATCATCATGTCGGCAAATTCGTCTATAACCACAACGATCGCCGGAAGAGTTACCAGCTCGGGTCGCTGCTGCTCCTCATCAAAAGCATACTCATCCGGCTTCCATAGAGGGTCGAGCAAGGGCTCGCCGGCAGCAACCCCATCTTTGACCTTGCGGTTATAACCCGCGATATTCCGCACACCAAGGCTGGCCATCAGCCGATAACGACGTTCCATTTCGGCTACACACCAACGGAGTGCATTGGCCGCGTCTTTCATATCGGTAACAACGGGGGTAAGAAGGTGCGGTATGCCATCGTAAATACTGAGCTCCAGCATTTTCGGGTCTACCATGATAAACCGTACTTCCTCAGGCGTTGCCTTCAGAAGCATGCTCAATATCATGGCATTCACACCAACAGATTTACCCGAGCCGGTGGTACCGGCCACTAACAAGTGTGGCATTTTCGCGAGGTTGGCCACCGTCGGATTGCCACCGATATCGTTACCCAACGCAAGAGTAAGCCGTGATTCGGACTCTTTGAATACCCGTGCTTCAAGAACTTCACTTAATCTGACGA
>DATJDA010000065.1:0-17698 GCA_035497695.1 Marinobacter sp. | reverse complement strand
CATAGAAGGAACCGTCAATGGCAACCGGGTGCGCGGTGTTTCCCAGAACACACCAACTGGCACTCCCTATAATGGCTGGTATATGGATCTTACCTGGAGTGCAGCAAACGGGGGGGCCGGGCCTAAAGGGGAGCGTGTAGTGTCACAGGCTGTTGTAAGAGCCGATCGCGTTATATTCCCGACATTGATACCTTCAGAGGATCCGTGTGCGGCAGGTGGTCAAAGCTGGTTGATGGAAGTGGCGCTCTACTCCGGCGGCCGATTGGATTACTCGGTGTTTGATATCAATAACGATGGTGTTATTGATGAAAACGATTTTATTAATATAGGTACAGCGGACGATCCTGTTCTTGTGCCGGTATCCGGTCTGGACCCTGATATTGGTATTATTCAGAAGCCAACAATTATAGAAGATTGTATAGATGGTGATGAATGTAAGATCGTAAGTGGTTCGTCAGGTAAAGCTGAAACCATTCAGGAAAAAGGAATCCAGACTGGCGGACGCATTAACTGGGAACAACTTAAATAATAAGAGCGCCCGGGGCTAATGCCCCGGGCTGTTTATCTTGCGGGCGAAACTAATGAAAAGACAACAGTCGATTGCTGCAAATGGCTTTACACTCATAGAACTGATGATTGTTGTAGCGATTATTGGAATTATTTCCGCTATTGCATATCCCTCATATCAGTCTCACGTTGAAAAAACCCGACGAAGCCTGGCTTCCGCAGATCTGCTGGAGCTTGCTCAATGGATGGAGCGCCGGTACGCAACTAATTTTGATTACCGTGCAACTGGAGGCGGAGCTCCAACTCTGCCTTTCACCACATCACCGCGAAATGCATCTGAGCCTACGGCTTACAATATTGCATTTGATGGAACTGTTGGAAGAGGTTCTTTCAAGCTGGTTGCAACACCAACTTCACTCCAGTCTGGAGATAAGTGCGGTTCCCTGACAGTTGATAACACAGGTCTGAAAGGGGCAGGTGCAGCGGACTGCTGGTGACAGAATACTGGGTTAGCATGAAATATCCGTGCCGTCTGCGCCTTCCACAATGTTGTTGTGATTATTGTCTTTTGACCAGGTCAGGCGGCCCCCAAAGTTCACGCGTACGTGAATGGCCATTTCAGGATTTCGTGATTGTGGGCACCAAGTCAGATTACCAATGGTTCCTCTGACCCAGCCATCAGGACGATACTGAAAATACCTTCTTGGTCCGGAAGATGTATTACTGGGAGTGATATAACCGGCCTTGGCTAAAACCATCGCGCGAATTAATTGGTTATCCGCCGTTAATGCAAGCTTGCTGTCCGGGTCAAGAAAAACGGCAGTTGGGAGCGCCCAGTCGCTTACACAAATATTGTTTTTATCCAGGGGGCAGATCGTCACAATGCTCTGCTTCGTAACAGCAGTATAACGCGCCAGAGCAAAAATATGCCCGATATTGGAATGAGTGGCAGATGCCTGAGTACGCTCGCTTAACCATTGCAGGCCGTTTGTGCCCATCGTGGTGACAATGGCTAAAATGGCGATCACTATCAATAGTTCGAGTAAAGTAAAGCCACGCTGTGTTTGAATCATTGAGGTCGCCATCCTGGCAAATATGTTTATGTAGATATCATCCAGTCCATGAATGATATTAAGCCGCTAATTGTATCTGTTTAGTTTGTATTGTTCGGGTTCAACTTCACAAACTCCGTCACTTTTGAGGGGCTGCTTTACTCCATCCCCAACTTCTTCAACCGATACCTCAACGCCCGAAAACTGATCCCCAGTCTCTTTGCAGCGGCCGTTTTGTTCCAGCGGGTCGCCTCCAGAGCTTTCTCAATTGCCTGGCGCTCGATGCTCTCCAGGTAGCCCTCCAGGTCAATTTCCCCTTCTGGTACCGGAATACCTTCGCTGTCATCTGACTGATCACCGGTAATCATTCCGGATATAGATGCTGTCGGCTGTATGCCATTGCCTAACTGAAGATCGCTGGCGCCAATCTCATCGTTGTCACACAAGGTAAACGCCCGCTCAAGAATGTTCTCCAGCTCCCGTACGTTTCCGGGAAAATCATAGCTCTGCAAGCGCGCGATCGCATCCGCAGACAGGGTGGCTGGCTCGCACTCGTATTCCTTCGCCAGCCTTCCAAGAATATGAGTAGAAAGAAGAGGGATGTCGTCGGGGCGCTCTCTGAGTGATGGTACGGCAAGCTCAATAACGTTAATCCGATAGAACAGATCCTGCCGGAAGCTGCCCTCCTGAACCAACTCAGACAATTTCTTGTGAGTGGCGCTTAGTATTCTAATATCGACAGGCACTTCCTTGGTGTCGCCAACTGCGCGAACGGCTTTCTCCTGGATTGCTCTTAGTAATTTCACCTGCATGGCCAAAGGCAAGTCTGCCACCTCATCCAGAAACAGTGTGCCGCCATTGGCAGAGCGGAACAGCCCCTCTTTGTTCTCGACGGCGCCGGTGAAGCTGCCTTTCTTGTGGCCAAAGAATTCACTCTCCATCAATTCGGACGGTGTGGCTCCGCAGTTCACGGCAATAAAGGGGCCATCACCCCGGGGGCCTTGCAGGTGAATCATCCGCGCAACAATCTCTTTACCACTACCGGATTCACCGCTGATAAACACAGGCGCCTGGCTTCGCGCCAGCTTTTGAGTCTGGTTTCGCAACTTTTGAATCTGAACGGAATTGCCCAGCAGTAACCCGGGCTCGTCTACCGGGCTTTCCATCTGTTCTTTAGGTTGGGCGAGCTTAAGGGCACTGTTGACCAGTTCGCGCAAACGCGGCAATTCAACGGGCTTGGATACGAAGTCAAAGGCGCCGGCTTTCAAGGATTCAATCGCAGTGTCCATGCTCCCGTACGCTGTTATAACGGCCACGGGTGTTTCAGGAGCGTGCTGCTGAATCCACTGCACCAGTTCAATCCCATTACCGTCTGGAAGATTCATATCGGTCAGGCAAAGATCAAATGTGTGTTCGTTCAGCAGTTCGTATGCGCTGCCAAGATCCGCTGCCGTCAGGGCCTTAATACCCATTCGGGTGAGAGTGATGTTCAAAAGATCCCGGATATCCGGCTCATCATCAACAATCAGCACTGTGTGAGTGGTCATCGTAGTTTATCAGTTCCATGTTATTTATCAGACGCTCGTAATCCGCTGGCGCCGGTTTATATCAAACGCCCCGGATGGGCAAAGGTAATACGAAAACAACAGCCAGGCTGAACATTGTCCACCAGTAATAAGTGGGCCTGATTAGCCTCGCACAGTTCCCGCGCCAGATAAAGACCAAGTCCTGTGCCGCTCTTGTCGGTAGTAAAAAATGGCTCAAACACAGAGGTCTGGTGCTCTTTGGCGATACCCGGGCCAAAATCCCGAACATCTATAAATGCCCGCTCTCCGTCAGCTGTTGCGCCTGCGTGGAGCTCAATACGGGATTCGCCGGTGCTCTGCAGGCTGTACCGTAAGCCGTTGTCGCACAAGTTCACCATTACCTGCTCAATTTGGCTTTTATCAAATCTGGCCAGGGGTATGTTGGGCGAGATATGCAGAGTTATCTGTGCCGGCGCTGTGCTATCGTCCCGGGTCTGCAGGAAATCTGTCCGGAATTCCTCCAGCCAGGGGCCAACTTCAAAGAGATCAGCATTGGCAGCACGGCGCCGGGAAAGATCCAGTACGTTCTCGATAATGCCGTTTACTCGTTGTGAGTGGCGGCGAATGATGCCAAGCATCTGATGGTCGGTCTGGTCAAGATAGGGAGATTCTTCCATTAGCTGGGCAGCATGGCTGATCGCACCCAGTGGATTGCGAATTTCATGGGCAATGCCTGCGGTCAGGCGACCAAGAGAAGCGAGCTTCATTTGCTGGGCCTGTTGGGTAACTTTGCTCATATCCTCAATAAATACCAGAATCTGATCTCCCCGTTCCTGGTCTAGCTGAGTAAAATTTGCCTGTAAAACCGGAGATGTTTGTGATGGCTGGAAAGATTCAATGCGTTGTACAGGGTCTTTCAGCCAGGCCTCAAGCCCAAGCTTCAGTGGCCGGGGCAGAACCAGAGCACCTCGTTCCTGATGTCTGTGGTTGGTTGAGTTGCCGCGTAACAACTCCTCAGCAGCGGCATTCGCAAGCCGGATCTGGCCGAATCGGTCAAGCACCAGAATGCCTGTGCGCATTCTTTGAATGATTTGCTGATTGATTTGTTCCAGCTCAACGATACTGCGGGCCCGGCTGCTGGCAAGTGCCTCACTGCGCATCATGCGTTTGGATACATACTGCAAAACAAAGGCGGCAGCAAAATAAAGAATGCCGAGGGAACCGGCACGTACTATGTCATCCGCTGAATCCCCAAGCGCCAGGATGGCCCACCCTGAAATACCCAGAGAACAAAGTGCCGCAAGCGCCGCGTAGAAGGTGCCCGTGCGGCTGGGGGTAAGAATGTTACCCGCCGCTACCGAAACGATAACCAGGTTGGCAAGGCCATTGGTGATGCCGGTACTTGCGAACAGCAGCCCATGCATGACCAGAATATCAACCAGAATGGATACCGTGATGTGCCGCTGCCCCGGCTGAAAGCCGGCCAGTATCATCAAGGCAATAAAGGCGTTTAGTGCAAGATAGCCAGCCACGCCGGCCTGATAATACTCCAGCAGCCGGAAACGAATATCGAAGTTGGCCGGGTCAACAAACAGCAAGCCGAGCAGCACCAAGCTGATCACTAGCCGGTAGTGATTGTAAATACGGAACAATCGGATCTGCTGCTGGCGCGACGGAGTGGCCGTATGCAAGCCAGGTTTTGTGGTTGAGGCTGTGTCTGCTGCCATTGTTTCGGGGAATCCACTGTCAATCGGGAGAAATTCCGGCTTTTCCAAGGGTATAATAGCCTTTTAGCAGCAATGAGTTACAGGAGTCAGTTTATGTCCGTATCCGGGAAAGCAGCATCTCCCCAGAATTCACCCGCAAAACTGAGGGTGGTTATGGCTCAGCTGAACTTTCTGGTGGGTGATATTCCCGGAAATACCGACCTGATTATCAAGGCCATTCGCAAAGCAGAAGACGATCATCAGGCAGATATTGTGGTTTTTCCGGAGTTGTGCCTGACAGGCTATCCACCAGAAGATCTATTGCTGCGTCCAAGCCTGGACATCCGTATTTCTGAGGCAATAGATCGGCTTCAGAACGAACAGTTTCATTCTGCCATCGTTATTGGTGCGCCGGTGCGGGATGGCGCGTTGTTGTACAACGCTGCGATTGTTATTCAGAACGGAGCCGTAACTGGCCGCTATTTCAAGCGCTTTCCTCCCAATTATCAGGTGTTCGATGAGAAACGTTATTTTGCCGAGGGAAATAGCACGCTGATCGTTACTGTTCACGGTGTACCGGTTGGCATAGCGGTTTGCGAAGACTTGTGGGCGAACGGGCCCGTTGAGGGTTCTGCTGCGGCTGGAGCCCGCCTTATTCTTAGTTTGAATGCCTCCCCCTACGATACCGGCAAGCAAGCCCGGCGAAAATCCTTGCTTGAGCGAAAAGCAAGAGAAAACCGGATTAGTATTGTTTACACCAATCTTGTTGGGGGGCAAGACGAGCTGGTTTTTGATGGCGGCTCCATGGTATTTGATCCTTCCGGGGCGCTTGCCGTCGAAGTGCCGCAGTTTAGTGAAGGGTTATTTGCTGTAGATTTCTTGTGTGACCATCATTGCCAGCCCATACCCCAGCCATTGCCCCGGGAACTTACTCTGGAGGCCAGCGTGTATCGCGCACTGGTAACGGGTGTTCAGGATTATGTGAATAAAAATGGCTTTAAGTCTGTGGTTCTTGGGCTTTCAGGGGGCATTGATTCTGCATTGACTCTGGCTGTAGCTGTAGATGCTTTGGGCAAGGAGCGTGTCAGAGCAGTGATGATGCCGTTTCGTTACACCTCCGGCATGAGTCTGGAAGATGCGGAGGCCCAGGCGGCTACAATGGGGGTGCATTATGATGTGTTTTCCATCGAGCCCATGTACGACGTTTTTATGGCATCGCTGGCAGCACCTTTTGCGGGGACTCAGCCAGATACCACGGAAGAAAATCTTCAGGCGCGGCTTCGTGCGGTACTTTTAATGTCGCTTTCGAACAAATTCGGTTCACTGGTGCTGACGACAGGCAACAAAAGTGAGCTCGCGGTGGGGTACTCAACGCTTTATGGCGACATGGCCGGCGGTCTGGATGTGCTTAAAGATGTTCCCAAAACGCTGGTTTTCCGATTGTCCAGATATCGAAATACCTTATCGGCTGTTATTCCGGAACGCGTTATTACCCGCCCGCCTTCAGCAGAACTGGCGCCGGATCAAAAAGACGAAGACAGTCTTCCGGGATACGACATTCTGGATCAGATTCTGAATCTTTACATTGAGCAGGATTTTAGCTCGGATGCTATTGTCGCTCGCGGGTTTGATCGTACAGACGTAGACCGTGTTATCCGGCTAGTGGATATAAACGAGTACAAGCGTCGGCAGGCTCCCATCGGTATACGTATCACGGAGCGGGGGTTCGGAAAGGATCGCCGCTATCCCATTACTAATGGTTGGAAAAGTGGCAAGTGAGTGAGGCATCTCGTTATCTGGTTATTCGTCGCCGATCAGGCCAAAGGTAACAACGCTGGAAAGTGATCGGTTTTCTCTCTTCAGCACGTCGGCTATAAATTCGCCTTTATCGTTAAAAGCATCGCTGTTGGGAAAGTTCACCTGCAGCATGGCAATGGCATCCTGAGCGGCTTTTTTCAGATCCATGAACCGAAAGGTGTCAGCAAGAATAATTAATGCCTCCTCAACGGCGTGGGAGGTTGGGTAGTTTTCAATTACATAGCGGGCCCGGTTGTTAGCCGCGATGTATGCTTCGCGCTTGATGTAATAGCGCGCCGCGTATATCTCCAGTTCTGCCATGCGATTACGAACAGTAATCATACGTTGCCGGGCATCCACCGAGTATGGGCTATTTGGGAAACGGTTCAGTAATTCCGAAAAATCCCGGAAAGACTGAATTTGTTCACCCGGATTTCGGGCTGACACATCAATTGGGAAGTAGCGGGCCCCAAGGCCAATATCAAGGTTGTAAGATGCCAGCCCACGCATGTACAAAGCATAATCCGCATGCTCGCTTTGGGGGTTAAGGCGCATGAACCGGTCGGCGGCAGCACGGGAACCCTCAAGGTCAAGGTTTTGGTAACGTGCATAGATCAAGTCCAGTTGAGCCTGTTCGGCGTAACGCCCAAAGGGATAGTAGGTCTCCAGTGAATCGAGATTTTGCTCAGCCTCATTGAAATTGCCAGAATTCATGGCCTTTCGGGCATTTTCGTAATAGGTTTTTTCCGGCAGCACTTCTTCAGGCTGATTAGACGCACAGGCACCAATCATCATCGTCAGTGTGGTAAGCAGTAGTAAACGAACAACTGATCTCATGCCGGAATCCCGTATAATGTCGATAAAGCTGAAAGAGGGGCCATTGTAGCGGGGAAAATGCCCCATGTGCAGAGAATGGTTCCCGGATTCAAGAAAACTTTCTGAAACGTAACATGCAACAGCCCTGGGGGCTTAATGTCATCTGACAATAGAATTACTGCCAGCTTCGTTATTTCATCGGAGCTAAGTGACCAGCGGCTGGATCAGGCGGCAGCCAGACTGATGCCGGAGCACTCCCGGTCAAGACTGCAAGGCTGGATAAAGAGCGGCGCGTTGACCGTTAACAGCAAAGGCTACAGGCCCCGGGATAAGGTAATGCTGGGGGACAAACTTGAGCTTAATGCCGAGCCGGAAGTCCAGGTAACCTGGGAGGCAGAAGAAATCAGCCTGAACATTATTTACGAAGATGAGCACCTGTTGGTAATTAATAAACCCGCCGGGCTGGTTGTTCATCCGGCTGCCGGGCACGCTGCCGGCACGTTGGTTAATGCGGTGCTGAATCGTGCTCCGGAGGTTGAAAATCTGCCACGGGCAGGCATTGTTCATCGCCTGGATAAAGATACGTCAGGAATTATGGTTGTTGCGCGCAGCCTGATTGCCCATACCTCGCTGGTAGATCAGCTACAAACCCGTACCATGGGGCGAGAATATGAAGCGATAGTAGTAGGAACGCTGACCGGCGGAGCTACCGTAAATGCACCTATTGGACGGCATCCTCACGAACGCAAAAAAATGGCAGTAGTCACATCCGGCAAGCCAGCCGTGACGCACTACCGGCTATTGGAGCGATTTGCGGCCCACACCCATGTTCGGTGCAAGCTGGAAAGTGGCCGAACCCATCAGATTCGTGTACACATGGCTCATGTAAAGCACCCGCTGGTGGGTGATCCGGCGTATGGCGGCCGGCTCCGCTTGCCAAAAGGTACAACTGAAGAGTTGCGGGAAGTTCTTGCTGCATTCAATCGGCAGGCCTTACACGCTCAGCGGCTCACGCTGGTTCATCCAAAAACGGGTGAAACCATGAGCTGGGAGGCGCCATTGCCAGAAGATATGAGGGTGCTTATTTCCGCGTTGCGGAAACACAAAATGGAATTGGAATCCAATGAGCTCTGAGTTATCCCTGATCAAGCCAGAGTGGCCGGCTCCTGGCAAAGTGACAGCGTTTACCACCACCCGCACAGGTGGTGTGAGTGGTCCTCCGTGGAACTCCCTGAATCTGGGCGACCATGTGGATGACAGCGCAGAAGATGTCCGGGAAAATCGGGCATTGCTGGCTCAGGTATCGGGGCTTCAGGAGCGAAATGTAGCCTGGCTCCGGCAGGTGCATGGTGTCGATGTGGCGGAGATTACTCATCAAAATATAAATGATTACCCTGAAGCCGATGCCAGTTTTACTCGCGAGCCTGGTCTGGCATGCGCTATTCTCAGTGCAGACTGCTTGCCGGTGGTTTTGTGTGATCAAACAGGAAGCCTTGTTGGCGCTGCCCATGCCGGTTGGCGTAGTTTGTGTGGTGGGGTTCTGGAAAACCTGATCACCAGAATGGAAGTGCCCGCACACAGGCTTATTGCCTGGCTGGGGCCGGCCATCGGGCCGAATAAGTTTGAGGTGGGCCCAGAGGTACGTGATGCGTTTATAGCCTACCATTCAGCCGCAAATGGAGCATTTGTTGCTGAGGGCGCAAAAGCTGGTCACTACATGGCTGATATTTATGAGCTCGCCCGACAGCGCCTGCAAGCGGCCGGTGTTCGGATTGTATCTGGCGGCGGGCTTTGCACGGTTACCGATGCAACCCGATTTTACTCTTACCGCCGCGATGGCCAAACCGGACGAATGGCTACGTTGGTCTGGATGCGTTGATAATCCATTTCGGGTGATGCCCGTCAATTTTCTGACAGTTTGTTGTCACGCCCGCTTGAAGTCCCTTCACTTGCCCCTACATTAAGCTCAAGGTAATTCGAATGTTAATTATGCCGCCTATGCAGCAAAACATTCGTTCATTGAATCGGGGAATCGTTAAGTATGAGAATCGACAAACTGACCAGCCGGCTACAGACCGCGCTCGCAAATGCCCAGTCCCTTGCAGTGGGCAAAGACCATAATTTCATTGAGCCAGTGCATCTGATGCAGGCCTTGCTGGACCAGGACGACAGCTCGATAAAGCCACTTCTGAAACAGGCGGGTGCCGAGCCTGGCCGTGTACGCCAGGCAATTGCGAAAGAGATTGAAAATCTGCCGGAAGTGAAGGGGTCTGCCGGTGACGTGGCCATGTCCAATGATATGGGGCGATTATTCAATATTGCAGACAAGCTTGCTCAGCAGCGTAGCGATCAGTTTATTTCCAGTGAGCTAATGCTGTTAGCAGCGCTCGAAGATCGGGGCACGCTTGGCCGTGTTCTGCGCGAACAAGGGGTAGATAAAGCCGCTTTAGACAAAGCAATTGAAAAAGCTCGAGGTGGTGAGCCCGTAAAAGATGCCAACGCCGAAGAGCACCGAGAGGCACTGTCAAAGTACACCATAGATCTGACCGAACTGGCAGAGGCCGGCAAACTGGATCCCGTTATCGGCCGTGATGACGAAATACGCCGTACCATTCAGGTTTTGCAACGTCGCCGTAAAAATAACCCGGTACTGATTGGTGCGCCGGGCGTGGGCAAAACCGCCATCGTAGAAGGCCTTGCGCAGCGTATTGTGAATGGCGAAGTGCCGGATGGCCTCAAGGGCAAGAAAGTGCTTTCTCTCGATATGGGGTCGCTCATAGCGGGTGCCAAATTCCGGGGTGAATTTGAAGAGCGCCTTAAAGCGGTTCTCAGCGAACTGTCCAAACAGGAAGGGCAGATTATCCTGTTTATCGACGAGATTCATACGGTAGTTGGTGCTGGTAAAGCTGAAGGCTCCATGGATGCAGGCAATATGCTCAAGCCGGCGCTTGCCCGGGGTGAGCTGCACTGTGTTGGTGCCACAACCCTTGATGAATATCGCGAAAATATTGAGAAAGATGCAGCGCTGGAGCGTCGCTTTCAGAAAGTGTTGGTGTTGGAGCCGAACGAGGAGGACACCATTGCAATCCTTCGCGGGCTCAAAGAACGTTACGAAGTACACCACGGTGTAGAGATTACAGATGGTGCCATTATTGCGGCAGCCAAACTGTCTCAGCGCTACATTGCAGATCGCCAGTTGCCTGACAAGGCTATTGATCTGATTGACGAGGCAGCGAGCCAGATTCGTATGGAAATGGACTCCAAGCCCGAACCTCTGGATCGCCTGGAGCGGCGGCTCATTCAATTAAAAATTGAGCGGGAAGCGCTGAAAAAAGAAACCGATGCCGCATCTAAAAAGCGCTTGAGCGAACTGTCTGATGTCATTCTGCATGTTGAGCGGGAATACGCAGACCTCGAAGAGATCTGGAATACTGAAAAAGCAGCATTGCACGGCTCACAAAAGATTAAGAGCCAGCTGGAGCAAGCCAGAATTGATCTTGAAAACGCTCGCCGGGCGGGCGATCTGGGTAAAATGTCTGAGCTCCAGTACGGTCGGATTCCCGAACTCGTGCACCAGCTAGACATGGCCAGCCAAGCCGAGATGATGGAGATGACCCTTCTTAGAAACCGTGTTACGGATGAGGAAATCGCCGAAATCGTTTCCAAATGGACAGGTATTCCCGTGTCCAAAATGCTGGAAGGTGAGCGGGATAAGCTTATCCGTATGGAAGAGGCGTTGCATACCCGGGTGATTGGCCAGGATGAAGCAGTAGAGGCGGTTTCCAATGCGGTTCGTCGCTCCCGTGCGGGCTTGTCCGATCCTAACCGCCCTCATGGCTCTTTCCTGTTTCTTGGGCCGACAGGAGTTGGCAAGACCGAACTGTGCAAAGCATTGGCGTCGTTTTTGTTCGATACGGATGAGGCCATGGTCCGGATTGATATGTCTGAGTTCATGGAGAAACACTCCGTTGCGCGGCTGATTGGTGCGCCTCCAGGCTATGTTGGGTATGAGGAGGGTGGCTATCTGACGGAAGCTGTTCGCCGTCGCCCTTATTCGGTGTTGTTACTGGATGAAGTGGAAAAGGCGCATCCGGACGTATTCAATATTCTTTTGCAGGTGCTTGAAGATGGCCGCCTTACGGATGGCCAGGGGCGAACCGTCAATTTCCGGAACACGGTTATTGTCATGACCTCAAACCTTGGTTCCGACATCATTCAACAAAAGGCCGGAAAAGAAAATTACGACGCCATGAAAGATGCCGTAATGGAGGTGGTTGGTACGCACTTCCGCCCGGAATTTATCAACCGGGTAGATGAAGTTGTGGTGTTCCACCCACTCGGAGAGAGCCAGATTCAGAGCATTGCCCGTATTCAGATTGAATCCCTTGGCAAACGCCTGACGGATCAGAACATGAAGCTGGAACTAAATAATGAGGCGATGGAACTCCTGGCAGAAGTAGGTTACGACCCGGTATACGGTGCACGCCCACTGAAGCGCGCTATCCAGCGAATGATCGAAAATCCTCTGGCGCAAAAGCTGCTGCAAGGTGAGTTTGTCTCAGGTGATGTCATTCAGGGTGTAGTGAAAGACCACAAGCTGGAGTTCACCAAAGCCTGATGCGCCGATGAGCGATGTCAGGGTTTAAGTCAGAAAAAAGGGTCAGAATTGCGGTTCTGACCCTTTTTCTCAGTTGCCTTCGTCATCCGGGTTGCAGTTCTGTTCTGCGATCTCCTCAAACTTCACCCGCTTTTCAGCAATTTCCTCAGGCGACAGATACCGCTGCTCTCCATTCTCTTCAACGCGAATGCGGGCGTTGCTGTCAATTACTTTCAGGTTTGAACGGGCAGTCTCACAGTTTGCTTCACGCTGCTTTCTGTTAGCTTCCTGAACGGCCGTTTCCCGACGCTCTTCAGCCTGGCCTTCCTGTTGTTCCTGCAGTTCCCCCAGACGTTCCTGTGGGCTTTGCCGGCCATCGGATGCTTTAGATGATGTGCCCGACCGAACATTTACCTTTTCAGCCGACATGCCAGTGGGTTGGTGGTCACCAAAATGTGTTACACCTTTATCGTCTGTCCACTTGTAGACAGAAGCGCTCAATGCCGTACCCGGTACGACAGCTATTAGAAGGGACAGCAGGAGGATTTTTCTGTTCATGGGTTTACTCATCGTATGTTCACTGCTCCCGGGCACATGAATTTGTTAAGCCGGGCCCGTATTCGTAATCGTTATGGAGCTATCATGCCACTCAACCAAGAGATTTTCTTCTGTCTGGTTCAAATCTTTGCTCAGATTTTGATGTTAACCGGTATGGCAGATGTTTGACTATAAAAGAGTGGATAAAGCGGCATCACCTATTGACAGGGAGTTTCGCGCTGTCAGAATTACCGATTGCCTGAAGACTGGGGCCAAAACGGCAGGAAATCCCGAGCACGTGGCCCCCGTTTAATTACCACACTGAACTCTCCGTACTTATGTTGCGGAATGGTTGTTGCTATCTGCAACCCGTTGATTGGCTGTTCTCCGCAACCCTCTGGAGGGCGGCTGACCAGGAGACAACCTCTATCGGTGTGGAGGAGTGGTCGGTTCTGTTTCCACAAGAAGCATGGTGGCCGTGAATCCAGGCGTCCGGGCGTGACCCGGCTCATTCACTTGTAGAAGAGGGTAGAAAATCGTGGAGTTATTGTCTGGTGCCGATATGCTGATCCGTTCCCTTCAGGATGAGGGAATCGAATACATATACGGCTATCCGGGTGGTGCAACCCTTCATATTTATGATGCGCTGTTCAGGCAGGATAAAATCAAGCACATTCTGGTCCGGCATGAGCAGGCTGCAGCCCACATGGCTGATGGCTATGCCCGGGCAACCGGAAAGCCGGGAACTGTGCTGGTGACTTCTGGCCCTGGTGCCACCAATACCATTACTGGCATTGCGACCGCCTTCATGGATTCCATTCCCATGGTGGTTTTATGCGGCCAGGTTCCTTCCACCCTGATCGGCGAAGATGCCTTCCAGGAAACCGATATGATTGGCGTGTCCCGCCCGGTTGTGAAACACAACCTGAGTGTGCGGCACCCTCAAGAGATCCCGGAAATTATCCGCAAGGCATACTACATAGCCACTACCGGCCGGCCTGGTCCTGTTGTTGTAGACATTCCCAAGGATATGACCACGCCGAACGAGCGTTATGAGTACGCCTATCCGAAAAAGGTAAAGCTGCGCTCATATAACCCGGCCATTCGCGGCCATGCCGGTCAGATCAAAAAAGCGGTAGACATGATGCTGGCGGCACGTCGGCCGATTGTTTATGCCGGCGGTGGCGTTATTCTGGGCAAGGCTTCTGGCGAACTGACTGAACTGGTTCGTACGCTGGGCTTTCCGATCACCAACACCCTGATGGGGCTTGGTGGTTATCCGGCTACCGACAAACAGTATGTAGGTTGGCTGGGCATGCATGGAACCTATGAATCCAACATGGCTATGCATCATGCCGATTTGATACTTGCCGTTGGGTCCAGGTTTGACGACCGTGTAACCAATGCAACCGAGAAATTCTGTCCGGGCGCACGCATCATTCATATAGATATTGACCCGGCCTCAATCTCCAAGACCATTGATGCCGATGTGCCCATTGTCGGGCCGGTTGATGCGGTGCTTAAAGAGATGCTCTCGCTGGTTCGTGACAGCAAGATAAAGCCGGATGCTGATGCGTTGGCTGCCTGGTGGAAGCAGATTGACGAGTGGCGCGCTTTCCACGGTATGCGTTACGAAACCAGTGACGATGTGATCAAGCCTCAGGAAGTTATTGAAATACTGTACCGGCTCACCAATGGCGATGCCTACGTGACGTCTGACGTTGGTCAGCACCAAATGTTTGCTGCCCAGTATTACAAGTTTGACAAGCCTAACCGCTGGATCAACTCAGGAGGCCTTGGCACCATGGGTTTTGGGCTTCCGGCTGCTATGGGCATCAAGCTGACACATCCGAACGATGAGGTTTTGTGCATTACTGGTGAAGGCAGTATTCAGATGAATATTCAGGAGCTGTCAACCTGCAAGCAGTACAATCTGCCAGTGAAAATCATCAACCTGAATAACCAGGCCCTGGGCATGGTTAAACAGTGGCAAGACATGAACTATGAATCACGCCATTCCCAGTCTTATATGGAGTCGTTGCCAGACTTCATAAAGCTGGCGGAGGCTTATGGCCACAAGGGTGTGCTGATCAAGAAGAAAGAAGATCTGGAGGCAAAGCTTAAAGAAGTGCTGGCAATGAAAGATGAGCTGGTGTTTGTGGATATTTATGTTGATCCTCTCGAGCACGTCTATCCAATGCAGGTTGCCCGTGGTTCCATGAAAGAAATGTGGCTCAGCAAGACGGAGAGAGTGTGACCATGCGTAGAATCATTTCTGTTTTGCTTGAAAACGAACCAGGCGCATTGTCTCGGGTAGTCGGACTGTTCTCCCAGCGTAATTTTAATATTGAAACACTGACCGTTGCGCCGACAGAAGACCCGACTTTGTCCCGTCTGACCGTCACTACCAGAGGCTCTGAAAGAGTCATTGAGCAGATTACCAAACAGCTCAACAAGCTGATTGAAGTCGTCAAGCTGGTAGATCTGACCGAAGGCGGGCATGTTGAGCGTGAGCTGATGCTAGTTAAGTTGAAAGCCACGGGCTCTCAGCGAGCTGAAATAAAACGCACCGTCGATATTTTTCGCGGCCAGATCGTCGATGTAACCAGCTCGGTCTATACCGTGCAGCTCACTGGCGATAGTGACAAGCTGGATGGCTTTATTCAGGCCGTTGGCACGCTGGGCGTCCTGGAAGTTGTGCGTACCGGTGTGTCTGGTATCGCTCGTGGCGAAAAAGTACTGAGTCTTTAGCCCAAACCAAGAGTCCGAATATTGTGGTCTGGCCGATCACTACAATTAACAGATAACAGAGGTTTTTCATGAAAGTTTATTACGATAAGGATTGCGACCTTTCCATTATCCAGGGCAAGAAAGTTGCCATTATCGGCTTTGGTTCCCAGGGCCATGCTCACGCCTGCAACCTGAACGATACCGGCGTTGACGTTACCGTTGGCTTGCGTCCGGGCTCATCTTCCATTGCCAAGGCTGAAGCCTATGGCCTGAAGACCAGCGATGTACCTTCTGCGGTTGCCGCGGCCGATGTAGTAATGATCCTGACCCCGGATGAGTTTCAGTCGCAACTGTACGCAAATGAAATTGAACCGAACCTGAAGAAGGGCGCTACTCTCGCATTTGCCCATGGCTTTGCTATCCACTACAACCAGATCGTGCCGCGCAAAGACCTGGATGTTGTAATGATTGCTCCGAAAGCGCCCGGCCACACGGTTCGCACAGAGTTCACCCGTGGCGGCGGTATTCCTGACCTGATTGCTGTATTTCAGGATGCCTCGGGTAAGGCTAAAAATCTGGCGCTGTCATACGCCAGTGGTATTGGTGGTGGCCGTACCGGCATCATTGAGACAACCTTCAAAGACGAAACAGAAACAGATTTGTTTGGCGAGCAGGCCGTTTTGTGTGGTGGTACGGTTGAGCTGGTTAAGGCAGCCTTCGAAACTCTGGTCGAGGCCGGCTATGCACCGGAAATGGCGTATTTCGAGTGTCTCCACGAGCTTAAGCTGATTGTCGATCTGATGTACGAAGGCGGCATCGCGAATATGAACTACTCTATCTCCAATAATGCGGAGTATGGTGAATACGTGACTGGTCCGGAAGTGATTAACGATGAATCCCGGGCAGCCATGCGTAATGCATTGAAACGTATTCAAAGTGGTGAGTATGCCAAAATGTTTATCTCTGAAGGCGCACATAACTACCCATCCATGACCGCACGTCGCCGCCAGAATGCCGAACATCCAATTGAGATCGTGGGCGAAAAACTGCGGGGTATGATGCCGTGGATTTCCGCAAACAAAATCGTTGATAAAGCCAAGAACTAAACCGGGTTACGGATTGTTCTTTAAAACGCGACCCGGGTGGTCGCGTTTTTCGTATATACTCCGCTCAACTGCTTTCCGGAGTGACAGGAATGACTGAAGATAGAAAAAATACAGATTCAGAAGTGCCAGGTACTGGCCGAAAAAATGAATCAGCGGCTGTTGATCAGCACGATGTAGAGGCCGGAGAGGTCATTGAAGAGGTGTTGGTTGGAGGTGCCCCCGTTCGCCGGAAGGGCATCTACCTGTTGCCCAATGCGCTAACCACGGCCTCTTTGTTCTCGGGTTTTTATGCGATTGTCTCGGCAGCCAATGGCGCTTTTGAAAACGCAGCAATAGCGGTGTTTGTTTCCATGATACTTGATGGTCTGGATGGCCGGGTTGCCCGTATGACCAACACCCAGAGCAAGTTTGGCGCAGAGTATGATTCGCTCTCCGATATGGTGGCCTTCGGTGTTGCCCCTGGATTTGTGGCATTTTTCTGGTCGCTGAACGGACTTGGCAAAGTAGGCTGGGCAATTACCTTCATTTATGTTGCCGGGGCCGCCCTGCGTCTGGCGCGATTCAATACCCAGATTGGCTCTGTCGACAAAAAATACTTTGTTGGTTTACCCAGCCCGGCTGCCGCTGCATGCGTGGCAGGCCTGGTTTGGTGCTTTCATAAATTCGAGCCGTCGTCCTGGTTAACACTACTAACCGTTGTTGTCGTTGCCGGGGCGGGTGTATTGATGGTCAGCAACGTGTTGTATCGCAGTTTCAAGGATTTTGATGTCCGGGGGCGAGTACCATTTGCAGCGATTCTGCTGGTTGTGCTTATCTTTGTGGTGATTGCCCTGGATCCGGCAACAGTGCTCTTTAGCGGTTTTCTTGTTTACGCGCTTTCCGGGCCGGTTCGGGCATTGTTCAGGCGAAAGCCTCGCCGCACTCCAGGGGCGGCAGACTGACATAATGACCACCGGGCCAATGCGGTCTGGTGGTAATTCTCCCCGGTGTTGTTTGTATTTTGTCCGGACTGCTTATTCTTTGATCGCTTGGGTAAGTGGAAACCGCAACTGAAATAAATTATTTCAGAAACCTCATTGACAGTTCTCCGCAGGCCTGTAGAATGCGCTCCTCTTCTGAGGGATAAATCATTCGCAAGATGGTTTCTCTCAAGGAACAACCGCTTGAAAATAAAGAAGAAATTTAGTTTGGTTATTCTTCATTAAGTGGTTGACAAGTTCGCGTTGAGATGTAGAATACGCGGCCTTGATTGAGCAACGGCTCAACCGCTCTTTAACAAATTAACCAAGTAATTCGTGTGGGCGCTGGCTGAGGTATTTCAGTA
>DATJDA010000064.1:0-8112 GCA_035497695.1 Marinobacter sp. | reverse complement strand
GACTGTAATGGCACTCGCCCCATAGAAGACATCGCTCCCGCCGACGGTACCAGCGAGAAGCCTGTCCCCTGCCCGCATTGCTTCTCGCCACTGGTAAGACGAAATGGGAAGAAAGGCTGGTTCTGGGGCTGCAGTAATTTCCCCGCCTGCCGACAAACCGTTGATGACGATAACGGAAGGCCAGCTATCCGTTTACGCAACTCTACATAACGACACTGAACACAACCCCGCATTTTGGGATAATCACTGCGTATGAGTGCCCGGCCTCGGCAGCACTCCTGCTATTGGTTTGTGATTATCGGCAAAATAACCTTGGGGTGGAACGCCATGCGCATTGCATTGCTTGAAGACGAACAAGAACAAGCTCAGCATGTTCAGTTGATTGTGACTGAGGGCGGGCATACTTGTGACAGCTTTTCCTCCGGCCAGTCTTTTTTGAGCGCGATTCTACACCGTAGCTACGATTTGCTGATCCTGGACTGGCAGATCCCGGATATGTCGGGCATTGATGTCCTGAAAACCGTTCGCGCCCAAATTAATTGGGCGATCCCTGTGATATTTCTTACTCAACGGGACAGCGAAGCTGACATTGTTTGCGCTTTGGATGCCGGGGCGGACGACTTTCTTGCCAAACCTGCCCGTGCAGCGGAACTGATTGCCCGCATTAATGCTTTGGTTCGCCGGAGTAATCCAGACAGCGAAAAGGAAGTGCTCAAGCATGGTCCTTTTGAGATCAACACACAGCAACGCAGTATCTGCCTGCATGGAAAAGAACTGACCCTGACGGACAAAGATTACGAGCTCACCTTGTTTCTGTTTCAGAACCAGGGCCGGCTGTTAACCCGAGAAGTACTTCTGGAGCGGGTTTGGGGCCTAACCCAGGACATTAATACCCGCACGGTTGACACCCACATGAGCCGCCTGCGTCGCCGGTTGGGCCTTAATCCTGAAAACGGCTTTCGCATCAAAACTATTTATCAGCGCGGCTACCGCCTTGAAGCTATGAGCGTTCATGTTCTGGAGCAAGCTCCGGATATCATTGAAGTTGATCAGGCCGCGAATGCTTAAGTTGAATTTTCGTCGTTTATTCCGGGCGCTGAGCACATCGGCCTGCCTGGCGCTGGTATTGCCCGCTCATGCTGAACTCTCAATCATTCAGGGTTCGGCTACGCCTATCGCAAAAACCGCGACGACGACTCATCCTGAGTGGATGTATACCCTGCGTCCCGGCGAAAATTTTTACGCCGTTGCGCAGGAACTGTTAACTCCCGCGTTCAGTCCCAAACAGTTACTTCAATACAATGGCATGGAAAATGGGACACTTGTATCAGAAGGCGACCGCATCCACATTCCTCTTGCCTGGTTAAAGCGCCAACCTGATCCTGCCCGGGTTGTTTCCAGCTCCGGCGCTGTCCAGTTTATTTCTGGTGCAGACGGGCGCAGACGGCCATTAACCCCCGATACGCTGATTCGCGTAGGCGATGCGATTCTTTCCGGCTCTGGCACAGCAACAATCAGTCTTGCGGATGGCTCTGAAGTCAGAGTTTCTTCCGGTTCGCACCTGGAATTCAATCGCCTGACCCAATACGGCAAATCCGGCATGGCAGACACCCGGTTACGCTTGCTCAAGGGCGAAGTACATACTCGTGTAAAACCAATTATTGACGGTGGAGCGCGATTTGAAATATCAACGCCCTCTGCCGTTGCGGCTGTGCGCGGTACCGTTTTTTCCATACAAACCTCACCGACGGGAACCAGTCTGCAGGTAACCCACGGAGTGGTCGATTTCGGAGTTCCGGGCAAAACTCGCTCGATACCTGCCGGATACAGTGCCCAGGTTGCGACCGGCGCGAGCACAGAGCCTGTTATCCACTACCTGACTCCCGCGCCCAGGGTGAACCCCCTTGCCCCCAAACTGAATCGTCTGCCTGCGGAGCTGGCATGGGCAGCCAGCCAGTCTTCAGGATACAAGCTCGATATTTTTGAAACTGACAGCGGACGCTGGGTCGAAAGCAGAAACGTGCAAGGAAACAAGTTCGACATCAGCCGGCTTGATAATGGTGATTATGAAATACATCTGGCGGCACTGGATAGCCGTGGAATAGCCGGAATGCCGGCCATTATACCCGTCGAGATCGACCTCCAGGCCAGAGCAGCCAGCCTGACACTACCTTCTGACGGCAGTACGGCCAACAACGACATGCCAGAATTTCAATGGCAGCTTAACGGTAATAATGAAGTCGCCCGTGTAGAAGTTTCTGAAGACGAGAGTTTTCGGGAGCTGATTACAAGCAGCGAATGGGCACAGGATACCTCGGCACTTCCCTCCAAACCATTAAGTCCGGGCCAGTATTACTGGCGGGTGATTACCGAAGCTGGCGGTAATTCAGTTGCTATCAGCAAACCAAGAAAACTGATTGTTAATGGCAGCCTGCCACCTGTTCGCATCATTAGTGTAAACTATATAGACAGTCAGGTTCGCGTATTCTGGGAAAAAGTAGACACCGCCAAAGAGTATCGGCTTCAGCTTTCTGAAGAGCCAAAATTTGACAACATTATTAAAGAAGCAACGCTGGCAGACACCACTGCAGCCTTGCGTCTGATTCCCGGAAGACGGTATTTTGTGCGCCTGAAAGCTCTTTCCGACGGTCCGCTAACAAGCCGTTGGGGACCAGGGAGGGAACTGTACCTGGAATAATCCACTGATAGACCGCTACAGATAGCAGGACTCATGAACCAGGACTGGATGCCAATAAAGACAACGCCCTGGACCCTTGGCCTCATCCTTCTGGCACTTATTCTGCTGGCGCAAACCAGTACCTTGCCCCGCCAACTGGACGCCTGGCTTTACGATAAAACGATTACCGCCAACCCTGCTCCAGTTGCCGATGATGTTGCATTGATTGCCATTGACGAATTCAGCCTGAACGAGTTGGGGCATTGGCCCTGGCGGCGCGGCCTTCATGCCGAGCTTATTCGGAAATTGCAACTGGCCGGTGCCAGCACCATCGTCTTTGACATTCTTTTTTCCGAACCCTCAGTCGATGACCCGGAATTAGCCGCAGCAATAACAGAGCATGGTAACGTTATCCTGCCGGTGCACCTGTCTTCATCAACCCCGAATACCCCATTAAGCGAATGGCTGCCAACAGCACCGCTTTCTGCAGCGGCCGCCGGTCTTGGGCATGCACATGTGGAGTTGGACAGCGATGGCATTGCCCGGGGGCTGTATTTATTCAATGGCCTGGGCAAGCAGTTGTGGCCAAGTCTTTCTATGGCGGCTCGTGGTGTACAGCCATACACACTGGATACGAACGATATACCGCCTTTCGTAAACGTACGCTATGACTACCGTGCAGTGCCCCTGGCTGGCGGTACTGGTTCACTGCCAACCTACTCTTACGCTCAGGTCCTCAATAGCCCTCCGGCGCCAAAGGTATTTGATGGCAAAACCGTCTTTATCGGAGCAACTGCTCCCGGCTTTGGAGACATATTGCCAACACCTTTTTCCGGACTGAGCCACCCCATGTCCGGCGTAGAATTTCACGCAAATGCCTATTCGGCTGGCAGGCAGGGCTTGCTGATCCGATTGGCACCTGAGTGGGCATCTCCGGTTCTGGCATTACTAGTTATCGTGCTTATGTCGCTCTCTCTGCCACGCATGCGCCCCGCACCAACACTGTTTGCCTGCATCACCTGGATTGTCACCTTACTGGCACTGAATGGCCTGAGTCTGTTCGCTGCCCAGCTCTGGATACCCATTGCAAACGCAATGATTGTCCCGCTTCTCGCCTTTCCGGTGTCCAGCGGACTTCGCCTGTCAATGACCAACAGATTTTTGAACAGGCAATTGGACGATCTGGCCAGAAGCCCGCAGGTAACGCTCCCGGAGCCGTCACGCAGACAGCCTGCGCAACTTCTGGAACACTTTCAGGCATTGTTTCGGCCTTTGGGCTGGCTTCTTCAAGAGAACACGAGCCTTATCTCTGCCAGGGACATGAGTGTTACCGATATTCCTGAAAACCTGATGCACGGCCAGTGGCTGCATCGTAGCAACCAAAGCTGGATCCAGCTTATCCGGGGGGAAACATCCTATATTCTGGGCCTGACGCTTCCCAATGATCTCAGCCGTGAGGCCATTCAGCGCTATCTTCGCAAACTGCCTCTGGAAAATGCACAAACAAACACAAAAGCCAGTAAGCCTGTTGAGAATATCTCCGCAAGGATTGAACGGGTACGAATTGCGACAGAACGCCTGAACCACATGCAGCAGTTTATCCGTCATAGCTTCGAGCGAATGCCAGACGGCGTGATCGTAACCGATGAGCTGGGTATCATCCGTTTTACCAATGGCCATATTGAAGAGTGGTTCCGGGAGCCCAAGCCCAGCTTGGACGGACTGCCGCTGGTGAGACTTCTTGACGGCCACGATCCAAGGGAAACGCCTCCGTGGCATGAGACGGTTTCAGAAACACTCACTCTGCTACAAAGCCGTACGGTTGGTTTGCGTATCCGCAATAAAGACTTTCTGATTCATTTTGCACCGTTCGCTCTGCCTGATAGTGATCAGCATGGCATAATTGCCAACATCTCTGACATATCAGAGCTCAAGGAGCAGCAACGCCAACACCGGGAAGCCATCGATTTTATTTCTCACGATGTGCGCTCGCCACTGGTATCCCAGCTTGCCCTGATCGCACAGCTAAAACGAGACCCGGGCGTTATCGAAAAAGCCCAGCTTGATCAACTGGGACGGCTGGCACGTCGAAGTTACCATTTGGCGGAAGAGTTCGTTCAACTGGCACGAGCAGAACAACTTACCGAAACCCGTTTTTATGAATGTGAGTTTCTGGCCATTGTGGAGAATGCACGCGATAGCGTTAGTGAGCAGGCAGCAGACAAGAGTATTCAGCTGCAACTGCACGGCACCGAAGATCTTTGGCTCAGAGGCAACGCGGAGTTACTGGAGCGGGCGGTTATTAACCTGCTGACTAATGCAGTGCAGTACAGCCCCCCTGGCTCGACTGTCACTATTCAGGTATTCCCTGCCGGGCACCAGGCATGCCTGACCGTTACCGATGAAGGCAGCGGGATTGACCCGGCAGAGCTTCCACGCCTTTTTGATCGCTATCAACGGCAAAAGCGCAGCGAATTGGCTGGCATACATGGCACCGGGCTGGGACTATCGTTTGTGAAAACCGTCGTGGAAAAACACCGCGGGGAAATTTCGGTAACGTCAACGCCCAACAAAGGCTCCGTGTTTACCATGAAGCTGCCAGTTGCAGCTCCATTGGATTAAGGCCTTCGAGGTCAGACACGTATCTGCTTGCTAACGATCTCGGAAGGCTCACTGATCAGCCCCTTGTTATCCTGGACCTGTATGGTGAAGAACCAGTTACCTGCACCAAGCCCATTCACCGTGTAGCTCATATTTGCGTTGCGGGCAGCATCTTCCACAACAATTTCCTGATTCAGGTTGTCTTTATTCTTACCGTACCGGATTACATATTTATCCAGTTCACCCATGGCAATACCCTCTCCGTTCACACGGGTAGAAGGCGCACTCCAGCTAAGTACCGCAACAGGGTCAGCGGGAACAACCGGAATAGCTGGTTCAAGCGGTATCGCAGGGATGGCTGGCTCACCGGGAACAACCGGAACCACGTTTTCATGAACAGTTCCCTGGGAAGACGAACCTGTGCTTGCCGTATCTGAAGAACCTCCACCACATCCGGCCAGAAGCATTCCAAGAGCAAACGCGGCGATCCATGCCTTTGACATTTTAATGACGCGTTTCATATCGTATTTACACCAATTATCCGACGACTTTGTTAAATTGTATAAAAACCGGCCAACCTTCGCCGTTAAGTACGTCGCCTTACAAGTTAAAAAAACGTCAATTTTCTGTCACTAAAATGTATGAAAATTCAAAACTTATTGAATCGCGGGCAGTTTTTTGCTCGAAAACAGATATAGCCATGAAGGGACTTATACGAAAGTAGTATGATGCGGTAATAAAATAGCGAAGAGACTTAGCTATCGGCGGAGGTCGTCCCCTGCAGATAACATCCGTTCAACATATCGAAAGGTGAATGCACATGAGCATTGCAGTAAAACTCTGCCTTACAGCAGCTTTTGTTTTTTTTATGACGGGACTGATCACCGGAGTCTGGAAATATGTCTGCATGGCTCGCAGCCCAAAAGCCGCTGCACCACGTTATGTTAATGTCGCACACCAAAGCTCACTGATGTACAGCTTTGCCGCAGCGCTTCTGGGTTGGTTCGCTTCTTACAGTGTTTTCCCGGACTGGCTCAACACTTTGTCTGCAGCAGTTGCCTTACTATTCTTTGCCTTGGCCATTGGCAGCTATGTACTGCACGGCATGTTGCAAGACACCAGCAACCAGTTTCGCAAGCCTCACCAATTGGGCGCCTGGTCGCTGCACCCTGCCTTAATGGTGTTTTTTATGGTGGTATTGATTGTTGCAGAAGTCGGAGGCACCGCCGTACTTGGCGTTGGTGCACTTCTGGCAATCTGGTAACAGCGCTTCCACCTGCTGCCTGAGTTAACCTGGCAACCCATCGGCGCGGGCACTGACCAGAACCCGCGCGTACCCGACCAGATAAAGCAGATAAGCTGCCAGCCAGAACAGGAAGGGCAAACCCACACCAGCCAGTAAATACATCTCTGGCCACCAGATGGGTACCAGGTTACGCAGAAGTGCGGTTATGCAGAGTGCGGCCAATGCGGGCCAGATCACTTTTGGCAAGTTGAGCGAGCGCCCTGTATGCCGCAGCCCGGCAATACAGAATACCGACAGGATAGCCGTGCCTGCAGCGCCTGCAGACAGCGCATGCCGGCCCGCATACGCAGGGAATCCGTCTACCAGAGTACTGATGCCAACCAGAATCAAGCCAACAACCATCCACACGTAGGCTGTAGTCAGTAGCAGCATGTATAAACGTGCCATAGCCTTGCCCCATGGCCATTCACTAAGTCGGTCAATCTGGGCAGCCGCTGCCGCCAGCGCAATCCAGCCAGTAACGGGATGGCCAGGCGCCAAAAAATCGGCAATCACATAAAGCACCAGAACGGCAACAGCAAGATGCTCTCTGGCCGGGGTAAACCGCTGCGGACCCGATTCACCAATTTCCTTTCTGGCAACCATCGCGACCACACGAACAATACGCGTGGCGGTCAGCGCAATCAGAATCATCAGTACATTCACAGCCGTATTCAGAACCGTTAGAGGTGATGGCAATGCAAATTCTGGAAACAGCCAGCTCAGATAAAATAACCCCTGGGCCAGCGTATAAACGACAAGTACCAACCCAAGGCTTACATGCCGACGGCCGCCTTTTGACAGTAATGGGCGTGCTGCCCAAACCAGCATCGCGATTGGAAATGCAATATTGACGATCGCAACAAGTGGGCCGGGCAAGCTGGCAGACAACCAGAAAGCCAGCCGGCCAGCCACCCAAAGCGCGACCAGTGCAGCGAGGCGCTTGCCATCAAGCGGTGGAACATCTGCCCAGGAAGGGATAGATGTTAACAAGAACCCCACCAGTGCAGCACTGACGAATCCGAAAATCATTTCATGGCCGTGCCAGGCTAACGGCGCAATGTTCATGGGCAGAATAAACTGCTGAAGCAACGCGCCCACCCAGGGAATCAACGCAATAGGCGCATATATGGCACCAAGGAGAAAAAACGGGCGAAATCCGTAAGCAAGCCAGGGACTCTTAAAAACCGGGTGATCAGAGCTCATCTTGTGGCTCCTTGCTGAATACTCTGGCTTAAAGAATCCGGCAGATAGAAACCATCATCTGGCAGTTTGCCACCAATGAATCCACTGGAAAGATCGGTTAAGGCAGTAAAGAATTGCTCAAGCTGCGGCCTGGCATCAATAGCAGACACCATGCGAATGCGGGTACGAGGGATAGCCCCTTCAAATACCTGCCTGGACAGTGGCGATTTTTCAGCGCCAAGTATTGCTGCCTGGTCGGGAGCAGCCATTACCCAGTCTGCGGCGCGCCCAAGAGCAGACTGCAAGGCAATAATCTGCTCAGGGTGTTCATCAAGCAGTTCTCGCCGACACAGCACACCGGCCT
>DATJDA010000063.1:0-13068 GCA_035497695.1 Marinobacter sp. | reverse complement strand
TTCGGCGCAACTTGCCTCGGGAGAGAAGTTGTAAGCTTTGGATATGGTTTTCGGTAAGTGCTCTATACGCAACTTGAACGGAAACGTCAGAAACTGTGATGTTGCAGCCGGGGCATTTCGTCTGATTAAGCCGAGCACAGTTCTGAGATTATTAAATTATCAAAATGTGAATCAAATTTTTGGAAGCAGTAGAAATGAAAACGAAAAAACTGACACTTGCGGCTCTTATCTCAACATTAGTATTGACTGGTTGCTGACTCAGGCGTATACAGCGGCCACAATGAGTTTGTTGGCACTCGCATTGATGTCCGTAGCGGTTCCTATGCAAGCGCGTTTGTTCAAATGGGATGGCCCGCCGCCCGCTATGATCTCATAGAGATGGAGGACGACTACTTTCCAGATTATTCTGCCAGTAAAGATTACTTTGCAGCCGCTCACGGGACTCACGTAAGTTCTCTGATCTTTGGCGAAACTGCTGGGATATTGAGTGATGGCACCCTGCTTGCTCTCGATGTTGTTTACGAAGACAAACATACAGATGGCAGCTTAGACCCGATAGGTAGTCGACCAGACGTTATAGCCAGCATTCTTGCTACAACAGAGCTGGCGAAAACTGCGCAAATTGATTTCCTGAACCTTTCAATGGAGTACGCTGGAACTTATTTCAACGAGAGCACTGATAGAGGAACGGAACGAGCCGTCCATGAATCTACCAAAGGCGGTGGTATCGGTGTCATAGTTGCGGCAGGCAACAAAGGACTCGATTACTCTGAAATATACGCAAGCGACACTCCAACTTGCACAGAAGCGGAATGGGACGAAGCGTCAGTCAGTGAGCGGACGCGCTGTTATGCGCTGGAGTTTGATCGTAAAGAACTGGATCTGGCCATTTACCATAATGACAACCTCCGCAAGAACTACATCATGGTGGCGTCAGTAAACGATGATCGGACGATAGCTGGAAACTCTAACAAGCCTGGCGATCACCAGAAGATTCAAGAGCGGTTCATTGCGGCTCCAGGTGTTAACTTGGACGTTGCCAGCCATAAAGTGGCTGATGGATACACCGTGAGCTCTGGCACTTCCTTCGCTGCCCCCCTTGTAACGGCTGCAGCCGGAGCGGTGAAGTCCAAGTTTACCTCTTTGAGCAGTGCTGCTGTGCTTCAGATTCTTCTGGATACCGCAGATCGGAGCTTTAACGGCTACAACCCAGCCGATCATGGAATGGGCATTCTGAATGTTGAAGCTGCCTTGAACGTAAACCCTGTAGATTACATCGGAATCAACTGACGATTGGCTGACCCCTGCGCTTGCAGCGGTCTTCAGGAGGTGTAATTTGACTTTGTGTCGTGTGGTTACAGGTGTGGTTATTTTTTAGGGTTGGAAATTAAAAAGGCCCTACGCTTTCACGTAAGGCCTTGAAAAATATGGCGCGCCCGACAGGATTTGAACCTGTGACCCCTGCCTTCGGAGGGCAGTACTCTATCCAGCTGAGCTACGGGCGCAATCGAGATAACGGCTTTGCGTCAATTTCGAGTGCGCAATGTTACGTGCGAAGCACCGATCTGTCCACTCTTTGTCTGGCTTTGCATGCTTATTGTGTGTCACGGCACTCTGTGTTCTCAAAAACATCCTGACAGAAACTAACGTTTAATCGTTATTGATTTTGTGTATATATTGTTGCCATATCGCATAGATTTTTTCGATCTATAACTCAATATTTATATATCGCTATAAATTTAAAGATGAGTTTATTATCTAATTTCTAATTCACTTCTGAATACTCTCTTCCGCCTTTCATCCAGATTAATAACCAGAAAAACAGCCGATTACATTTAGCTGTGAAGCTGCTTGCGTCAGGTCAGTATAAACAACATGACGCCTTGAAATACTTGAAAAATTAGCCGTCTGTAACGGGAAGTTAACGTTATGTTGCTGTACGTTTCTGGGCCGTTGCGGATTGTTATTAGTGTTCAAGTTGTTAATGCCATGGAACCAAAAGGGAGCAGGGTGGGATGCGTGTAAGCATATTTGGTATGGGATACGTTGGGGCCGTTTGTACAGCAAGTCTGGCTCGCCGTGGTCACGAGATTATCGGGGTAGATGTTTCATCTGTAAAAATTGATCTGATCAATAGTGGTAAATCACCCATTGTTGAGCCAGGGCTGGAGGAACTTCTGTCGGAAGGTGTCTCAAATGGCCGGATCCGTGGGATTACAGAGGGATTTGATGCGGTATTGGACACAGACATTTCGATGATTTGTGTCGGCACGCCGAGTAAATCCAATGGTGATCTTGATCTTGCCTACGTTGAGAATGTGTCGCGGGATATTGGGTTGGCACTGCGCTCCAAGCCGGAGTGGCACCTGATTGTTGTGCGTAGCACCGTACTGCCCGGCACGGTTCGTAATGTGGTTATTCCGTTGTTGGAAGAGGCCTCTGGAAAGTGTGCAGGGAAAGATTTCGGGGTTTGTGTAAATCCTGAATTTCTGCGCGAAAGTACCGCCATTAAAGACTACGACCACCCGCCGATGACGGTAATTGGCGAGCTGGATGTACGCTCTGGCGATCTGCTTTCGGAGCTCTACAGCGGGCTCGATGCGCCGCTGGTCCGCAAGCCGATCGAAGTGGCAGAGATGATCAAGTACACCTGCAATGTCTGGCATGCGACAAAGGTAAGCTTCGCCAATGAGATTGGTAGTATCGCGAAATCTATGGGTGTGGACGGGCGCGATGTGATGGATGTTGTCTGCCTGGACAACAAGCTTAATATCTCTCGTTATTATATGCGCCCGGGGTTCGCTTTTGGTGGCTCCTGTTTGCCCAAAGATGTTCGTGCGCTGACATACCGCGCCAGCCAGATGGATGTGAATCATCCACTGCTCAGCTCGATTATGAGCAGCAATAATGCCCAGGTTACCAAGGCCTTTAACATCGTTACCGGCTTTGGCTGCCGCAAGATCAGCATGCTGGGGCTCAGCTTCAAGTCGAACACCGATGATTTGAGAGAAAGTCCGCTTGTTCAGTTGGCAGAAATGCTGATTGGCAAAGGTTATCAGTTGAAGATCTTTGATCGTAATGTCGATTATGCCCGCACTCACGGCGCTAACCGCGAATACATCAATCAGAAAATCCCTCATCTCTCAAGCCTTATGGAAAGCGATTTGCGCGGGGTGATTGATCACGGCGATGTCGTTGTGCTTGGCAACAATGATGAGTTGTTCGAAACCGTCATTGCAGACCTTCCAGAAGGCAAGCGGATAGTGGACCTGGTCGGCTTTATGAAAACCACCACTAATGGTGTTTCTGAAGGTATTTGCTGGTGATGAACAATGCACTCTCCCGCACTGGCGGGTGGTTGCTGTATCTGGCGGTACTTGGTGCTCTTGCGGTATCACTGCCGCAAGAATTCTTCATACCTGGCAGCGCTCAGTTCATTCTGCTGATTGGGGGTATTGGGCTCTGGCGCTATTCCGTCGGTATTGTTCATTTTGTGCGGGGAATGTACTTCCTGCATATCGCCTATCCCAGGCTTCGCGCTCAGGCAAAAAAACTGGGTAATGATGCGAATCCATCGCATGTTTATCTGATGGTAACCAGTTTTCGGATTGATGCGGGAACAACAGCCAAAGTGTACGAATCCATCATTCGCGAAGCAATGAACTGCGGCTGGCCGGCCACAGTTGTCGCGTCAATTGTGGAGTTGTCGGATGAAATGTTGATGCGGGCTTTGTGGCGCCGCATCAACCCGCCCGCGCATATCACGTTGCGGCTGGTAAGAATACCGGGAACAGGCAAGCGAGATGGCCTTGCCTATGGGTTCCGCGCCATCTCGCGGGATGTGCCGGATGACAGAGCCATTGTGGCCGTCATTGATGGCGATACGGTGCTGAATCCCGGTGTGGTGCGCGCCACCGCCCCGTATTTTCGGCTTATGCCTGATGTTGGTGCGCTTACAACGAATGAGTTCTGCGAAGTGCAGGGCAGCTATCTGATGTCAGAGTGGCACAAGCTGAGGTTCGCTCAACGCCATATAAACATGTGTTCGATGGCACTCTCTCGTCGTGTTCTTACGTTAACCGGGCGAATGTCGGTGTTTCGGGCCAGCCTGATCACTCGGCCCGAGTTTATTAGTGATGTTGAATACGACGCTCTCAGGCATTGGCGGCTGGGGCAATTTCGGTTTTTGACCGGTGACGATAAATCCAGCTGGTTTAGCACCATGCGTCTCGGTTATGACACGTTTTATGTGCCTGATGCCTCAATTTGTACGGTGGAGCATCCACCCGATCCGAGTTTTTTCCGGTCTGCCCGGCAGTTGATGTTCCGGTGGTATGGCAATTCACTTCGGCAAAATACCCGTGCCACCAAACTGGGGCCGCGCCAGTTGGGCTGGTTTACCTGGTACATCCTTTGGGATCAGCGAATTTCAATGTGGACCAGTATTCTGGGGCTAACGGCCGCTATTTTCGCGGCAATCAAATACTCCGGGGTCATTCTGCTGGCTTATCTGTTGTGGATCGGGCTTACCCGTTTGCTGCTCACGGTACTGTTGATGGCAACGGGGCATCCGGTAGGGCCGGCGTATCCGGTGATTCTCTACTTCAACCAGATATTCGGTTCGCTGATGAAAATTTATGTTTTCTTCCGGCTTGACCGGCAGTCATGGACCCGACAGAAAACCAGCTACAGCACAGATTCCGCGTCCTTTCAGCAGCGATTGAACCGATGGTCTTCCCGAATGATGACCTTCTCGGCGATCAGTGTCTTTTTGGCGACCGTTTTGTTCATTGTCTGAAATGCTATGCGTCAGGGACAGGAAATTCATGGGGATGTTAAATAATTCAAGGATATAACGCATGAATACCGCAGCAATTGCACCCAAATTTGTCCACGAGTCTGAAGCTCAGAGGCAGTTCGCCCGGGCTCGCATGCCAGCAAAACTGTTCGTCAGAATTGATGGCACGATGATGAAGTTCCAGGTAGCCGATGTCTCCGCCGGCGGCGTTTGTATCCATCTTGGCAACGAATCCCTGCGTCAGGGAAAAATTCATAATGGCCGGTTGGTGTTCAAGATTGATGGCTTTGATTTTTCCGTTGATGTGGACTTTATACCGAAGAATCTCGGTGGTGCCAGTGGCCGGTGTGGTTGTGAATTCCAGAACCTGGGTGCTAACGAGATATCAGCGCTGCGTTATCTGATTACCGCATTTCTCAGTGGTGAGCTGATCTCCGCCGGTGATGTGCTCAATACGCTCTCGCGAGAGAATTTCATGAAAGCCCGCAAGGGCAAGTCCAGCGAACCACTGGGCTTTTTCGCCAGCATCAGAGCAGTGGTTATGAGCCTTGTGGTTATGGGGCTTGGTGTTGTTGCAGTTGCTTTTATCGGCTACCAGCTTTGGCAACTCTGGTTTGTAACAACCGCCGAATCCGCCATGGTGGCTTCAGAGAACATCCCTGTGCGGATTCCCAAGGACGCTAAAGTCACCACCCTCGTTGAAGCAGGCCAGCAGGTTGAGGCCGGACAGCCTATTGCTACGTTTGATGCGCCCATGCTGACCTACGTTAACGACCTTGTAGGCAATGGGAGTTATAGCATTGAACAGGTAGAAGAGCTGCTCGGGCAGAGTGTGCGGGGCACACTGACCAGCCCTTGCAACTGTAAAGTTCTCAACCTTCTGCCAGCCCGTGATCAGTATATGAGCAAAGGCGAGCAACTGGCGATAATGATGCCGGCAGACGCTTCCGCGCACGTTATTGCCCGCTTCAGTTTTGCCGATGGTGAAAAGCTGGAGGAAGGCCAGTCAGTAACGTTACGCCTGCCTGGTGGTGAAACCCAGCCTGGGCAGATTGAGTCGCTCTACGTGGATGCAGAGCAGCCAAATAAGCCGGGCACGTCCATTAATGCTCTTATTCAGGCCGATAAGCCACTGCCGATGTCGTCGGTAGGCCGTCCAATCGGTGTCACCGTGGACACCATACAAATGGACGCTTTGGGTGGTCTGGTTAATCGAATCACTGGCAACTGAGCAGGGTTGGGTAATGTTCGGCAAAGCGCTCATATCTGGAATCCTGATTGTTGCTCTGGCGGGTTGCAGTGGCATTCCTGATATCAGGCGTGCCCGGCAGGATGCCACGTCGGGAAATATTGCTGCGGCTAAAACGCAACTGGAAGAGTTGGCGAGGTTCGGAATTGCCGATGCTCAAATTGAACTGGGTGACCTGTACGCCGATGAGGATTCTGAAACAGAGCAGGCGAAGGCATTGCATTGGTACCGGCAGGCTGCACAGCAGGGTAGTGACCAGGCCTGGCTGAGGCTGGGAAAGTTTCTCGCCCGTTCAGGGAAAACTCACCGGCAGCGCAGGCAGGGTGAACAGTATCTGAAAAAAGCACTGGTGGAGGGTAACAACAGTGCACTGATGCCCCTGATTACTTTGTATCTGGATTATGCGCCGGAGTTTCCAGAAGCCGAACCAGAAAAGTGGATTGCCCGCGCCAGGTTTGAGGGAATTCCGGAAGGGGATCTTGCCCTGGCGAGGTACTACCTCATAACAGGGCAACTTGACGGCCGTGGTGGAGAAGTTATTTCCCTGTGTGAGCCCATTGTTAAAACTCAGCCTGGTTGTTTGAGTATTCTCGGCCGGGTTTATCTGGCCCAGCACCGGAAAAAGGAATTTGACGCGCTGGTTAATGACGCGCGAAACGCCTGGAAAGACGGCAGTATCAGTGATCGCGATCTCTATCTGTTCGCACGCTGGGCTTCGAGTGATGAATCTCCCGTGAAGCAGGTGGCGGTCTCCAATAATCTGTACCAGTTGCTGATTCCGGATTACGCCCCGGCCATGACAGCGCGCGCGCGTCTGATTATGGACAACCCCTATCTGGCGGATGCCAGTGAAGTGATTGGCCTGCTTGAAGCATCTCGGGCTAAAGGTGATTTGAAAGCCTCACTAACGCTTGCGCGTCTTTACGAGCGCGGTCGTATGGTGCCTCTGAGTCCGGAAAAAGCCATTAAGTACGCTCTGGAAGCCAGAGAAAAATACCCGTCTGCAGACTACCTGCTAGGGCGCATTTATCAGCGTGGTTATCTGGGAGAAGCAGAACCTGAAAAGGCAAAAGAGTATTTGCTGAGTGCAGCCAGAAGAGGGTTTCCGAAAGCGGACTACCTGATGGCAGTGATGTTCTGGGAAGGGAAGGGGATTGAAGTTGATAAGGAATATGCCTGGGCATTTGCATTGCTGGCTTACGACAGTGGCGTTGCGAGAGCCAAAGATCTTTTGCTGGAAATGGTGCCCGTTATGCCGCACTCGCTGGAGTTAAAGGCAGAAGAGATTGCGAATATTGAAAAGGCTGCCCGTCAGAAGCTGGCTGCAACGTCGGTAACCAATTCCGGCTCTTATACCATCCAGGGGGGATAGCACGCATGACACGGGAAGCGATAAATAGGTTACGGGTTTTACTGGCTGCTGTCGGCTGCATGGCCTCAATACCTGTTCTGGCGCAGAGCCAGGCAGATGACCTGGCGGCGTTGAATTATCCATATTTGGTGGACTTTTCCGCCGACGCCAAACTCGGTGCAATCAGTGAGGGCGACCGCACGCTCGGGCTAACACCAGGGAAAGACACCAGTTCTGATGAATTCAGTCTTGATATTAAACCTGAGTGGGTCTGGCAGTTGTCGCCACACTGGCGGTCAAAGCTGAGACTGCAGGCATTCGGTGCCACCGGCAAGGTGGATGTCAGTGATGAGATTGGCGGAAGCGGAACAACTACTGACGGTTTTTTTGCCCTTCGGGAGGTGTGGCTCGACTACAACGGCCTGAGTAGCTATCCGGGGGAATCGATCCGCTTTGGGCGGGAGCGCCTTAAGGAAGATACCGGCCTGTGGTGGGACGATGATCTTGCTTTGGTGCGCTGGATTTTCAATACCACATTGCTGGATACCACCGTTGGATTCGCTAATAAATTATCGGAAGCGCGTACCGATATCAGTGAACTCAATAAAGATGAACAGGACATTGCCCGGGTATTCGCCAGTACTCGCTGGCAATGGCGCAAAGACCACTATCTCAGCTTTCTGGTTACGCATGCCGAGCGTTATGGCGATGAGAACGATCTGGCCAGGCATCCTGAGGATGGACTTCCGGATCGTGTCGTAAAGTCGCTGACCTGGGTTGGTATCAGGGCAGATCAGGCGTACTTCGACTGGCACTCGCGCAGTCCCGTCCAGTACCTTGCCTCGGTGGGCGCAGTTGCTGGTGAAGATACCCGTATTACCGGAAACCCCAGTGCTCCCGGTGGATTTACCAGTGAAGAGCGCGATGTTGCAGGCTGGGCTGCAGATTTAGGCCTTCGGGCGCAGTTGGCAGACAGCCCGCGCTGGGTTGTCGGCATGCAAGGCGCAGTCGCTTCGGGTGGGGATGAAAAAGGTAAATCTGATGCGTTCCGCCAGACTCAGATGGAAAGTAATCGTTCTCGGTTTACCGGTACCCGATCTCTGATTTCGCGCTTTGGTGAAGCCTTCCAGCCAGAGTGGAGCAATATCAAGGTGGCAACCGTTTACACCGCCCTGTCAGACCGGGATACCTGGGATGCCAATCTGCTGTATCACCGCTACTGGATAAGTGATGCCGGCGGAACCATTTACTCCGATCTGGTTGACCCGGAGTTTGTCGGCACCAGTAAAGATCTTGGCGAGTCTGTGGATCTGGT
Organism: Marinobacter sp.; assembly: GCA_035497695.1. Lineage (GTDB taxonomy): Bacteria > Pseudomonadota > Gammaproteobacteria > Pseudomonadales > Oleiphilaceae > Marinobacter. The sequence goes on along the minus strand of DATJDA010000063.1, from coordinate 4,355 downwards.
TCTGGGCTATTACGGAAACCAGAGTGTGAGCAACTGGACTTCGTTTGATGCCCGGTTACGTGCTGGTGTGTTCCTTCCCGGTGATGCTTATGGCGATAGTGCAGACAGCGCGCGACATCGTGTGATTCTCGATATCACGAAGCGGTTCTAGGGAGAAACCATGAAGCACCATTGGGTCCTGACATTGTTGTTGGCGACACTACCCGCCGGTTGGACGTTGTCTGCTTCGGCCCGGGTTGCAAACGGTTCGGATCAGAAACAATCTGTGCAGGCGCAGCAGTATGAAATCAGCGACTACGGTCTGGAATCACCGGCCAGCGAAACCATCACAATGGAAAAGCCGGCCTTGCCAGACGTGTCGCAGTACAACCGCACTGCGGTTGAAGAGCGGTTGTCTGCCCTGCCTTCCGAGCCGCCGAATATAAGTGTTCAGCGAATCTCCGGTATCAGTGCACTGGGCGATTTTGTTGATGAAGGCCGTGCGCGCGAGTGGATTGTACGTCAGTTTTCGCACCCGCAAGCAATACTGGTTAATAGTGGCAAAGCTACGTTGGATGATGTTTTCCGGCAAGTGAACGATGCCCGTTATCTGCAGAGGAATGACGACGGCTCTTACCTTGTTCGTTTGCCAATTGCAGTGCGGCCGGGCGCAACGCTGGTTATCCGGGACGAAACCCTTCGGTTGTCTGAGGAGCGTGGCGCCTTTATTGCCAACGACAGCTCGCTGTTTGTTATCGACAGTACGGTTCTTGGTTGGCGAGAGCGGGATAACGGGCCGGCCACTTATCAGTCTGCAGCAAGCTTCCGTCCGTTTTTTGTCGGTTGGGGAGGCAGCAAAACCTTCGTTCTCGGCTCCACATTTTCCAATCTTGGTTATAACCAGAGCAAATCCTACGGCTTCACCGTGGCGCAGTATTCCGCGTACGATAACCAAAAACTGCAACGTGAGCCCCCCAGTGCCTGGCTTATTGAGTCTGTGTTCAAAGACATCTATTACGGGTTTTATTGTTACGAAGCCAGGGATGTCGCGATTGTCGATAACGTTTATCAAGACAATATCATCTACGGTATTGATCCCCATGATTATTCAAGCCGACTGCTGATTGCCGGAAATGATGTGTTCGGCACCCGAAAAAAACACGGGATCATTATTTCCCGACAGGTAAATGATAGCTGGATCATCAACAACCGAAGCCATAACAACGCCTTGTCTGGCATTGTCCTCGATCGTCAGAGCAGAAACAATGTCGTGGCTTACAACGTTGTACAAGACAATCACGGCGATGGTATCGGGCTTTATGAGTCGCCGGACAATCTGTTGTGGGGCAACCGGCTGGTTAACAATCTGCGTAATGGCATCCGGATACGGAACAGTACCAACGTTGGTGTTTATCACAATATTGCCATTCTGAACGGCACCTTTGGCGTGCTTGGGCAGGTCAAAGACTTGTCTGATACCGGGCGAAACATAGAAGAAGATGTCTATGATCAAGCGGTTTCCATGTCGGTTGTTGGCGGCAAGCTGGCCGCCAACGCCAGTGGCCCTCTGTATACAGACAATCCCCAGTACATAGACTTGTATGACATCGAAATGCGATTCCCCCGTTCAAAGGCTGGTATTCATTTTAATGGGGTTCTGGGCACCTACCAGACTGAGATTTTTGATGGGTTGCTGAACCAGCATCGTGCCGTTCGTATCGCGCCGGTGGTTGTGAATTGAAATGCGCAGGGACTGCGCTGGAGTCTGACTATGGTTTTCTCATCTAACATTTTCCTGTTTCTGTTTTTACCGGCGTTTCTGGGGGTGTATTACCTGACGCCGTTCCGGTATCGCTCACTGGTGATTCTGCTCGGCAGCTATGGCTTTTATGCCTGGTGGCGGGTCGATTTTTTGCTGTTATTTATCGCCGTTACGCTTTGGAACTATCTGGCAGGCCTGTGCATACATCGGGCTGGGCAAGGGACTGCGCGGGCACGCACATGGGTAGGTATTGGTGTTGTTGGTGATCTGGCAACGCTGGCTTATTTCAAATATGCCGATTTCGGTATCGGTAGCCTGAACCAGATATTTATTTCACTAGGCTACGAGCCTCTTGAGCTGGCGAACATTATTCTGCCAATCGGCATTTCATTTTATATTTTTCAGGCGATTTCTTATGTGGTTGATGTGTACCGGGGGGATACTGAGCCGACACGCCGTTTTGTAGATTTTGCAGCTTTTATTGCCCTGTTCCCGCAACTGATTGCCGGCCCGGTGCTTCGGTACAAAGATCTGGCCGATCAGTTCACTTACCGAACTCATACCCTCGATAAATTTGGTGAAGGCGCCATCCGGTTCATGCAGGGCTTTGTCAAAAAGGTTTTTATTGCTGATTCCATTGCACCACTGGCCAATGGTGCTTTTGCGCTGGCAGATCCCTCGTCTGCCGATGCCTGGCTGGGCACTCTGGCCTACACGGCACAACTGTATTTTGATTTCTCAGGCTATTCCGATATGGCAATCGGGCTTGGGCTGATGATGGGCTTCCGCTTTCCGGAAAACTTCAATCAACCGTACATCAGTCAGAGTATTACGGAGTTCTGGCGACGCTGGCATATCAGCTTGTCGAGCTGGCTGCGAGATTACCTGTACATCCCGCTGGGGGGTAACCGCGGTGGCACCTTCTTCACCTACCGAAACCTGTTGCTGACCATGTTGCTGGGTGGGCTTTGGCACGGTGCCAACTGGACCTTCCTGCTCTGGGGTGCATGGCATGGCGGCATACTGTCTGTGGAGCGTGCCCTTGGCGTGTCTGGCAACGCACGTACATTCCGCGTAGGCCGCTGGCTTATGACTTTCCTGTTTATCATGCTGGGCTGGGTAACATTCCGTGCGGCGAGCATCAGCGATGCATTCCGTTTCTATCAGGCAATGTTCAGCTTTGACAGCCTCAGCCTTAGCGCAACTTACCTTCAGGAAATTCGTGAACTGAACCTGGTGATTCTGGTGCTGGCCTATGCAGTGGTACTGCTTATGGGTCTGAAAGACCGGTTCCAGTGGCAGTTTGACGGAACACTCGCTGGCGGCATGCGTGCCGCCGTGCCTGGCTTGCTGGTTCCTGTATTTCTGCTGGCGGTTCTGAAACTGTCTGCAGAAAGTTTTTCACCCTTTCTCTACTTCCAGTTCTGAGGGAGTTTCATGATTAGAATATCCCGAAAACTGACCGCTTGCGTGTTCATCCTGATTATTCTCGGGCTTGGTCTGTTGTCGCTTCAGTCGTTTTCCAGCTATGACATAAGCGACGGGCTGAACCCGGTTACCGGAGAGTTGGCTCGCGATGTCGAAAGCCATTACGACGATGATTTTCCGGTTCGGAATCTTGGTACCAACCTCTGGGCGGCTATTAACTACCTGCTGTTCAGGGAAGGGCGGCCTGGCGTCACTATTGGGGAGCAGGGCTGGCTATTTTCTGATGAAGAGCTCTATCCGGGGGTTGAAGACCCTCAGATTGTTGAAACAAACCTGAATCGGGTTGTGTCCGTTACGAACTACCTCAAGGCCAAAGGTATTCCGGTTGTGTTGTTGGTTGTGCCGGCCAAAACCCGGGTTTACGGAGAAAAGCTGGGCGATCACGCACCCACTCCATTGATGGCGTCTTTGTATCCCCAGTTCCTGAAACGAATGCACTCAGCCGGTGTTATGGCTCCGGACCTGCTACCGGAACTTCTGGAGGCCCGGGATCAGGGCGCCGGGATCTTTCTGCGTACCGACACGCACTGGACCCCACGGGGTGCGGATGTGTTTGCCCGTAGTGCGGCAGACAAAATAAGAACTGCCTTCAAAGACCAGCGCTGGGATGAAACCGAGTTTGTAACAACGCTTGGCGACACACGAGTGCACCGGGGCGACCTGTTGAACTACGTCCCACTGACTCCGTTATTCCCCACTCTCGGACCGTTACCCGATCAGCTTATAGAACGCTCAACAAGCGCCACGAATACCGGTGGAGACACCGAGCAGAACCTGTTTTCAGATACTTCAACCGATCTGGTCCTGGTCGGAACCAGTTACAGCGCCAATGCTCTCTGGAACTTCCCGGGAGCCCTGAAACACTACCTTGGCCGTGATCTGATTAATGTGTCCCACGAAGGACAGGGGCCGTTTCAACCAATGGTTGATTACCTGCAATCAGATGAGTTCCGCAGTCATTCTCCAGAGCTTCTGGTATGGGAATTCCCCGAGCGTTATCTCGCACAGCCAGTGGATGCAGACGAAACACTGGCGTGGTTCGACCACCATAAGAACCTGGTTGCCCGCATGGCAAGCCAGGAATATCACGCAACACATGAAGGAGCAAAGCCATGAAAGAGACGGC
>DATJDA010000062.1:0-4483 GCA_035497695.1 Marinobacter sp. | reverse complement strand
GATTACTTTGCCTGCACCGGCTGATCTTACCGGCGTTGATTTAGCGAAAACGCTGGTAGAAGCAGGTACAGCCCCGGACGGTGTATTCTGGAGTGGTTATCTGTTTGATAAGGCACTGTCTAATAATTTACACAATCTGGTAATGGCCGACATAAACATGCATGCCAGTTACGAGGACGACAAAATAACCCATAAAATTCTTAACCAGGCGATGTATGACGTTGCTCAGGCGTTAAAAATGGATGGAGTAAAACTGGCCAGTCTGCACTAAGAATAGAATAGAACTCAGTTATTAAACTACGGGGCTACCTTGCCATTTAGAGCATAGTAGCCCCCCGATTAAACCGGGACACCCTGGCAGAAACAAAGGCCCTAGCCTGGTGCAAAGGCGTGTTTATGATGTGCCCACAAATTCAGACTGGTTTTTCCTGGATAAAAGCCAAAATTTCATCTGACTGCTTCATTGCGTCATGATACCCGCAGCGAATCAGCTCACGGCAATACTTCTCTTCAAATAAAATATAACTCGCCAGACTCGCCCCACCACCGCGTTGGTTTGCACCAATAATCCGCAGTAGCAAGCGCATCGAACTCGGCAGGTAGTGGCTGAATTTCCCGGCCAGATCATCAAACTTGACCGAAGGCTCAATAATGAGCAATTCGACTGGGCGCACATTTAATTGTTGGCGCTGATCATCTGTCATGCACTTGGCGAACTCGTTGAAGCGCCTCAGCATTTCAACGTCTTCTTCTTGCGCGTCAATAAAAGCACTGTTAATCAGCTGCCCAAACACCTGTGCCAAAGATGGGGAGTGGCTGGTTTTTTTCCGCTCATAAAGTTGCCGGCCGTTGCCGCTGACACCAATCACGAATAGCTTGTCTGCCCCAAGATGCAGGGCCGCGCTCATGGGTGCCGTCTGGCGCAGCGCGCCATCTCCAAAGTATTCACGATTAATTCGCACGGCGGGAAATATGCCAGGCAATGCCAGAGACGCCATAATATGCTTGTAATCAACCTGACAGCGAATACCAAGGCGCTTGGCGCTTGACCAGGGGGAAATGCTTTCTGATCCCTGAAAAAAACACAGACTCTGACCGGAAGAGTATCCAAGAGCAGTAATGCTCAGGGCGTGCAGATATTCCTGATCAATCATCGAGCCCAGTCGCTCAAAATCTACGTGTTGGGATAGCATTTCTGCCAGGGGCGTATTATCAAGCAGAGCAAGTGGCCGGCCATGCGCTATACCGCTATGAAAAAAAGAGCCAATCAGTTTGAAAATACTCACCAGCACTTCGCGGTAACCAACATGATGCACCTGGTTCGATGTCAGTTGTGACCATAATTGCTCCAGCGTATGAACAGCAGCCGGAAAATTATCAGCGGCACAGGCAAGCTTTGCAGCGTTTAATGCGCCTGAGGAGGTCCCGCATATGATATCAAAAGGGCTTTTGCCCTTATCTGGCAAGAGCTCACTGACGGCTTTTAACACGCCGATCTGGTAGGCGGCTCTGGCACCACCACCCGATAGAATCAGGGCTGTTTTCATGCAGATAACTCAGAAGGGAATGACATTCGCCATAGTGCGATACACTTCCACTAACCGCAGGTAGTAGTGATATCAACAGCTTGGCCGAATTGCAACAACCCGTAGAGTTTTTGTGTTCCATGTCTTTAATCTCAGCCTATTTAGCCTAAATAAAGCCATCACTCCCGGAACCGCCCGGGTATTACTTCGCAGAATCTTGAAGCTCTTGTTGATGCTCCAGCATTTGTTCCATCATCAGTTGCATCTGATCCATTCGTTTTTCTATTAATTCTATGCGGTCTTCTGTCTTAATCCCGGGTCTGCCCTGGCCCGAATGCCCGTGCATTCCCTGCCCACCCATCATTCCCTGTCCGCTCATCATTCCCTGCCCATTCATCATTCCACGGCCGCCCATCATGCCGCCCCGCATCAGGTGCATCTGCTCTTGCATGAGTTTCATGTGTTCCTGCATGAGCTTTTGCCGGCTTTGTCCAGAACTCTCCCGCATCATCGGCGCCATATCTTGCATTCGGGACATGTTCTTGTGCATTTGCTGCATCTGTTCCGTGGACATCATCGTAACGGCCGGATTCTGTTGATTGCCTGAGCCTTGCGCCCAGACAATCGGTGTGGCCATAACCAAAGCAACTGCAATTATTTTGGTGAAATTCTTCATAGCGAAACTCCTTAACCAGAACGATTCACTCGCCAAAATGACGTTGTGTTTAACGGCCTTATTTCAGCTTAACCACCCTCAAACGCAGTGCGTTGGCAATAACGCTCACCGAAGACAATGACATCGCCGCCGCTGCAAAAATCGGCGATAAGAGAATTCCGGCAAATGGGTAGAGCACACCCGCGGCAATGGGTATGCCTGCGGCGTTATAAATGAAGGCAAAAAACAGGTTTTGCCGGATATTACGCATGGTGGCGATTGATAAATGCCGTGCCTCCACAATACCCATCAGGTCTCCACGTAAAAGGGTAATGCCTGCGCTTTCAATAGCCACATCGGTGCCGGTGCCCATGGCAACGCCCACATCGGCCGTAGCCAGCGCCGGGGCATCGTTCACGCCGTCGCCCGCCATCACTACAATACGCCCCTTGTCTTTAAAACGCTGCACAACCTTTGCTTTGTCCTCTGGCAGCACTTCTGCTTCCACTTCATCAATATCAAGCTTGCGGGCGACAGCTTCGGCCGAAGTCCGGTTGTCTCCGGTCAGCATGACCACGCGAATGCCGTCTTTCTGTAATGCAGAAATAGCCGCCTTTGTGGTTTCTTTGATCGGATCTGCAATGGCAATCAACCCACACACCTGATTTTCCACCGCCGTGAAGATCACCGTTGCACCATCCACACGAAGCCGATCTGCCTCCTCGTCATAGGCAGTGGTATCAACGCCTTCTGATTCCATCAACAGCCGGTTACCAATCAGAACGCTTTTTCCATCAATTTTTCCGGTTACACCTTTACCATTGGGCGAGTCGAAATCTTCTGCATCGGGCAAAACAAGTTCCATGGCTTTGGCTTTATCAAGAATGGCATGGGCCAGCGGGTGCTCACTGCCCTTCTCCAGGCCACCGGCATATCGCATCAGGTCTTCCTCACTGAAGCCGTTGGCCGGAACCAGTTTAGTCACCTTGGGCTTGCCTTCGGTCAGTGTGCCGGTTTTATCGACCACCACTGTATCGACCTTCTCCATGCGCTCCAGAGCTTCCGCATCGCGAATCAGTACCCCATTCTGAGCGCCCCGCCCTACGCCAACCATGATTGACATGGGCGTCGCCAGCCCAAGAGCGCAGGGGCAGGCAATAATCAGCACACTCACCGCGACAATAAGGCCATAGGCCATTGGTGGCGTTGGCCCATAAATGGACCAGACAACAAAGGCAATGACAGCGATAACGATGACCGCTGGCACGAACCAGGCAGACACTTTATCTACCAGCGCCTGAATCGGTGCACGGCTGCGCTGGGCATTCGCCACCATCTGCACAATCTGCGACAGCATGGTGTCACGCCCGACTTTGTCAGCACGCATAATGAAGCCGCCCTGCTGGTTCATGCTGCCACCAATTACCTGATCACCCACCTGCTTGCTTACCGCCAGGGGTTCACCCGTTACCAGAGATTCGTCGACATTCGAACGCCCCTCCAGAATCTCTCCGTCCAGCGGTACTTTCTCACCCGGGCGCACTCGCAAACGGTCGCCAACCTTGACCTGATCCAGAGAGACGTCAGATTCGCCCCCGTCATCATCCAGCCTTCTTGCCGTGGCCGGTGCCAGATCCAGCAGCGCCTTAATTGCACCTGAGGTTTTTTCCCGGGCACGGAGCTCCAATACCTGCCCAAGCAACACCAACACCACAATAACCGCTGCTGCTTCGAAATAGACCGCTACCGAACCGTCTGCTTGCCGAAAGGCATCTGGAAAAATCTGTGGAACCAGGGTTGCAACAAGGCTATAGATCAACGCAACGCCGGTACCCATAGCGATCAACGTAAACATGTTCAGGTTGCGGCTGAGCACTGATCTCCAGCCCCGAACAAAGAATGGCCAGCCACACCAGACAACCACAGGTGTTGCCAGCACTAACTGAATCCAATTGGAAACTTGTGGCGCTACAATGTGATCAAGGCCAATAATATGCCCGCCCATTTCCAGCAAAAATACCGGGAGGGCGAGAATCAGGCCTATCCAGAACCGACGAGTCATATCGGTAAGCTCTGCCGACGGCCCGTCATCCAGACTTACCATCTCCGGCTCCAGACCCATCCCGCAAATCGGGCAATCGCCAGGCCCTAACTGGCGGATCTCCGGGTGCATCGGGCAGGTATACATAGTGCCGGGGGCGACCGGCTCTGCAGGCTCCTGTTTACCCCCGAGGTATTTATCCGGACTTTCATCAAACTTTGTCTGGCATCGGGAAGAACAGAAATACCAGGTTTTGCCAGC
>DATJDA010000061.1:0-4812 GCA_035497695.1 Marinobacter sp. | reverse complement strand
ACAGCTTTGCCCTTTGGCAACAGTAGTACAGTTGTTGGTTTGCAAGAATGCAGAAGCATCCGCACCTGCTAGAGTCACGTTATTGATCAGCAGGGTTTCGTTGCCGTTATTAGAAACCGTAACCTGAGCAGAGGCACTTTGACCTACCAGAACACGGCCAAGATTTACCGAGGCAGGATTAACAGCAATCTCGGGCACAGGTGCCAGTACGCTGCGGCCGCTCAGAGCAACATTTACTGTCGGGGCATCTGCATCTGTGGAAGCGATGGCCAGATTAGCCGTTTGTGGGCCTTCGCCACTTGGGATATACGTTACGTCGACATCGCAGCTCGCGCTTGGAGCAACGGTTCCGCATGCGTTTGTTTGCATGAAGGCGCTGGCATCGGCACCGGAAAGGCTGATGTTGTTGATACCAAGGGCGGCATTACCTGTGTTGGAAATAGTGACAGTGCGCACTTCGGAGAGACCAGCCTGAACGTTACCGAATGCGATTGCTTCACTGTTCACGGCAATGCGTGGCGCTTCGACTGTAGTGCCAACAACCTGGACAGTTTGTAGAACGTTGTTCTGGCCAGCGACCTGAGTACAGTCAGAAGTAAAGTCACCAATAGGCATTGGCGCGATTTCGCCATTGGCAGTCCGGGCGATCATGTGCAGTACCAGTCCGCCAACAGTGATCTTTGCTTCACCGATGTCGTCCTGTGTAAACGTAATTGCAGGAGAGGTTCCGGATGCAGGAACAGTGAACTCACCGCTTTGCGATGGGATCGGTGAGGGTGGAATTGTCAGCGGTACAGTCAGATCAAACGACCGGCTCTGAGTTATTACCGTTGTCTGGTTGGTTGCTGTCCCTTCAATTGTTTGGGACCCAACCAGCTTCAGGCCAGTCCGGGAATCTTCATTAACGACCGTCAGAGCATTAACGGTAAATTCCGGTGTAGGCTCGCCAACGGTGGCCTGAGTGGGAATGTCCGCACTGATTTCCGCACGAATAGGCTGTACGCCAATCAGTGGCAATGGGCATTCAAACTCCAGCGTAAGGGAAACCGGGCTGGCGAGAGCGCTGCCAGCGCCGGACATAAGCGCCGCAGCGGCAATTGCCGCGCCGAGCGTTCTGGCGCTTGTGTTGAAATTCCTGAGTTTCATGAGTTCGTCCTCTGTAAGGCTATCTTTGTTGTATGAGGGCCTGCAGACAACACCGACAAAGAAGTTGCTCAATCGGACTTGCAAATAATCCCTGTGTCACGTGCTTTGTATGCATGTGTGCCGGGCTATTAGGCACTGGTCAACTGCCGTGGGTCATTGCTCACCACGGCAGGGTTTTTGTCTAAAGCGGAGAGGAGGTGCGAAGAATGTCGAAACCGTGACTGAATTCAAACCATATGTGTATATATGATGGTCAGATTTTTGGTTTAGATTGGCGGCGTATGTCGCCAGGTGTTGTGCCGGTCCATGATCGATACGCTTTCGTAAATCCTGCCTGATCGCTGAAACCGAGTTTTTCAGCAATGGATTCCAAAGGAACGTTTGTATCTTTCAGGTAGAGGGTGGCGAAGTTTTCCCGGATCTCGTTTCGCAGTTCGCGAAATGATGTACCCGCCTTGGCAAGATGCTGGCGCAGCGTTCGAGTGCTTATGTCCAGTTGCCGGGCAATGTTTTCAGTAGTGCAGGGCCGTCCGGGCTGGCTCATGATCATTTCCCTGACCTGTGCCGTGGTTTCATCCGCCTGGCAAAGGGTTTCCCGTTTTTTATTACGATGCCGGGCAAGCATTAACTTCAGGTCGATATCATCGCTGCGAACCGGGCGGTCCGAAAGCGGCATGGTAATCTGATTGACAGGCGCGTTGAAACTGAACTCACAGTTACTGGCCAGAGACTGCCAGTTTTCTTCTGTCATGGCTGAAGGAAAATCGAACTGAATCTTGAAGTTGTCACATACCTCAGAAGCAAGTCTGTAGATACTTCCCAGATACATTTTGGTTACGCACGGGCGGAGACAGCCCAGATCCCAGGTGTCAATCAGCCGGATCTGAAACGTTGAGCCTGTTGAACTCAACTCCATGTCCATTAACGGTGCGCTAATTCGCATATATTGTACGATCATGCTTATCAGACGTCTGGGGTTTTCGTGCCCAAGCACCGCAAAACCAAGCAATCCGTGACTGGGTAAGCCCAATTGCTGGCCAAACTGGAAAGGGGCGCGCTCGTCGGTCATCAACCATTCAGCATTGCCCAGTAGTCGGGAAAGCTGATTGATTGAGATGGAAGCGTCGGGGTTCTCAAGTATTTCCTCGGAGATGTTGGTATCTTTCAATAGTGCGTGTTGCTTAACTCCCCGTTTTTCCATGAACTGAACAAAGCGCCGTGCGTAGCGTACAGACATAATCGGCACTTCGAGTGCCATTCGATTCGAAGTATCCATTTCCCCATCCCTGAACCGGAAGTGCCTCCGGTTATATCGATATGTATGTTCAGTGGTTATCTGGTGCAGTTAATACCCGATCGTCAGTATAGGCATGGGCTTCGCGGCTAAATCCTGCAGCCTGTCACGAAAACCGTTTCGTGGCCGGATATGACAATGAAAGTTTGTTCATTTGGAAATCAGGAACGGACGCTTACTGCTGTGGATTTAACTGAGCTGGACAATTTGGTAAAGCACGGCAGGATGTTGGTTCGGGTAGTGCCGGGGAGGCAGCATCCAGATGCTGGCCGAATTGCTCCGGAGCCAGCGATGCGGCACACCGCTGGGCTTCCAGCGCTTTATCTGCACACCCTAGCTCGTTGAGTGTATGAGCAAGATTGTTCCAGCCTCCGGCTACCTCTGGAAACCTTGTCACCATGTGGAAGAAACTGTCCGCAGCCTGCTGTAAGTGCCGGTTTGCATAGGCAATATTACCTTGTCCGAGAAGAGCGGCTGGTTGATCAGGCCAGCGCTTCTCAGCCGTTTTATAGGCAATCATGGCTGCACGTGCATGCCCGGTTGCTTCCAGGTCGCTTGCTGAGGCCAGGAACGTTAGTGGTAATGCTGTTGCAGGTAACTGATCTGGTGGCAAGATTACTACGGCCCAGTTATCGGCTCGGGCCCAGGTGGCACTGAACACACTTACGCTGGTTTCGTAGTGCTCACGGGTATCAGTGTTCAGAATAAGTGTTTGTTTTTGCCCATCAAACCCGATAACGACCGCAAAGTGCCATTGAGGCCACCAGTCAAAAAACAGATTCTGCATAACCAGCACCGGGTGTCCGGCAGCTACTTCTTCGAGCAGGCTTTCAAGGCGCTTGTCGAGTGGATACACCAGCATGTCGTGGGCGCGGCTTGCAGCCACCATTTCTACCTGCAGCGACCCTTCACGACCCGGAATGTATACACTGTCCTTTAATGCTCCGGGGTTTGTATTAAGCCCCTGACTGTTCAGCATCATGGCCAGAGACGCCGGGCCACACTGATAGCGCTCCTGGGGGTAGAAGGGAACCTTATCCAGCAACACTCGTTGCTGCAGGAGCGCACTGTTGTTTCCGGACACCGTTGAGGGCCAGGGCGGTGATGCTGCGCACCCTGCCAGCAGCAGGGCCAGTATCAGGCTGGCAAAACGGCAGGCAAGTCTGGCGGCGGCAGACAGGGACACTTACCGTATGCAGTTAACGAAGGGAAATATATTTGTGGCACACAGCATGTCGGTAATAATAAATATCACCAGAAAAAGGACAACAATTCCGACCACGCCTTCGCCAGCCGGAGCTTCAGCCAGTTGTTGCTGGAAATCTGAAAGTTCCTGTGGGGTCAGGCTGTTAATACGATCGCGTACCTGATCTTCACTAACTCCCATATCGGCGAGTTTGTCTTGTACTTGCTGCTTTTCAAGCATGTTCAGCAGTTGCTGACGGTCTACCCGGGTTTGCTGGCCGGTGATCAGTGTGTCCGTGCTAACCATTGCGGCGGTGGCAGCACTCGACCAGACAGTACCGAATGTCAGCATGATGGCCATAAGAAACGAAACGTTTTTAAGATATTTTCTGATGCCAGCCATCCCCAGGCTCCTGTTATTTGAGGTGTCGGTCAACAATAGGGTATAGATATGTCCACATTCAACATACAAAACTGTCATGAAATTGTGCATGGGTGTGGCCAGAGGCGTGATCTTCGGCTATTACGTGATATTCCTCGCAGGTAAACAAACCCTTACAAAAAACTCCCAATACGCAGTGTTACTTAGTAAAAACTGTTCCTAGACTAAACAATCCAACCCTTTGCTACCGGGCGGCAGGTGAATCGTTTGCTCTTTCTGTTCTCCACTTTGTTCAGCTTGAGGATATTGCTGATTCTAACCGCTGTGGTATTTGTCATGGCGGGTGATCAGCTTGCCTTCCTGAGCTGGGCTGACAGAGTGTTATTCAGCTTTCTGGGAGGCTCTGAGCTGAGCGGTGCAGCCATTCCCGACTCCGCAGAAGCATTGCGCCGGGCGCTGGCGGACAGAGGGCTGACAGAGTCTGTCTGGGTTGATCTGTATATGGCTGCGGGGTTTTGCGTGGCTGTTCTTTACCTGATCTTTGCATTACCAAAAATGGGCGTTGCGGTGGCGTTGCCGGTTACGTTGTTGTTCGGTGGATGTCTCGTTGTGTTACAGGCTGCGCTCGTGTTTTACCGCAAAGAATGGCTGCCCTTGGGTGAGATTCTTTCCCTCTTGGTTATCGGGTTTGTTGTCATGCTCTACTGGTTACAGCCCCACAGACAAATTCAGGCACTGACCGCTAATGTGCGTGAGGCGCGTCTGCGTCTGGCAAGTTTGCTTTTAAAGCAGGGTGATACGGATG
>DATJDA010000060.1:0-6220 GCA_035497695.1 Marinobacter sp. | reverse complement strand
AATATCTGGTCGATTCCCTGTGACATCGCCCTGCCTTGTGCAACCCAGAATGAGCTCAATGCAGAAGATGCAAAAACGCTGGTGAAAAATGGTTGCATCGCAGTAGCCGAGGGCGCCAACATGCCAACCACTCCGAAGGGTATCGAGGTCTTCCAGAGCGCCGGCGTGGCTTATGGTCCCGGCAAAGCTGCCAATGCAGGTGGCGTTGCTACTTCAGCACTCGAAATGCAGCAAAACGCCAGCCGCGACTCCTGGTCTTTCAGTTATACCCAGAAGCGTCTTGAGGAGATCATGATTGATATCCACAGGAACTGTTATGAAACATCTGGCGAGTTTGGCACTGCAGGCAACTACCTACTTGGCGCAAACATTACCGGATTTATCCGGGTTGCCCGCGCCATGACAGCGATGGGTGTTATCTAAAGTCTTTCCCTTGCTCACTCAGCCGCCCGGTGCAGGCGGCTGAGTGAATCGCGACAAAAAAACGCAGCATGCTCCTATAGGCCCTGCACGCTGCTAGAATCTCCGCCATGAAATGGCTAACCCAATCACAGACCGGTTTTCAACAGGCGGCCCGCTATTTGCTGGGCCTCCGTCTGGCTATTGTCGCAATTCAGGTGATCGCGCTGATCATTGCCGATACTGTCATCAGCCTGATGTACCGGACCGAAGCATTACTTTTATGCCTGGTGTATGCCGTGCTGGCCGTACTCGGCTGGTTATGGTTTACCCGCCGGCCACCAAAGGCAGCGGTAACCGTAAGTGCAGGGCTGGCCCTTGATCTGTTTATGATTGGCGGCTGGCTGATGATAACCGGCGGCTATACCAATCCACTGACCTCTCTGCTGTTGTTGCCCATTGCTGTTGCTATCATTCTGGTACCACTGCATCAGAGTATTGCCCTGACACTTCTTGGTGTCAGCGTTTATACCGCCCTGGTATTCTGGCACCCACCCATGACCGAAGAGCCCCACAGCCATAATGATCTGGCACAACTGCATCTGTTTGGCATGTGGATTACCTTCGCCCTTACTGCAATCATCCTGTTACTGATTGTTGGCACACTCGCCAGGCAATTACACCAGCAACAGGCACAGCTTTCAAAAATACGGGAAAGTCGCCTTCGGGACGAACAGATCATTGCGCTTGGCCTCTCAGCCGCAGGTGTCGCCCACCGGCTGGGAACACCGCTGAATACCATGACATTGCTGGTTGACGAAATGCGCTCTGCTCAAAACAGCCAGCATCTGAACGAGGACCTCGCTGTTATGGAACAGCAACTGAGCCTATGCAGTGATCACCTGCAACAGCTTTCAGCAAACGCCATACAAGCAAAAACGGCACAGCTGAAAATCATCAGTGTTCACAGCTGGTTACTGAACATACGAGAGTCTGCAACGCTGCTCTGGCCTGCCGTACCTATCGAGTGGCGACTACCCTTTCCAGACTGTCTGATTGCCGTAGATGCCACGCTGGATCAGGCCACACTGAACTTGCTGGCCAATGCATTAACTGCGAGCCCAGGTTGGGTGTGCGTCAGTGCCCGGAGCGCCAGTCACACAAGAGTGGAAATTTTTGTTGAAGACCACGGCGACGGGCTTGAAACCGCACTTCACGGAGCGCCTGGCGAAACCATCGTGCACTCTGAAAGCGGGCTTGGGGTTGGGCTCTTTCTGTCTAATGCCACAATTCAGCGCTTCAATGGCACTTTAAAAGCCCGTGTTACCCCGACAGGCACCACCATGATCATTGATCTGCCGCAGGCCGTCAGCCATGGATAAACATGCAGCCTGGCTGCTGGTCGATGACGACGAGGCCTTTTTACACGTATTAAAGCGGTCACTGCATCGAAACGGGATTGAAGCTGCCTGCGCAAGCTCTCCCGATAGAGCAAGAGAGCTACTTACTGGCACAGGGTTTGGACGATGCGTTCTGGACCTGAATCTCGCCGGCGAGAGTGGCTTGCAGTTACTCCCGGAATTGCTTGTTATCCAGCCTGACCTGAAGATTCTGGTGCTTACCGGTTATGGCAGTATTGCTACCGCCGTGGAGGCCATGCGCCGGGGCGCCGTTAATTACCTGTGCAAGCCCGTGACCACAAATCAGCTGATCGCGGGCTTTGAGCCTGTAGACTCTCCGCCCGCCCTGAGGGCAGAGCCACCATCAGTAGAAGAAATGGAATGGGAGCATATACAAAGAGTACTGAATGAGCATGAAGGCAATGTTTCTGCCACCGCCCGGGCACTCAATATGCACCGGCGAACATTACAGAGAAAATTACAGAAGCATTCCCGGTGGCGAAGCTAATACCTGCAATGAAAACCCGTGATCCGGATTCAGGCGACGTTACCTGCCGTCAGCTTCTTGTGTGAACGGGGCACCATCAACCAGATTATGCCAGGCTTCGAATGCGCTCAGGAACACCTGGCCACCAAGGTGAGCGATTAACTGGGTGTTTTTGAGACGATCCATAACCGGGCCTTTTACTTCGGCAAGATGCAGGCTTACCCCGGCATCCTTCAGGCGCTCGTTTATGGCTTCAAGACTCTCCAGTGCCGAGGCGTCTACCAGATTGACTGCCGGACATAGCAGAACCAGATCTTTTATCTCCGGCTCACCAATAATCAAATTCATCACCGTATCTTCGAGGAATTTTGCATTGGCAAAGTACAGGCTCTCATCCACCCGTAAAAAAGCGACCCTTGGGCAAAGTTCTACATCATAACGAAGCCGGTTACGGAAATGCTCGGTACCCGGAACCCGGCCAACCACCGCGCTATGAGGCCGGCTGGTTCGATACAGAAACAAACCTATAGACAACACAACGCCAGCAATAAGACCGGCCTCCACACTGTGCAACAGCGTTAGAGCGATCGTGGCCAGCATGGCGCCAAAATCAGAATGGGAATATCGCCAGGTACGAGCCAGTGCGGGCAGGTCAATCAAAGTAATTACGGCCACGATGATGGTTGCTGCCAGAGTCGCTTTCGGTAAATAAGCGATGGCGGGAGTAAAAAATAACGTCGCCACTGCTATTCCCACAGCCGCATAGGCACCGGCGGCCGGCGTTTCCGCGCCGGCATCGAAGTTAACCACAGACCGGGAGAAACCACCTGTAACGGGCATGCCACCAGAAAATCCCGCGCCCAGATTGGCAGCACCCAGACCAATCAACTCCTGATCCGGATCAATCCGCTGCCGCCGTTTTGCTGCCAGCGTTTGGCCGACAGACACGGACTCAACAAAACCAACCACGCTGATCAATAGTGCACTAACCGCTAGTTGCTGCCATAAATCCCGGTCCAGTGCGGGCAAGGTCAGCTCCGGCAAGCCGGACGGCACATAACCAACCAGCTTTACATCAAGCTTGTCCAGTTGCAGGTACCACGCCAGCAAAGTCGTTATCAGTACGGCCAGAATAGGCGCAGCTTTAATCAGAATACTGGCCGCACCCGGCGCAAGACCCATCCGGGTCAGAATCGGTTTAAGATGTTGACGAGCAAAAAGCAGAAACAATAAGGCACCCACGCCAATTGCCACGGTTACAAGATTAATGTTGCCCATCGACAAAGACAGAGACCGTATCAACTCCAGCAGGTTATTACCGGAAGCCTCAATACCAAGAATATGTTTGACCTGGCTGGCGGCAATCACAATACCCGTGGCCGAAATAAAGCCGGATATTACCGGGTGGCTAAGAAAATTTGCCAAAAACCCCAACCGCAATAACCCCATAACCACGAGCATCAGGCCAGACATAACCGCAAGCACAACTGCGGCGGCGACATATTCCGGAGTACCCACGGCAATAAGTGGCGAAAGCGCTGCAGCAGTCATCAGGGAAACAACAGCGACCGGGCCAACAGACAGTGTGCGGCTGGTACCAAATACCGCATACAGAATTAATGGCAGGATACTGGCGTACAACCCAACCTGTGCCGGCAGCCCCGCCAGCAAAGCATAGGCCAGCGATTGGGGAATCAACATAACGGTGACAATCAGCGCTGCCACGGTATCGCTGGTTGCCTGATGGCGACCGTAACCCGGTAGCCAGTCCAGAATTGGCAGATAGCGCTGCAGTTTCATCTACGGCTCAGAATCGGTTAACGGGTAATTTCAGATAGATCTGTCCGTTGTCCTCTGCTGGCGGCATTTGCCCGGCCCGCATGTTGACCTGAACCGAAGGCAGAATCAGCCGGGGCATAGCCAGAGACGCATCACGCTCGGTGCGCATACTCACAAACTGATCCTCAGAAATGCCCTGATGAATGTGAATGTTGGCTTCACGCTGCTCCATAACCGTTGTCATGGATACGTATTGCTCGCGGCCCGGGGCCTGATAGTCATGACACAAAAACACCCGTGTTTCTGGTGGCAGTGCGAAGATTTTCTGGATAGACCGGTACAGCATGCGAGCGTCACCCCCGGGGAAATCGCAGCGTGCTGTGCCGTAATCCGGCATAAACAGGGTATCGCCCACAAAAGCCGCATCACCAATCAGATAGGTCAGGCACGCGGGGGTGTGGCCGGGGGTATGCAGAACATGGCACTCCATGCCACCAATCAGGAAACGGTCACCATCCTCAAACAGCCGATCAAACTGGCTGCCATCACGGGCAAATTCAGAACCGGCGTTAAACACCTCACCAAAAAACTCCTGAGCCTCCTGTATATGGCTGCCTATACCCGTTTTGCCGCCCAACTGATCGTGCAAATAGTGCGCGGCCGAGAGGTGATCTGCGTGCACGTGAGTTTCCAGAACCCACTCAACCTTCAGATTGTGTTCACGCACATAATCAACAATCTCATCTGCAGAATCTGTACTCGTGCGGCCTGAGGCCGGATCAAAATCCAGTACCGAATCGAGAATAACGCAAGCCTGGCTCTTCGGATCCTTGATTACGTAGCTAAAGGTATTCGTAAACTCGTCAAAAAAGGGCTGAACAACCGGATTGCTCACAACACTCACCTCTACTGAAGGTAATTTATAGTCTGCATAAGCATATATCTAAATAAAATATGAAGCGAAATCTAAAACCTGCCTTAAATTTATCACAGTAAGCAAGTGCCTGGTGCACCACACCGGATCTGACTCGCCGGCACTAACCAAGTACTATACTCGTCTCCCGAAACCACGGAGTTATCTGTGAATCACCAGCCGAACACAATCACCAACGAATGGCAGGCTTTTTGGCTGGCTGTTGGATTTCTTACCCGCATTCCGATGCTGGCACGTATCGATTACTCCCAGCGCCTGATGAACCAGTGCAGCATGTATTTCCCGGTGGTTGGCCTGCTGCTCGGTGGCCTTTATGTTGGCATTTATGCCGGATTAACAATGGCTTTCAGCCCACTGGTAGCTATTTTGCTGGTCGTTTCCCTGCACCTGTTTATAACCGGCGCGTTCCATGAAGATGGCCTGGCCGATAGTGTTGACGCTCTTGGCGGCGGTTACACGGTAGAAAAACGCCTGGAGATTATGAAAGATAGCCGCATCGGCACCTATGGCACAGTTGCCCTGATTATGGCTCTTGGCCTGAAAGTGGCGTTGCTGCTTGATGCCTCGCATATCTGGCTGGCTCTGTTGATGGCCCCCGCCATTTCACGACTTACACCCTTACTGTTAATGGCCTGCCTGCCATATGTGACCGATCCCGATAAGAGCAAGAGCAAGCCAGTCGCAGACGGCTTCTCCAAAAGCCGTCTTGCTGTCGCCTCTGGTTTTACGGTGATTCTGGCCGTTGCCGGGGGAGTTTTTGCCCCGCTGATGTTGGCCGGAGCACTGGCGTCAGTTTTACTGGTTGCAGTAATTTGGGGGCGTTACCTGCATCGCCAACTCGGTGGTTACACCGGTGATGCACTGGGTGCCAGTGTAGTTTTAAGTGAACTGGGGTTGTTACTGTTTTTGTAAAGTGTTCGAGTCAGGTTGCAACAAACAAACAAGTAACATTCCTTGCCGTGAATTAAAACGACTGCGAACGGAATCGAGTATGAAATATATCGGCATGGCTGCCTTGATCATTTTGCTCAGCATCTCAACACTTGCCTGCGCCTCTTCGAACCTCAATGTACTAAAACTTGTCGAGCCAAGAGAAACAGCTTCTGGCATTACAATTAATCGTACGGCGCACCCGATCGTACTTCCTCTCGAAACACTTTCTGGCACCACATTTGCCGGCAGCGACGGTGAGCTTATTTTTTACGGCGATAACAAAGGCCT
>DATJDA010000059.1:0-3163 GCA_035497695.1 Marinobacter sp. | reverse complement strand
ATCGCAGATTTCCTGGCAGGTTGCCGATCATGGCGCCTTTAAGGGGCTTGAGGAACTTAAGAAAGCGGGCGTAAAGGTTATTTCTATCGACCCGGTTAAAACAGAGACCTGCGAGTATTTCAATGGCGAGTGGCTGGCGCCCAAGCCGCAGACCGATGTCGCGCTGATGCTGGGCATAGCCCACACACTTTACAGTGAAGATCTGCACGACCAGAAATTCCTCGACCGCTACACCAGCGGCTTTGACGTATTTAAGCCCTATTTGACCGGCGAATCAGACGGGCAACCGAAACATGCCGAATGGGCAGCGGGCATTTGTGGAATAGATGCGGACACCATTCGCGATCTTGCCCGGCGCTTTGCCGGCAATCGCACTATGCTCGCACTTGGCTATTCAACGCAGCGCCAGCATCACGGTGAGCAGTCAACCTGGATGCTGGTCACACTGGCCTGCATGCTCGGTCAGGTCGGTTTGCCGGGTGGTGGTTACGGCCTGAGTTACCATTACTCATCTGGTGGGTCACCAACACACGACAGCCCTATTGTGCGGGGTATTGATGATGCTTCCGGCGCCAAGGTTGACGGAGCAGCCTGGCTAGCCAGTAGTGGGGGCGTGTCAATTCCGGTCGCACGCTTTGTCGAAACGCTGCTGAACCCTGGCAAAACAATGCAGTATAACGGCCGGGAGATCGAGTTACCCCTTATCAAGCTGGCCTACTGGGCAGGGGGCAATCCCTTTGCGCATCATCAGGACCGCAATGAAATGCTTAAGGCCTGGCGTGAACTTGACACCTTTATCGTCAACGACTTTCAGTGGACAGCAACAGCCCGACATGCCGATATTGTCCTGCCAGCGACAACCGCCTACGAACGCAACGACATCGAACAGGTCGGCGACTATGCGCTGAGTCATATCGTGGCGATGAAGAAAATTGTGGAACCGCAATTTGAGGCCCGTAACGATTTCGATATTTTTGCCGCCATCGCTGACAAGTTGGGCAAGGGTTATGAATTCACCCAGGGCCGCACGGAGATGGACTGGATTCGTGGCTTCTATGAGGGCGCAAAAATTGAAGCCCGCGCCAAGGGCATGGAAATGCCGGTGTTTGATGTGTTCTGGAAATCGAACGAACCTCTCGCCTTTCCACTGAAGGACGCGCAAAAATACTTCGTTCGTCATGAGTCTTTCCGCAAGGATCCGATACTCAACGCATTGGGTACGGCAACTGGCAAGTTTGAGATCTATTCACGCACGATTGCGGGGTATGATTATGACGACTGCCCACCGCACCCGACCTGGCTAGAGCCGATTGAACGGCTCGATGGGCCCACCACCAAGTATCCACTCAGTGTTGCAAGCAATCACCCCCGTGGCCGGTTGCACTCGCAACTCTGTGGTACCGCATATCGGAAAACTTATACGGTACAGGATCGGGAGCCCTGTTGGATCCACCCGAAAGATGCCGCCGCTCGTGGTATCAAAGACGGTGATGTTGTCCGCGCTTTTAACGATCGTGGGCAGATTCTGGCTGGAGCGATCATCTCTGACGAGGTGCGGCCGGGTGTGATCCGCATTCAGGAGGGGGGTTGGTTTGACCCCGTCAATCCGCGCGAGATCGGTAGTCTGTGTCGTTACGGCGACGTTAACAACCTTACGCCGGGGATTGCCACTTCCAGATTGTCACAAGCCAATTGTGGGCAGACCGGAGTAGCAGAGGTTGAGAAGTTCACCGGCGAACTACCGGAAGTAACGGTTTTCTCCCAGCCGAAACCGATGGATACCGGAAAAGAAGGAGCTTAAAGGCTATTAACGGAGAGGCAGGCTGGCTCTGGGCCAGCTTACCTCTCCACTTCCGCACGTGATTCGACCCCGACCTTTTGCTTCCCGATATAGCGCAAGTACTCCGGGACATAAGTGCCCCAGAACCGATCCAGATAGGGCAGAAAACCTGCGTAGTTACCACGGAAGCGGGCGTGGTGAAAGTCGTGGTACACCGGCCCTTTGTAAACGGGCAGCCAATGCATAGGGTTCCATGGGATGTCGTAGCCGCAGTGCCCGTCGGCAGCCTCGAGTTGACGAACGATGATCCACAACCAGAGCACATAACCATGAACGCCAAGCAGAACCGGACCAACTAACGCCAGGGAGGCCGTCATAACGAACTCAATCCAGTGGAAATAATTGCCGTCGAGGGCACTGGTGTTCCGGATGCGATGATGAACGCTGTGCACGTGCTTCAAGAGCCAGCCTTTATGCATGGCCCGGTGCATCCAGTAGTATAAAAAGTCGTCCAGCACTATAAAGAATACAATCTGCGCGACGATTACATACCAGGCTGGCAGTTCATCAAAATGAATGCCGCTTAGCCGGAGCAGTGGCCAACTCAAAATCAGAAACGGTAAAAGAATCAGGTTGTTGAGAAAAATTGCCCGTAAAGATGGCCAAAATGTCTTTGCAACATTAAAGGGTTTGTTCTGTATTCGATAAGGTCGGGCCCATAGAGGGTCTTTCCAGGCCAGAAATGTCCAGGGCAAGGCGAATGCAAGAAACGCAACCAGTGCAATGACTTGGGTAGCCATGGGAATTAGCCAGAAGCGCGGCTCGCTATAGATTGTAAGCCACTGTTCGGCCAACACTTGCAGTGTATCTATCATAGAAGTTGCTTTATCAGTTTTAATTGTTATTGGATACCAGACTTTGCGTGCTTTTTGGCGGTAAGCTATATGACCAACTTGAATATCGGATGCCGTGCGGAGGTCTGGCTGGATTTTTTTGAACGGTACTGGTAACGTCCCGCGCAGTTATATCAGGCTCATTAGCAGCAGGTAGTAATTAAGAAAGGTAACCACGGATCTGGTTACGGGCAGTCAGGATAAGCTTTCAGAATAATGTACCTTCAAGGATTGAAGAGATGTCCAAGGCAAACGGATTGCAGTTCACCGCCCGTGTAGGCGATTTCCCCTCAGATGTTTTTGCCGTTGTTGGCTTCAAGCTGACCGAAAGTCTTTCTGACCTTTTTCATGGCCGTTTGCGCCTAGCCAGTACCGACCCTTCGATTGCCGCCGCTGACGTGCTCGAACAGCTCGTTGATTTGATTGTCTGGCAAGATGGCGTACCCCTTCGTCGCTTCACCGGCGTAGTGAACGAATTCGTTCGGGGCGA
>DATJDA010000058.1:0-1820 GCA_035497695.1 Marinobacter sp. | reverse complement strand
CAGTCGTGCAAAGTAATAGTGAGGCCCAGCGTGGCCGCGCGATCTGCAAGCAGCGGTTTGCTTGCGATAACGACAATGCCTGCATCGCGGGGTTCTGTTGCCAATTGCAGGCACAACTCTGGCCCGATGCCCGCTGGCTCGCCTGCGGTTAGCGCCAGAATGATCTGATCACTCATGAATCGGTACTCTTGCTGTCATCACTGTTATCTTTGTCTTGGGCATACTCGCCTTTAAATTCAACAAAAGCCTCATCGCGAATTTCCCGCAACCAGTTTTGCAACTCCACTTCGAATTTCCGCTGGTAAATTGCCTGGCGGGCGTTGGTCTTTCTCACTTCGTCGCTGATGTCTTTATCACGTACATCCTGAACCTGCAGGATATGCCAGCCAAACTGTGATCGAAACGGTTTGGTAATCTCTCCCGTATCCGCCTCCAGCATGACCTGCTCGAAAGCAGGCACCATCTGGCCCTGACTAACCCAGCCGAGGTTGCCTCCGTCAGAACCGGATACCGGATCGTCTGAATACTTTCGGGCAAGTTCGGCGAAATCAGCGCCATCCTTAAGTTGCTGATAAATACCCCGGATTTTTGCTTCTGCCTGACTGTCAGTTACCGCCTCAGACGGACGAATCAAAATGTGTCGGACCTTGCGCTGCTGGATAACTTTCTTCTGATCACCACCGCGCTTGTCGATAACCATAACGAGATGGAAACCACTGTTATTTTCCAGTACAGATGAGGGCACACCTACTGGCAGGCCGGGCACCACCGGCGCAACCAGCGAGGGTAGCTGGCTTTCCGTTCGCCAGCCCATATCACCACCGTCAAGGGCGTTGCTGGCATCGGACTGGGCTACAGCCACTTCGCGGAAGTTCCGGCCATTAATAATCTGCTCACGCAAATCTTCTGCCTTATCTCTGGCCGCAGCCACCAGTGCGCTGTCGTTCGGATTGTTCACTTCAATAAAAATATAGGCCAGATGATATTCGGTATCATTTCCACCCCGGGCTTCCTGTGCCCGCAGATAGTTTTCAACTTCCCGGTCGGTTACCCGCACACGGTTGCCTACCAGACGCTGCTGAACCCGGCTGGTCAGCATTTCATCGCGAATCTGTTCGCGGGCTTGTCGATAGCCGATACCTTCTGCCGATAACTGCCGTTCGAACTCATCAATTGTCATGCCGTTACGCTCGGCAATACTGGCCATGGTTTCGTTCAGCTCATTATCGCTGATACGCATACCCATTTTTTCGGCCATCTGAAGCTGAACAGACTCTGTTATCAGTTGTTCCAGTACTCGCTTATCAAGAAGATCGCGGGGCGGCAAGCCGGTCCCCTGGGCCCTCAGCCGGTCGATTATGGTATTCGCCCTGGCATCAAGCCCGGACTGGAGAATAACGTCGTCATCGACAATAGCGACCACCTGATCAAGCAGCTTGCGCTCCGCCTGCGCAGCCAGTGACAGGGTGACGGCAATAACCATCAGCACCATTTGGAAAGCCTGGCGAAAAGTCGCCTTCATAAACACCTCTTGATAATAGTTAGTCGCGACACGGGTCACGGAGTTCCAAAACGGCGATTTTCACGCTCGTCGAAGCCATATATGGCTTCGGATATTCTGGCTGACGAGCCGCCGCTGCCGCCCAGTCCTTTAAGTTGTATCTGAAACAGCAACCGGCTATCCAGCTCCTGTTCATTGGTGAGATAGTTCTGGTGTACTACCTGTACACTCCAGCAGCAATTGTTATATTCCACACCCGCCAATGAACCAACTGTGCGGTCGAGGCTGGAATCGTACACCCAACGGCCGATCAGGCTAA
>DATJDA010000057.1:0-4501 GCA_035497695.1 Marinobacter sp. | reverse complement strand
TCAAAACCTACCCGTGTGCGAGTAGAGTCTTTTTCAAAAATCAGGGCAATTTCCTTATTGTTAAGCTGCGGTACCTCGGTGCCGGCATATTTGGCTGCTTTCAGATCTGCGGATAGTTTCAGTAAATAACTGATTTCACGGGGGGAAAAGTCCCGCAACGTCAGGAAGTGACGACTTTTCAGGTTAAACGCCATGGCTTTTGTCCTTTACGTTCAGGTTGCATCGCGAATTGTCGGGCAGCTCATGCAGCGCCCACCGCCACGGCCACGGCCAAGCTCGGCACCTGGAATGGCCAGCACCTCAATGCCCGCTGCCCGAAGGGCTGCATTGGTATCATCGTTGCGGTCGTAGCCAATGACGACGCCCGGGCTGAGTGCCAGCACGTTGTTGCCATCATTCCACTGTTCACGTTCACGCTCTGCCGGATCATTTCCGCCTGTTGGAACAACCTCCAGGGATTTGTAGCCAAGAACGTCAGCAACCACACTAAACAACGGTCGCCGGTCCTGTTTGAAGGAAAGGTGTTTTTTGCCCTTGCCAGGGTAGAGATCGTAGCAAACGACCTCGTCTGCCACTTCCTTAAAGGCAGTCACAACGTTGGCACCACAAAAGGTAAAAATGGTGTCCAGGTGCATCGCTGCGCGGGATTTCGGAATCTGACACGCGACAACCCGCTCCGCTACGCCCTGTTCAAACAGTGCGTTCGCCAGTTGTCCGACAGCTTGTGGTGAAGAGCGTTCCCCCATACCCACAAGTACGGCACCGTTACCCACGGGCATAACATCGCCGCCCTCAAGGGTAGCTCTGCCATGATTTTTCAGAGGATCACCCCAAAGCACGTTTACTTTTCCGACAAATGCCGGATGAAACTGGTAGATGCCTG
Source organism: Marinobacter sp. (assembly GCA_035497695.1). Lineage (GTDB taxonomy): Bacteria > Pseudomonadota > Gammaproteobacteria > Pseudomonadales > Oleiphilaceae > Marinobacter. The sequence continues at coordinate 3,618 of DATJDA010000057.1, read as the reverse complement.
CCATCAACAGAGTTTCAGGTTGGCGTGCAGGCCAATACATGGGGTTAAGAGTAACACCACCGTAGATCCAGGAGCTGTTATCTCTCGCAAATAAATAATTAGGCAACGGGGGCAGAACAAATCCATAACGCCCAAGGTGATTACCGAAAAGTCCGGTCGGATCAAATGGCAAATCCGCTACTACAAGACCGCCAATCAGATATTCCGAAAGCTTGCTGCCGGGAAGCTCATCCATCCAGGCACGCAGATCGGAAATCATCCCGACACCGATTTCGTTCCAGGTAATTCGCTGATCAAGAATCCACTTTCGGGCTTCGGGAATGTCCAGGGTTTCTGCCAGCAATTCGTTAACATCCAGTACCTCGACACCCCGGTCACGCATCAGGCCAGAAAATACATCGTGGTCTTTTTGTGCCTGTTTCACCCAGAACACATCATCAAAAAGCAAAGCGTCACAGTTGGACGGTGTCAGCCGCCGGTGCGCGAGACCCGGACGGCAAACAATAACCTGTCGCAGTTTTCCGGTTTCAGAATGCACTCCCAGTGTATGTTCAGACATAACTTAATTCTCCATTGGTGTGGTTTCACCGCAATTTCGTAAGTGTCAAAACAGTGTCGCAGCACTGATGACGACCGAAATGAAAATGGTAAGAATCAACAGTAAAGGCCAGATAAAAGCGATCCAGCGATCATAGGACACCCGGCCAATCGCCAGTCCACCGACAACGACAGCAAAGGTGGGGTTGATCAGGTTCACCAGGCCATTGGCAGACTGATAGGCCGTGACAACCAGGTCGCGTCCGACATTGGCGAAGTCGGCCAGCGGCGCGAGAATGGGCATGGACAGAACCGCCAGCCCTGAGGACGATGGCACAAAGAAGCTCATGCCCACTTCAATCCAGAACATCAGATTAATAAACGCAAGCTCGGGTAGCCCACCAAGGGAAGTCTCTGCGCCATGCAGAATGGTGTCGGCAATCATTCCATGATCCATGATCACCACGATGCCTCTCGCCAACCCTACAACCAGGGCAACACCGAGAAGATCCCGGGCACCATCAACAAAGCTGCCAGTAAGCTTTTTCTCACCAAGCCGGGCAACGATACCGATGACAATGGCCGAGCCGAAAAACAGCGCGCCCATACGGTCCATCCACCAGTCCTGTGATGAGACGCCCCAAATCATCACGGCGAACGTTGCCGTGAAGATTAGTAAAGCAACAATTTGAGTATTACTGAGAGTGGCGTTGTCGAAACCATCCCCATACTCACTGAGAAAGATCTTGCGGTGGGCGTCCCACTGCTTAGCAACTACAGACCGCGATGGATCTGCTTTAACACGGAGGGCATAGCGCATTACGTAGGCGGTGCAAATAAACAACCCGCCAATAAGCAATATAAGCCGTACAATAATGCCATCAGTAAAGGGAATGTGCGCAGCATTTGCCGCAATAACCGTGGCGAAAGGGTTGATGGTGGAGCCAAGCACGCCAATACCGGCACCAATCATAATAATGGCGACGCCGGTAACTGCATCGTAGCCGGCCGCCATCATGACCGGAATCAGAATGGCATAAAAAGCCAGGGTCTCCTCGGCCATGCCATAGGTTGTGCCGCCAATGGCAAACAGGATCATCAGTATGGGGATCATCCAGATCTCCCGACCCTTGAGTTTGCGCATGGCACTGCGTATGCCGGTATCTATGGCTCCGGTGGCGTTCATAACACCAAGAAAACCACCCAGAAATAATACAAACAGGGCAACATCAATGGCGTTGGCTTCATAGCTTACCGGATCATAAAATCCGGCTATGGGCGCCAGCATAATATCGACGAAACCCTGCGGGTTGGGGTCAACGGTCTGGTAGGTGCCAGGCACTGCAACTTCGCGTCCAACGCTTTCATTCATTGCCCGGTCGTACTTACCCGCGGGCACGAACCAAGTTAAGGCTGCGACGAGAATAATCAATAAAAACAGTATGGTATAAGCGGTTGGAAATCGTGTTGCCAAATCGTGTTCAGGATTGCTTTCAGAGCTGTCAGAAGAAGGTTCGGGAGAGTGATTTTGGTCCGTCACAACATGACTCCTTTTCCAGATTAACTGGCTGTAAAGGGATGCCGGCCGCGATAATTCTGAAAACGGCTGTGCGCATATAGCTTCGTTTGAACCGGGTATTCAGAAGAAGGACATCAGAACCTTCTTCAGTCGAGACTACTGAAAAGACGGCATATCAGTATTGATGCATATCATTGAAGAGGAGATTTTTTCCTTTCTGTCCATTGTTAAAAGCCGGCTTGGTGTGGTAACAACATGCACGCCCTGGGTTGGTTAGCACGAACTGAAATCATCTGACAGCCGGATTAATTACTGCTATGAATTTTTCTGAAGTTTATGAACAGGCACTGGTCCGCAAAGGCGGCGAGCAGGCCTTGCAGAGGCTGCTGCCCGGATTGCCGGAAGCCGGTGCACTGAAAGCGCAGGCTGACGACCGCTACTTGTCCGGCGTTACCCGCTGTGTCTTCAAAGCCGGTTTTGTGTGGCGTGTGATTGAAAATAAATGGCCGGGATTTGAAGCGGCCTTTCAGGGTTTTGTGCCGCTGTACTGGCAACAGGTGTCGCCAGACGTACTGGAAGAACTGGTGCGGGATGAGCGCATTGTGCGCAATATGCAGAAGATCCGAACCGTGCCGGACAATGCCCGGATGATTGTTGATGCGTCCCGGGAATATGGCAGCTTTGGTCAGTTTCTGAGCCAGTGGCCTTCGACCGATCAGGTCGGATTGTTGCTCTGGCTCAAACGAAATGGAGCCCGCCTTGGCGGTAATACGGCCCAGTATTTCTTACGCCAGTCTGGCTGGGATGGCTTTATTCTTTCTCACGATGTGGTCACTGCTTTGCAGCGCGCAAAATTACTGGATGCGTCACCAACCAGCAAGAAGGGGCTTGGCCAGGCGCAGGCAGCATTTAATCAGTGGCACGAGGAAACCGGTTTACCCTACAGCCACCTGTCCCGGATTCTGTCCTTTACGGTTAATAACTGAGCGTTCCATTGGAAAGAAGCTTGAAACTCGTTTCAGGCTTACGTATACCCAAAAACGCTAAAACGTTGAGAGATAAATTTCCTGCCGGATGTTCGTCGCCACCTGATTCCGGCAGGCCATGCCATCAAACTGTAGTTGCTTATCACGGAGTGCCTGTGCAATTTTGTCCAGTGATTGTCGTTAAAAAGAATATCAACGATGGTTACCAGATCATTTTTTTCCTGTCTCGTGAGCATGTTCAGCGTTCCTTGATTCCTTTCAAGATGTCGTTTTCAATTTCTTCCCAGCTAAACTTATTTAATATTACTCGCGTGAATAAATCTGGCTTATCCGGGGAAGAAATCATGATGATGGATTTTTCGGGGGTGTAGGCAATGTAAACAGTCATGTTGTCAATTGAGATCACACTTAAGGTTTTCTCACCGACAGGCCCAATCGTAATGCGGATTATTCCCTCAAGTTCTTTTCGGAATTCAGTGTCAGGGATTGCACTGAGATCACGATTAAAAATATATTCAGGAATCAGGTTCATTTGAATTAGTGGGCTATTCCAGTCCTCTGGCGTAACTACGCTGG
>DATJDA010000056.1:0-2480 GCA_035497695.1 Marinobacter sp. | reverse complement strand
CACCGGGGACATCCGAAAGGCTTGCAATCAATAAATTATTACGATCATGAACGCGATTATACAGATGAAAAACTGCCTCTTCCCAATCTTCCCGGCCGGCAATCAGATCCAGGTCGTCCAGACAAATAATTGCCTGATCTTCCAGCCCCAAAAGCGCCTCTGGGCCGAAAGGCACCAGTTCGGCAATGCTGATTGAAACAGCCGGATTGCCCAGGCTTTCCGCATGATGACAAACCGCCTGAAGCAAATGGCTCTTGCCTGTGTCTGAATCACCACAGACAAGCACCACCGGCAAGCCAGCATGCTCACTGCACAAAGCCTTCAGCCGCATGGCCGCTGCTGCGTTATGTTCACCGTGAAAATTATCAAAACGAGCGTCGTCACGAAGTTTGATACCGAGAACCAGTTGCGATGCATTCATCGACGCCTGGCCCTCCAGGCACGCAGTCCCCACACCAGAAAATAATGCAGCCCACTAAAGATGGCCGATAGCGCAACAAGCAGCACGCCCCAATCCAGAACCCGACTCGCCATCGGCAAGTCTGCAAGTAAAATAATGACCGCGAGAATCACAACAATCTGAATTAAGGTGTTTAGTTTGCCTGGAATGCTTGGTTGAATGTCAAATTGCCCAACACGGTAATGATATGCCAAAGCGCCACATACAATGAATAAATCACGCCCGAGCACTAATAAAAACAACCACAACGGAAATACCCCGGTGACAGTGAGCACAAGATAGGCGGTAATCAGCAGTGCTTTGTCTGCCAGCGGGTCTGCAACGGCACCAAACCTGGAGCGCCAGTTAAAATACCTGGCCAGAAAGCCGTCACAGGCATCGGTCAAGGCCGCGAGGAGAAAAATAGCAAGCGCAACCCGATAACTCGCATTCATCAATGCTCCCGCAAACGGGGCAATCAGCAGGATTCGCATAAACGTCAAAGCGTTGGGAATCCAGCGCCACCGTTCCAGGCTCACAAGATTTCCCCCTGCCCATAGCCAGTAATTTTACTGCCCGCCATCTTTGCCAATAACGGAAGCCGGTTGCCAGCGGTAATAAAGCACTTGATACAAGGATTCAAATGCTTCCTCTGCTTCTTGCTCATCAACAATCAATGGTTGATACGAAAACATCGGCCGGCCCCCACTTTGCTCATTTTCCGCGCCTGCCGCTGCAGTACTAACCGGCCCGGCGTTTCCCGCTTGTGGCTTAGTTTGCTTTTTGGTCACCACTACCTGTGTTCCTGATGATAATGCTGGCTGGCCAAATGTGTTTGTCGGCTCTGATTTCAGAGCAACAAAACGGGAATCCAGCGCAATATACTCCTTGAGCTGATCCAGCTCACCGGAGAATGCAACCCGCAGGGTTAACTGGTCTTCTTTAACCCGGGACGCGCTAACACTGACAACCGGTGTCAGGCTTTCAAGGGCTTTGCTGATTTTACCGTAATCCGCCAGGCTGGAAACACCCCGCAGGATAATATCCACCTGGGGTGATTCACCCACATCGCCCGCAGCTACCGCATACCGGCTTGCATACAGCTCGGTCCAACGATCCACAATGGCCTGGGCCAGCCCTTCCGGAGAATCTGCCGTAACCGATTCCTCACCTGTATCCATCGCCTTTCCGCCAAATACCCAGCCGGCTCGCCACTGGCTGCCGTTGCGGCTAATCCGGACCAATGCCAGCGCATCATGGTCAATACCTTCAGAAACACTGCGCACCCGGCCAACAAACTGCCCCCAGATATCCGACAGTAACTCGCGGTTTCCACTGAAGTTGTCAGGCGGTAAAACAACCGGCAGCCCCCGGTCCCCCGCTGCCTGATTAAAAGCAGACCGCCAGACATCCATGGATGGCTCTACAGCTGTTTTTGTAACAAGTGAGCGAGCACCTCTGTCCTCAACGGCAATCCAGGCAAGCGTTAGCGGGCGATTAGCTCCCCAAACCGGTGCATTTACCGATGCTAACGCGCGATTCACACCAACAGCGCCAAACGCCATACGCAACCGGCTTTCACCAGAATCACTGCGCAATACCTGATAAGACAACAGCAGGGACTCCGCATCTGCCAGCAGGGGCTTAATCCCGTTCAGGCTGAGCACATCTCGGGTTCCCGAGATGCGAACAAATACTTTTGACAGACCTGCCGCGTACCCCTCCGCCAGATCGGCCGGCGCCGAGCCAGCTACAGGTACCTCTGCAGAATAAAGACCGGAGACCGTTACTGCAGAGGCCGGAGCACTTAAACTGGCGAAAAACAGCGCGAGGATCCCGAACCACACAATCGGCCCTGATCGCTGCGCATACCGCGACTTTAGCTCTGATACTGACATGAAATACCCTGACGTTCGTGTGAGTGGCCGATAGGATACACCATGCCCTAAGGCGTGAGTAGCCGACGGACATTTCGGAGCAGCAACAGTAATTACAGGTTATTCACATTTTTGACGCATATTCGGGCTGGAAACCCGCTGTC
>DATJDA010000055.1:0-5276 GCA_035497695.1 Marinobacter sp. | reverse complement strand
CCCGTGGCCTGTTCGATCGCTTTAATCGTGCTTTCGATAGCGCCAACGGTTTCAGTTGCCAGCACAAACCACATGTTCAGCTCATGCTCGCGACGGTAGTTGTGGGCCACTTCATCAAAGCTATTGACCTGTTGGGTAACCCGTTCAAAGTCCACCTCTGGAATACACATGGCTGCCAGGGTGAGGCCACCGCCCAGTTCGCCGGCGTGGAACATGGGGCCAAAGCGGGTCAGTACGCCTTCTGCCAGTAATTTTTTAACCGTTTTCAGCACCTGAAGTTCGCTGAGATCCAGCTCATCCGCTACTGCAGCATAGGGGTGGCGAACCAGCGGTATGCCATGCTGTAAGCGGTTAACCAGAATTTTCTCAACGGCACTCAGATTGGCAACCGGAACCTGTCGCCGGGCTTCAGTCGTGATTGACATAACGTCCTCCGCGCTGGCGATAGGCTTTGTTGCTGAACAGCACAGAATAATGAACAGGCTGCAAGTGGAGGTCGGCAATCAGGCTGTCCAGTTGCGCCAGTACACGCTTGCGATCGGTGCCGTGAATCATGCAGAACAAATTGTAGGGCCAGTCCGGAAGCCGTCTTGGTCGCTGATAGCAAAGAGTAATAAATGGCACATCCGCCATGGCTTTGCCTAACGCCTGTACCTGCTCATCCGGAACATCCCAGACCACCATGGCGTTGGCGGTGTAACCCAGCGTGCGATGTTTTACGACAAGCCCGAATCGCTTGATCAGGCCTTGCTCCTGCCACTGAATAATGGCGTTGATGACTTCCTCTTCTGAAAGGCCGGCATGTTCGGCGAGGGATTGGTAGGGTCGTGGTGTAAGCGGCAACCCCTGCTCCAGTTGCTGTCTAAGCCGCAGCAGGCCCCAGACGCTTACAGGATCTGCACTTGCAACCGGAGTGTCTGGGTTCGGATGATCGGCTGCTAAAGGTCGGTTCATGACAAAGCTTCCCAGTCGATATCGAAGCCCAGATCAATGTGATAACCCTCAACCATTGGAAGTCGCAAGATGGGCAGTTTCAGTTCTTGTTCCAGCTCGTCGAGACGCTCCTCCAGAATATTGTTGTCTGGTGCGGTCATCACAAACCAGAGATTGTAAGTGTGCTCCCGGGCGTAATTGTGGTTCACCCCCGGAGCACGGTTAATGCGGGCGGCTACCAGGTCTGTCTGGCCTTCAGGTGCCGCCACCGCAGCCAGTAGGCTTGCGCCTGCCTGGCTGTGATCAAATACCGGTCCGACCCGGCTGACGACATCGCGAGACTGTAACGACTGCAACCGCTCAATAACCTCCTGTTCAGAAATGCCCAGACGTTGGGCCATTTCCAGGTAGGGTCGCTCACACACCGGCAGATGCCGCTGAAAGTGATTGATTAGTTGCTGATCTGTATCGTCCAGTCTCATCGCTCGTCTCCTCCGAGTCGGGTCGGCTTAGTACACGTCGTGCTGAGTGTTGTAGACGTTGAACTTGCCGGTCGGTGTGATCAGGCGTTTATCGTCGATTACTTTTTTCAGTTTACGGGTCTTGTCATCCACCACGACGATGGCTGACCGCTGATCCTTACCGTTCCAAACAGAGAACCAGACCTCATCTCCCGCCACGTTGTATTCCGGCTGGACTACCCGCTTAGGGCCCTCTCCCAGGTTTGCCCACTCGGCGATCGGCAGCACTTCATATCCGCCTTCGAGGTTGTCAATGCTATACACAGCAACGCTCTGGCTGATTGCTTCCAGGGGGTGCAGGGCAGTATCAACGTACAGGTTGTTGGACTTGGGATGGGTTTTGACAAACAGAGAGCCGCCACCCTGGCCGTTAATGGTGCGAACAACTTTCCAGGCTTTATCCGGATGACCTTTAGGATCTGTGCCGATTAGCTGGATGGTTGGATCACCCAAGTGACTGGTTGCCCAGACCGGGCCGTGCTCGGGGTCCACAAAGTTGGCGCCGCGACCAGGGTGAGGAATTTTGCCCACATCAATCAAGGCTTCCAGCCTGCGTTCCTTGGAATCGACAACTGCGATTTTGTCGGACTGGTTTGCGGCAGTCATAAAGTAGCGCATGCTGCTGTCCCAGCCGCCGTCGTGCAGAAATTGCGCTGCGTCGATAGTGGTACTGCTCAGGTTGTCCAGGTTCTCGTAGTTAACCAGCATGATTTTGCCGGTTTCTTTCACGTTAACAATGAACTCCGGGTGTGCGTGGGAAGCAACAATGGCAGCTACCCGTGGCTCCGGGTGATACTCCTGAGTACCCACGGTCATGCCCCGAGTGCTCACGATTTTCTTCGGTTCCAGAGTTTCGCCATCCATGATGACAAATTGCGGTGGCCAGTAGGCGCCCGCAACTGCGTATTTGTCTTCATAACCTTTGTACTTGGAGGTTTCGACCGAGCGGGCTTCCAGGCCAATTTTGATCTTGGCAACGGTGTCCGGATGCTCCATCCACAGGTCAACCATGTTGATCAGTGCATCGCGGCCAATAACGAACAGGTAGCGGCCGGAGGCGGACATGCGCGAAATGTGCACCGCATAACCCGTTTTGATGACTTCTACGATTTCTTTGGATTTGCCATCAATCAAAGCGATCTCACCGGCATCCCGAAGAGTAACGCTGAACAGGTTTTTCAGATCGAGTTTGTTCATCTGTTTCCTGGGCCGGTCTTCAGGTGCTACAAGCACCTCCCAGGTCGCCTTCATGTCGGCCAGACCCCACTCTGGAGGCGCCGGTGGCTCGTGCATCAGGTACTTGGCCATCAGCTCGATTTCATCATCGGATAATTCGCCGGAAGTGCCCCAGTTAGGCATGCCAGCGGGCGAGCCGTAGTTAATAAACACCTTCAGGTAATCAAGGCCCACTTTCTGGGTGATGTCAGGAGTTAAAGCCTTGCCTGTGGCACCTTTTCGCAGCACGCCGTGGCAGCCTGCGCAACGTTCGAAAAAGATTTTCTTGGCCTTTTCAAATTCAGCCTCGCTCAGATCAGGTGCGCCTGGGGAGCGAACAACTTGTGCAGATTCCGGTGGAATCGCGCTGGCTGCTCCCTCGTATGCTGCATCTACAGGATCAGGATGTTTGGGGGCAGCGCTAGCCGTCATCGCGCCAAAAGACGCGATAACAACGGCTAAAGCCAGTGGATTTAAAAGCAGGTTGGTCACTCTCATCAGGTTCTCTCCGTGGGTTAAGAGTGGCCCTAGATTTCGTGTCTTTGAGGTTGCAGGCATTGATTAAAATCAAACGTATCCCATTGAACTAACGAGTACCTATACAGTGGTATACCCAAAGAATTGTGGCTTTCAATGGTGCTATTCATCAATATTTGCGATGAATCTGCGGGTTGCGTCATTATCCCGCTGGTTGTGGCCTGATGTTATTGGCGCAGTGAGGAAATATGAATGTGACCAGCATGGCTGATCGGTGCATGAGAAATCGAAACAGGGCGATACTGCTGACTGCTTTGCTTGCGCCGGTCTTTCTTGCTCCGGTTCACGGAACAGAGAATCCGGCTCCAAAACCTGAAGCGGAGTTGAAAAATCTGCTGCTTCAGGACTGTGGTTCCTGCCACGGTATTACCCTTAAAGGGGGGCTGGGGCCGCCGCTTTTGCCGAGGAATCTTGAGCATCTTTCAGTGGATGCTGTTACGGCTATTATTCGTGAAGGTATCCCGGGGACAGCCATGCCTTCGTGGAAGCTGTTGCTGGCACCAGAGGACATGCAGTGGATCGGCCGTCAACTGAAAGAGGGCACTGCAACCTCGCTGTGAGTACCACTTGTTAGTAAAGGATAACCGATGACTCTTAGCTTCCGCTCTCTTTTAAATGTCTTGCTATCCGGGCTTCTTTTGGTTGCGCTAAGTGGTTGTCAGAATTTGATAAAGCAAGGACCGGATGCCCGGCCGCTGATGGGTACCGGCGATCTTGGGATGATTATTGAGCGCACGAATGGCTCGGTGCTGATAGTTAACACGACCAGTCACAGTGTGCTGGGCCGTATTGAAGGTCTGGGGGATTTGTCTCATGCCTCAGTCGTTTATTCTCGGGATGCACGCTTCGGCTATGTGTTTGGCCGGGATGGCGGGCTGACCAAAATCGATCTCCTGACACAGACCATTGCTGGCCGGGTTATTCAGTCTGGCAACAGTATTGGTGGCGCTATCTCTCAGGATGGTCGCTACGTAGCGGTATCAAATTATGAGCCCGGTGGAGTTAAGGTATTTGCCAGCGATACGCTTGAACTGGTGGCGGATATTCCTGCCACTTACACCAACGCAGAGGGCACACAGGCGCAATCGAAAACCGTAGGTCTGGTCGATGCACCGGGCAATCTGTTTGTTTTCAGTCTGTTTGATGCCGGGCAGATCTGGATCCTGGATCTGGTGGACGGCAATACTAAAATCACCCGCTTTGATGCCGGCAAATCACCCTACGATTCGATGATTACCCCGAATGGCCGGTATTACATTGCCGGGCTGTTCGGCCAGGACGGTTTGTCCATGCTGGACCTCTGGAATCTGGATGCCGGTGTCACCGAAATCCTGCCGCGCTATGGCAAGGGTGAGCAAACGTTGCCCGTGTATAAGATGCCACATCTTGAAGGCTGGACCGTTGCCGATGGCAAGGCATTCTTGCCAGCCGTAGGTCATCATCAGGTGCTTGTGGCGAGTACCGAAAACTGGACGCAGGTGGATAAAATTCCAGTTCAGGGGCAGCCGGTATTTGTGATGGCCAGCCCCGACAGTCGCCAGATATGGGTCAGCTTTGCACACCCGAAAAATGATGTAGTACAGGTGATAGATACCCGCACCCACAAGATTATTCGTACTCTGGAGCCTGGCAAAGCCGTGTTACACATGGAGTTTACCCCTCGGGGCGAAGAAGTTTGGGTGTCCTCCCGGGATAGCAATCGGGTCACTGTTTACAGCACGAGCACGCTGGAGCCCGTGGCGGAACTGTCTGCGCAAAACCCGAGCGGTATTTTCTTCACCAGCAGAGCTCACACTCTCGGCCTTTGAACCGCGCTTTATCTATTTATGATCACTTCGAACGCGCCCTGAAATTATTCGGGCGCCCAGTCTGTCGCAGAGGATTTTGACCTATGACGTTCTATCAACCGGTTGGCAATGAAATTGAGCTTTTTCAGGCCGCTGCAAGTAATGGCCTGCCTGTTCTGATTAAGGGGCCAACCGGATGTGGCAAGACCCGTTTTGTACGTTATATGGCTCAGCAACTGAAGCGGCCGATTTATACAGTGGCCTGCCACGATGACCTGACTGC
>DATJDA010000054.1:0-25057 GCA_035497695.1 Marinobacter sp. | reverse complement strand
TGTTTATATCGCCATGAACGGAGAAGTATTTGCAGCCGGGGCCGTTCGCAAGAACTTGAAAGCGCAGCGATTCGAGCGGACCTGATTCTCAGGCCACAGTGCTAATTTCTTCTTCGGTTAATGCACGGTAATGGCCGGGTTGCAGTTCCGGGTCCAGCACGATTTCGCCGATGCGAATGCGATGCAAGGCTTCCACATGATTGCCGGTGGCAGCCAGCATTCTTTTGACCTGATGGTATCGGCCTTCGGAAATTGTCAGCTCGATTATGCAGTCTTTCAGTTGTTTTATTTGAGCTGGCTTGGTCGGCACCGGGTCATTCCGCAGTAATACACCTTGCTCAAGTTCCTGAACGGACCGTTCTGAAAGCGGGCTGCTTAAAGTAACCCGGTAGGTCTTTGGGCAAGCCATGCGCGGCGAGGTTATCCGGTGCGACCAGTGACCGTCCGTTGTAAGCAGGAGCAAGCCAGTCGTGTCTGCGTCTAGCCTGCCGGCGATGTGGAGGTTCCGGCTTAGTTCCAGCGGCAGTAAATCCAGAGCTGTCGGGTGGTCACTGTCTCTGGTGGCACTGACCACGCCAGCAGGCTTGTTCAGCATCAGATACCGTTCGCCGGGCAGGGTGCAAACCTGTCCATCCAGAGTGATTCTGGTGTTTGAATCAATCTTTATACTGCCTGATTTACAAAGTGCCTCGTCAACCTGTACGCGCCCGGCCTTAATGGCCAGCCGGGCCTCTCTGCGGGTAAGCGCCATGCTGCTGGCGATAAATTGATCCAGACGCATATCTTGCCTTAAGGAGTGATTGCGATATTCAGCTTCTGCAACACTTCTTCCCCGGGATAGCCATCGGCTACCAGGCCTGTAGATGCCTGAAAATGCCGAATGGCTGACCGGGTGCCCGGGCCCATGATGCCATCGGGCTTGCCACTGTCGTAACCACGAGCCGTGAGCGTTTCCTGGAGATTCTGAATTATTGCCCTGGACAGCGCTGGCGCGTCTTCCGGTGGTGGATTCTGTAACGTGCCCGCCCCGGCGATCCGGTCAGCCAGATGGCCAACGGCAATGGCGTAAAACTCAGAACGGTTCCAGCCCATAATGACTTTAAAATTGTGGTAAGCAAGAAAAGCCGGGCCTGTATGGCCCGCGGGTACAATTAACGCAGCTTCGATTGGCTCATTTGCCAAAGCATTGCCAAAAGCGTCGGTGATGCCCAGTTTTCGCCATTCCTGTAATGTCAGACGCCGGCCGTCAGCCAGAGAGTAGTCGAACCGTTCAGGCAACAGTACTTCCCGGCCCCAGCGATAGTCACCATCCCACCCCATGGATTCAAGAAATTTGCCTGCAGACATTAAAGCATCGGGCAGGCTGTTCCAGAGATCGCGCTTGCCGTCGCCATCAGCATCAACTGCATGTTTCAAAAAGACCGTTGGCATAAACTGAACGTGGCCCATGGCTCCCGCCCAGGAACCTTCCATTTGCTCAAGGGGAATGGCGCCTTCGTCAATAATTCGAAGTGCGGCAATGAGCTGTTCCGTGAACATCGTACTGCGGCGGGCATCACAGGCCAGAGTAGTCAGGGCGCTTGGCACTGACATCTTGCCAAAATAGCTGCCGTAGTTGGTTTCCAATCCCCAGAATGCGACCAGATAAGGTGCAGGTACGCCGGTTTCCCGGGTCACTCGTGCCAGCAGCTCTTTGTGTTCTTTCAGCATCTCCCGCCCTTTACTGACCCTGGCGTCGTTGACCCGACGGTTAAGGTAGTCAGCGAAGGTTGTGGTAAATTCCGGTTGCTTCTGGTCCAGCTCGATCACCCGGTCGAGGTGTTCGGCTTGTGCCATAACATGGGTGGCGGTTTCCTTGCTGATACCTGCGGCAATGGCGCGGTCTTGCAGGCGGGCCTTACACTCGGAAAAATCAGTCTTGGCAACCGGCTCTGCCTTCTCCGTGCCAAAGACCGGTAACGATGATAGTGCCAGAAAACCAGTGATTGAGAGGCGGAAAAAAACGCTCCGGCGGGGTAGAATCCTTGCAAACGTGTTCAGCACGCTAAACCTCGATCAGAGTAATGAGAGTGGGGAAATCCTGACCTCCATGGTAGCGCGTTTCAGAGCGGCAGGAACACAGTGAAGCGTAGTTGGGAGTGACAATTGTTTAACCTCATTGTGTATTCCCTCGTTTGGCTCACTCCGTTTGTTGCCTTTTTGTAGCAGCAGGGTCCCCTGCGAGGGGCTTTGTTCTATAGTTAATTATTAATAGCTTCACTAGAGTGTCGACAACTGAAGGTCTGAAATATGGCAACGCTGAAAGCGCTGGTGGTGGATGATGCCAGTTTTGTACGGGATTTGGTCAAGCGAACGGTACGGCAGCGGTTTCCGGTTATTGAAACAACCGATGCGCCAAATGGTCGGCGGGCGCAGTCGCTGATGTCGCGCACCACATTTGATTTGATACTTTGTGACTGGGAAATGCCAGAAATGTCTGGGCTGGAATTATTGCAGTGGATGCGCCAGCAGCCTCAGTACAAGAAAACGCCGTTTATCATGATTACCAGCCGGGGCGATAAAAGCCATGTTATTGAGGCCGTGAAGGAAGGTGTGTCTGAATATTTGGGCAAGCCTTTCAGCCCCGAAGGGTTAAGCAAGAAAATCATAAAAGTTATGGGCAGTGCACTGAAACACGCCATGGACCAGGGTGGTAAATCCATGGCGGGGCCGGCTGATGCTTTTCTGGAATCTGCGATGTTGTTAACCCGGAAACGTGAACCGGTGCCAGACGCAGAGACAGCCGCAGTGCCGGTGGCGCCACCGGCTGCTGCCGAACCTCCGGTTGCAGACCCCGGTGTAACAAAGCCGGTGGTCGGAAAGTCGGGCTTGAGTCTGGCCTCGGTACGGTTTGCAGACAGCACACTGAAATCCGTAGTAAAAGACATCAATCTTACAGAGGTGCTGGTGATCGCCCGACGGGATCAGGTATTTCCGGGCATTCTGGATCAGGCGGTAGTGGATATCGAGACTGGAGAAGACCAGATGGCCCGGCTGAATGGCTATGTGCATCAGCTTCAGGCGGTAGACAAGCGGCAAGATACGGATTTTGTGGGTGTGACTATCCGTTTTGTTGATGAAGATCCGAAAAAGATGGAAGATCTGTCCCGTTTTATTGCGCGCTTTCGCTCAGGCTCCCGTTCCCGCTAATTCAGCGGGCTCAACGAAGCGCCAAGTCAATAACCAGCCCGACAAAGACAGAAAAGCCAGCCCAGTTGTTATTCAGGAAGGCTTTGAAACAGCCATCCCGCTTACGCTCCATGGCCAGAAACTGCTGATAAACAAACAGACTGGCCATGCCCACCAGGCCAAGGTAGTAGAACGTGCCCAGTTCCGAGCGGACACCCACCAGAATAAGTATCACCACTACCATTGCCTGTATCATACCTATGATAGCCCGGTCAGCGTCGCCAAACAGAATGGCCGTGGATTTGATACCAACCTTAAGGTCATCATCCCGGTCGACCATGGCGTAGAATGTGTCATAGGCCACTGTCCAAAGCACATTGGCGGTAAACAGGAGCCAGGTAACCTGGCTTAGTTCGTCCGCTTGTGCCGCCCATGCCATAGGAATGGACCAGGAGAAAGCGGCTCCCAGAAAAAGTTGGGGCAGGTGGGTGTAACGCTTCATGAACGGGTAAATGAACGCGAGTAGCGCGCCGCCGAACGACAAGTATAAAGTGAGGGTGTTGGTAAATAGCACTACCATTAAAAACGATATGAGGCACAGGCCAGTGAACAGCGCAACCGCTTCCCATGCCTGGATGCGCCCTGTGGTCAGTGGGCGATTCCGGGTACGTTTCACATGCTTGTCCCAGTCCCGGTCAGCAAAGTCGTTAATGGCGCAGCCAGCGGCACGCATGAAGAAAACGCCCAGCGTAAAAATGATGATGTTACCAATGCCGGGGCTGCCATCCCCGGCCAGCCAGAGTGCCCAGTAGGTTGGCCAGAGTAGAAGCAGACTGCCGATAGGCCGGTCGATCCGGAGCAGCTTTGCATAATCAACCAAGCGGTGCCGGATATGTTCGGGCAGGGAATTGAGCAGCATGGAAGGCTTCCGTTTAGTGGCTTTGATGAGAGAAGAGCGCTGGAATTATAGCCAATCGCAGGCTCTTGGTTAAAGGTCGTCTTAGCGGTACAAAACCGGAAGGAAGTACTCGCCAACCAGCAGAGCCTTATTGCCATTGCGAAACATCGACCTGCGGGCTATCTCTGGCTGGCCTTCTGTCAGGGGGTGACACAGTCCTGTTTCCAGTGGCCCGCGCTGCCAGCGGGAATTACTGAAAAGATAGGCGCCAAGGGGCTTGCTGCCCAGATGAAGTAAGCGGCGGCCCTCACCCGTAAGGCAGTATAACGGGATGACCGTTCGTGCCAGTACCCACGGGCTGTGATCACCGCACAGGCGAACTTCACGAATCCAGGTGTGTTGCCGTGCCGGAATACCCAGGCGCCGGGCCTCTTCTGGTGTTGGCAGAGCATACCCTTGATACTGAACTTCAACATGAAACGAGTGCTGGCATTTTTGCTGGACGGCCCGGGTAAATGAGCCCTCTATTTGCAACCAGTACTTTGCGGGGCCATGTACTTCCGGATTTTTCAGCCCGGCGGCGGCAAGAGACCGGTGCCAGTCTGTAGCAGGAATGCTCAGGCATCGTTCGCCGGGTGGTTCGTCAGAATGCGCGGAAGGCTGCCTTCCGCGTGTGTCAAAGTCCTTTAACGGCATATATACCAGGTGCGTTGCGCCAATAACCTTTGTAGTCCATGCCGTATCCAAACAGAAACCGGTCTCCTATTTCCAGGCCGGTAAAGTCTGCTTTCAGGCCTGGCTGTGCCTTGCGATCGTGGTTTTTATCTACCAGTGCGGCGGTAAAGACCTCCTTTGCACCGTTGGCCCGACAGTAGTCGGCAATGGCGCAGAGCGTTGTGCCTTCATCCAGTATGTCGTCCACGATCAGCACGGTACGACCATTCATGTCTGCTTCCGGGCGTAACTTCCAGTCAAGAATACCGCCGGTAGTTTCCTGCCGGTAACGGGTAGCGTGCAAGTACTCGGCCTGAATGGGAAACCGGAGTTTGGGTAACAGCTGACCGGTAAAAATCAGCCCGCCGTTCATCACGCAGAACAGCAGTGGATTGCTGTTCTCGAGGCGGCTGGTGATGTCTTCAGCCATTTTAGAGATGGCTGCCTGAACCTGTTGCTCGCTTGCCAGGCAGTCTGCTTCCGCCAATACCTGGTTCATTTCGGCGACGGTATCGATCATAACAGTCGGATCCTGTCGTAAAACAGGCGATTATACCGGAGAGGACTCTTCTAGGGGAGGGTGTTCTGATACCTGTAACCCGTTAGTTGTGGTTATTGGCAGAAAACTAGTGACAGGAACGTCTCTATTGGCATTGGTCAATTCAGGGCTGGTGCGTATGATAACGTTCCGTGTATTTATTGACTGATTAAGTACAAACAAAGCTGTATAAACGGGTAGAATACTTGCATGCACGATTGTCAGACAATTGTTGTTTTGCGGTAACAGGTTCAGAGGGACAGTATGAAAAAGTGGCAGTGCGTAGTTTGTGGCTTTATTTACGATGAGGCGGAAGGTTGGCCGGAAGATGGCATCGAGCCAGGAACCCAGTGGGATGATGTGCCAGAAGACTGGGTATGTCCCGACTGCGGCGTTGGTAAAGAAGATTTTGAAATGATCGAGATAGACTGATCCCTACGGAGCACAGTTATGAGTGAGCAGGCCCCCATTGTTGTTGTCGGCACTGGTTTGTCCGGATATTCATTGGTTCGCGAGATTCGCAAGCTGGATAAGGAAACGCCGATAGTCATGGTAACGGCCGACGATGGCGTCAGCTATTCCAAGCCAATGCTGTCCACCGGATTTGCCAAGGGCAAAGATGCTGAGGGTCTGGCACAGGCAACAACAGAGGCAATGATCGAGCAGCTGAATATAAAACTGCGTATCTTCAGCACAGTGACCGGGATTAATCCCGCCCAGCACGAACTACTGATTGGTGGTGAGCGTCTGGTCTATAGCAAACTGGTGCTGGCCTGGGGGGCAGATGTCATTCGCCTGTTCATTGATGGTGATGGCCAGGAGCATATTTTCTCTATTAATGACTTGATGGATTACCGGGCGTTTCGGGCCGCTCTGGCTGATGGCAAACGGGTAGCTATTATGGGTGCCGGTCTGATTGGCTGTGAGTTTGCCAATGATTTGCGGCAGAGTGGCTATGAGGTGGATGTTATTGCGCCATCTGATGCCATTATGCCGAGCTTGTTGCCTGTTCCGGCTGCTAACGCTGTTCAGGATGAGTTGAAAAATCTGGGAGTCCGCTTTCATTTGGAAACCGTTGTTGAGCGTATTGATAAAAACCCTGAGGGTGTAAAACTCACACTGGCCAATGGCGAAACTCTGAATGTAGACCTGGTTATTTCAGCCGTTGGTCTGCGCCCGCGTATTGGCCTTGCTCAGGCGGCGGGTATCGCAACCGGGCGGGGCATCAAAGTTAACCGGGCTTTGGAGACGTCGGTAAAAGATATTTACGCTCTGGGCGATTGCGCTGAAGTCGACGGCAGGGTCATGCTTTACGTCTTACCATTGATGGCTTGTGCAAGAGCACTGGCGAAAACACTGACGGGACAACGTACCGAAGTAAGCTATGGCGCCATGCCGGTTATGATAAAAACACCCTGCTGTCCTACGGCAGTTTGCCCGCCGCCAGCCGATGCCCCCGGTACCTGGGAGTTGGAACAGGACGGTACGCATGTGAAGGCCTTGTTTCGCAGCCCGGAAGGAGACGTGTTGGGCTTCGCTGTAACCGGACGTTACGCTGTTGAGAAGCAAGCGCTGTCGCGAGAAGTGCCGCCTATTCACAAGTGAGTTCCCGCCCCGCAAACCTGGTTTCGGATACTCGCAAGGTAGCCGGCTGGCACGCGTGTGATTCTGGTTTCTGTTGCGAAAAACCAAAGCTTGGGGTAGAAAACCACTTCGTGTGCTAATTAATGAGTTGTATTGATAAATGGACTGGAGCGGGAATGCTTGAAATAACCAAGAAGCTGGTGGATTTGCTGGATCTTTCGCATATCGGCGATGACTACTTTCAGGGTGATAGCGAAGACCTGGGCTTTCCGAATGTGTTCGGTGGCCAGGTGCTCGGTCAGGCTCTGATGGCTTCCAGCCGGACGGTGGAAGATCGTCTGTGTCACTCCCTGCATGCCTACTTCCTTCGCCCCGGTGACCACAGAATGCCCATCGAATACGAAGTGCAGCGAGTACGTGATGGTGGCAGCTTTTCCGTTCGTCGGGTGATCGCCCGGCAAAATGGCAAGGAAATACTGACAGGCTCTGTTTCGTTTCAGGTGGTAGAAACCGGGTTTGAGCACCAGTTTGAGATGCCGGACGCACCTGCTCCTGAAACACTTAAATCTGAACAGGAATGGGCCGAGCTGCTTGCGCCTCATGCGCCGGAGCACATGCGTAAATCACTTACCCGTGCCAGACCGATCGATATTCGGCTGATTGACCCGGTCAATCCTTTCAAGCCCGAAAAACGACCACCCTGCAAGCGGAGCTGGCTTCGAACGCTGGGCCCGCTTCCGGATGATCCGGTATTGCATCAGTGCCTGCTGACTTACGCATCCGATTTTCATTTTCTTGCTACATCACTGGGCCCCCACGGTGTGACCTTTGCCGACAGGGATCTTCAGGTTGCCAGCCTTGACCATACCATGTGGTTTCACCGGGATTTTCGTATAGATGACTGGCTGTTGTACGATCAGGACAGCCCCAGCGCGTCTGCAGCTCGGGGTTTTAACCGAGGTCAAATCTTTAACAGAGCGGGTGCTCTGGTAGCCTCCACTGCACAGGAGGCATTGATTCGGCAGCGCTAGTAGGCACTAGCCTGGCTTTTCTGCTGATTGTCGTGCTGGCGTAGCCAGTCCAGTGCTTCATCAAACGGTAATGGTGGGGTAAGCAGGAACCCCTGAATCATATCGCAGCCCATCCGCCGTAAAATCTCAGCGGTGGCTTCATCTTCTACACCCTCTGCCACAACCTCGTAGCCAAGGCTGTGGCACATGGTTATGGTTGTTTGCACAATTACCTGATCTTGTGTTCCGGTGGCCAGGTCAGTAACCAGTGAGCGGTCAATTTTAATCTCGCTGGCGGGCAGTTGCTTGATATAAGACAAAGAGGAGTAGCCAGATCCGAAGTCGTCAATTGAGATTGGTATACCGGCCGTGCTGAGCACGCCCAGTGTGGTGAGTGAGTTAGCGGGATCCTGCATCATGGAAGTTTCTGTCACTTCAAACGTAATCATCCCCTTGTGAACATGAAAGCTGTCCATCAGCCGCTGCACGAAGATGGGAAAGTCCGGCTCTCTCAGGTTATTAGGAGAGATATTAACCGAAATGCCGAGCGGCCAGCCATGTTCAAGTAACCGGGTTCGAATGGTTAAGGCCTGTTGAAGTACCCAACGTGTGAGTGGTTTGATCAGACC
Organism: Marinobacter sp.; assembly: GCA_035497695.1. GTDB lineage: Bacteria > Pseudomonadota > Gammaproteobacteria > Pseudomonadales > Oleiphilaceae > Marinobacter. Next base: position 16,516 of record DATJDA010000054.1, on the reverse strand, counting down.
GGTTTGCTCAGCAAGGGCAATGATTTCATCAGGCTGAATCGTGCCTGATTTTTCGGGCCAGCGAATCAGCGCTTCAAGGCCAACGATTGAATCGGTTGCCAGCGATAACTTGGGTTGCAGGTAGAGTGCCAGTCGATTGTCCCTAAGCGCCTGGTTCAGCTCTGATGCAATCGTAAGGCGATCAGCACTAAAAGAATCCCGTGACGGCTTGTAATACGCCATGCCTCTTTCTTTGGCCCGATCAGAGCCTTCTGCAATAACAGCCCGGCGAATTAATGTGCTCGCGTCCATGCCGTGCTCGGGATAAATGGCCGTGCCAACACGCACGTCCAGTGGAATCTGCATGCCGAGATAATCCAGAGGCATGCGAATCTCATCCAGTGATTTAACCACTTTTCTGGGGACTGCCTCAGCTTTGTCTGCATCCATTATCAGCGCAAAAGTCTGCAGATCCAGAGATGCCAGGAGATGGTTATGCCGGTCATTCTGCTCTATCAAAAGAGCTCCCGGCAGATCTTTGAGTACAGTACTGTAATGCTGGGCAGCAAGCTTCAGAATCTCGTCACTGTTGCGGTGGCCTAAGGTTTTGGTTACCAGATGCAGATTGTTGAGGTGAATAACCACCACCGCATAGCGTCTGTCCGGGATGCGTGCGATCAGATCGCTAAGAACCATTTCGTAACTACTGCGATTGGGTAGTCGGGTTAGCGGGTTGTGCAGCGCATGGTCAATCAGCTTTAATTCTGCCGAACGCCTGGCCGCCATGGCGCGCAGTTCAGCGTCATGGGCCTCTATTTTATCCTGCCTCTCCTGATAGAGTCTCGCGGCCAGCGCGATAGTCAGCAAAATTGCTTCCAGAGCGGAGCCAATCTGCATGCCGTAGGCTGTTAAAAAATTGTTTGGCAGCAGGCCGTATTTATTGGCACCAGTAATGGCGCTACCCAGAGTAAGCGCTCCCCATGCAATTGTGTAATACACCGCCTGCCGGTTTCCGCGTACCCACAGCAGCGGGCCGAGTACGGTCAGCAGCAGGCAACTGGGGATGGCCAAAGCGACAATGAGCTGGCTGCTGATACTGTACGTCGTGAAGAAGGTTGACAGGGCAGCCAGCGTATTGAGGAGAATGGTAAACAGTACGACTTGGTCCCAGCGTGGCGCCGTGACTTTAAGCCTGAGAAACATCCGCGAGAAGAGTAGTGAAAAAAACATGGCAGCGGGCACTGTCAACAGCATGGCATGGTTCTGTAGTCCCGGCATTGTCGGCCAGAGCAGTTGAAATGCAGTGCCGTTCAGGCTTGTGATCAGAAACAGGTAACTCAGCGTTGTTAATACATAAACCAGATAAACCGCTTCCCGGAGCGCAAGATATATAAATAAATTGAAGAAAATAACCGTAATAAGGATGCCGTAATACACGGCATGAAGCTGGCTTTCGAGTGAAGATGCTTCAAAAAATGACTGGGAGTCCCAGAGCCTGAGGGGAATTTGCATGGCCCCTTTGGTTTGCACCTTTAGCAGAATCTCGTAATTTTCCCCAGGCGCATGCTTGAACGGAAACAGAAAGTGGCGGTGAAGAACCGGTCGCTCCGCAAAAGGGAAGCTGTCTCCGGTCAAAACATGTCGGGTAATCTTTCCGTCCCGGACCAGAAAAAAATCGAGCTGATCAAGCTGAGGGTAGCCAACCTCCAGAAGGTCGATAGCAGCTCCGCCGGATATCGTAAAGCGAAGCCAGATGGTGTCTTCTATATAGCCGAAATTCGGGCTCGTTTCATCAAGTGCCTGCCAGTTGTCTGAGGCGAGTGCCTCTTCAGGTGTTAAGTGCGTATCGGACGCAATCCGCAAGAAGTCAATATTGGGAATATAAGGGGTGTCTGCCGCGTAGGATGTTGTACAAATTCCCAGCAGAATAAGTAGTGTTACGAGCAATCTTGGCCAAAATGCGTGTGTCACAACATCTCGCGTTTTGTTGTCATTGTCGTTTTGAGTATGGCTTGTCGTTGGGGGTGGCTCAAGTGATAGTTAACACGCCCTCTGTTATGAATGTAAATTATTGTCAAATCTGGCTGAGCCAGTCTCTTACCCAGGGTAGAGCCTCATGCTCTGGCTCCAGAATTTCCATTGCGTCTATGCGCAGGGTTTCGCCGACCTTCCTTGCTGATGTTTCGTGAAGAACTTCTTCCATCAACACTCCCGCACCGCAATAGGTGTCGCCGTAAGAGCTGTCTCCCAGCACAATAATGCCGAACGGGCGCCCAGGCTGCTGTGGCAACTGGTCTTTCAAATCAGTGTATAGAGGTAGCAGGTTGTCAGGAATCTCGCCCAAACCGGTGGTCGATGTACACACGAGTAGCGCATCATTGTTGTTGGTGATGTCATCCAGGCTGGGGGTATCAAGAACAGTTACCTCGTGTCCATCAGCTTCAAGCGACGTTTTTATTTCCTTGGCGGTCCATAGCGCAGCACCATAGACGCTGCCTACCAAAATTCGGATAGCGGTCATAGTTGTTCCTGTCTGGTGGTTTGAGTCCGGACAAGCCGGGGCCAGTATCGGCGCCCGATCATAATGGCAGGGAGTGCTTATCTCAAGGTGTGGTAGCTGTGGGGATGTCCGTCGATTGGCTCCGAACCCGGGGCGCAATGCGATTGCGGCCATCTTCTTTGGCGCTGTAAAGGTTGATGTCAGCCTGCTTTAGCAGATCGCTGATGGATCCTGCTTTGGCTATCGAACAAACCCCGGCACTGATCGTTACGGGCATTCGTGCACCTTTGGAAATAAAGGATGTTTTGGCAACTTCTGCTCGCAGACGCTCGGCCAAAGCCAACGCCTGAAGCAAGGAGGTATCAGGTAGCAGAATAAGAAACTCTTCACCGCCCCAGCGGGAAGCAACATCCGTTTGCCGGATAACGGTCCCTATTAAAGCCGAAAACTCCCGAAGTACGTCATCTCCGGCAGCGTGGCCAAACTGATCGTTAATGTTTTTGAATAAGTCCAGATCAATGAGTGCGATAGAAAAGTGATGACCCGAGCGTTGATAGCGGGAGAACTCAACGGACAGTCGGTTTTGCATGTCACGACGGTTGGAGAGCCCGGTCAGATCATCCGTTCTGGAGGCACGCTCGTGAGTTTCTGCCAGTTTTACCAGATTATTCCGTACCTTAAGCCGGCTGGCCTCAAGCACAAAACAAAAAATGGACTCAAAGGTCAGCGTGGCAAAGAAGCGTATTTTAAAATCAGTTTCGTATTCCGCAAAAACCAGAGGCAGGTCGGGGAACTGAAAAACAATAACAGCGATCAGGCAGCAAAATAGTAGAATGGCAGTGCCGGTTTTTAAATCTGTCAGGTAAAATAGTAAGGGCGGGTAAACATAGAACCAGAGCGGCCCTGTGCTACTCTCACCGCCAGATGCAATCAGATAGGTGAAAAGCAGGCCGACCAAAAGCAGCACGCTTCTTTTCTGGACAGCCCGGTTACCGGAGCGAGTGAAGTTCACCACACTGGCAGAGAAAACGACTGCAAATGCCCAAAGCACCCATGCGTGGGTAGTGTGTCCCGAAAACCAGGCTTTGCTGCCGATGCCAATAAGAAAGGCAATGGCCATCAGAGAAAGCCAGGTCAGCACGCGTGAAATCTGCGCTTCTTCCCGCTCATCTGCATTGCGATGGCCAAAAGACGTTTGCTTGATCATGGGAGCCTTGTGGGTACTTTGTTATTTTGACGCTTTTTCATGAGTTTTGAGTCAATTCCTTTGATGGTCGCATCTTCTTGCCTCATTTTATGTGATCCAGATAGGTAATCATCGTTTTGTTTCAATTTGATGACAAAAATTTTATAGTTGCGGCGCGGTGATAAAGCCGCATTCTTTATTCATTCCAAGCGAGATCTAATCTGTATGGCCCGTTCTAGCGGACTCCTGGATACTCTTCTTACCAGCCCTTCTACGGAAAGATACAGGGTAGGAATCAGTTTACTGTTTCTTTTCGGTGTTTGGCTAGCGGTTGGTTCCTTCAGTGAAGGCATGCCAGACAGTATGCTACTTATGGCTGCTGCCGTCATCGGTGGTTATATGGCCATTAACATTGGCGCCAACGATGTCGCTAATAATGTAGGTCCGGCAGTAGGTTCCGGTGCGCTGTCTCTTGGCGCAGCCGTGTTGCTGGCGGCGGTATTTGAGTCGGCGGGTGCATTGATCGCCGGTGGCGAAGTGGTATCAACAATCAAGGGCGGAATTATTGATGCCTCGTCTGTTGATAGTGTTGAGTCTTTTGTATGGCTTATGACCGCAGCACTGCTGGCAGGTGCACTCTGGCTTAATCTGGCAACCTGGATGGGTGCGCCCGTTTCCACGACACATTCCATCGTGGGAGGTGTTCTTGGAGCGGGTGTCGCTGCAGGTGGCTGGGGGATTGCAGACTGGTATGTTATGAGCAAGATTGCCGTCAGTTGGGTAATCTCTCCGGTTCTTGGTGGCGCTCTTGCGGCACTTTTTTTGTTTGTTATCGAAAAGTCGGTGCTGTACCGGAAAGATGTTATACCCGCGGCGAGAGTATTTGTGCCTTGGCTGGTTGCTATTATGGCGTGGGCATTTACTACGTATCTGATGATCAAAGGCATCAAACAAGTTGTCCATGTAAGCTTTCTTAATGCTTCACTGGCTGGCCTGGGTATGGCTATCCTTGCCTTCTTTGCTATTCGTGCATTGGTAAGCCGGCGAGCAGCCACCATGGAGAACAATCCGAAGGGCGTGAGCACCTTATTTACCTGGCCGCTGATTTTTGCTGCGGCTCTTTTAAGCTTTGCGCACGGAGCAAACGATGTTGCGAATGCCATCGGGCCCTTGGCAGCTATTAATGATGCTTTATCATCTGGCGCCGTAGTGGCAACAGCCGAAATTCCTCTGTGGGTGATGATGATTGGTGCCCTGGGGTTAGCGGTTGGCCTGATGCTGTTTGGCCCCCGCCTGATCAAAACCGTGGGTAGCGAAATCACCGAGCTTGATAAAACCCGGGCATTCTGTGTAGCGCTGTCTGCAGCGCTGACCGTTATTCTTGCCTCTCAGCTTGGTTTGCCGGTAAGTTCAACTCATATCGCTATTGGTGGCGTATTTGGCGTTGGTTTTCTGCGAGAGTACCTTAAAACCAACTACGCAAGCCGGTTGCACAAGATCATTGAACAACATGAGCCAGAGGACCAGGAGCGCCTCAGGCCATTTCTGGATGATTTCCGCAACGCATCTGTTGAAGAAATGGAAAAATTACTGAAGCAGGCCAAGAAGAATAAAAAGCAGGTGCCCCTGTCTAAATCCGAGCGCAAGCGCCTGAAGAAAATTTACAAAGAGGAAATGGTCAAACGGTCACATCTGATCAGAATTGCTGCCGCCTGGATTATAACAGTGCCGGCTTCTGCCGCTATGGCGGCTATGCTATTTTTTACTCTTCGTGGTTTGATGATCTGAGGTGCTGCACTGGCTGTAATCGGCCAGTTTAGCCATACTGTTCCGGTACTGAAGGGTGTTACGCCTTCATGCATCCATTTACACATGGAGTGAGGTATGAGTACATCTGTTGAAAGCCGTCAGGCCAGAATAATTGATGAGCTTAGGGTGTTCATCAAGAAGGTGTTGGCGGAGCCAACCATTGCTGTAAAGTCCATGGAGATCGCGCGCAAGTACCGCAACGAGCCTAACGCCAATGATGTGATTGCCCGGGAGATCAGTGCCAATACCACCATCCGGATTCCGGAGAGCTGGAGCGAGGCAGACCACATGTTCCTGGATATCCTGCACGAAGTACTGGACGACGAAGAAGCGCTGTACTGAGCGTATTCTGCTTCAAGCTGAATGCCTGAGCGAGAGCTTGTGACAAGCTCCCGCCTGGCTACGATTCCGTGTGGGAATTATTATCGGGCTTGTTTGATCGCTGGCTGGTGTTGTTTGAGCACTGCATCCGCCATCTGATGCAGCACGCTGATCTCGTCTTCAATGCCGGCAGCCTTGGATAACTCTTGTTGCTCTGCCAGAATTTCTGCCAGTATTTCGGGCGTTGTGAGGGGGTTGGCCAGCACAACACGGAAAACAATGCATGGAAAGTTGGCGTAGCGTGCCGGCTCTAACCGGGTGCGGGAAACAAACGCTTTGCCGTGTTCCCGCTGGGTTTTCTGGATAAACTTGGTGATGCGGTTCAGGCAGCTATTAAGTTTTTCCATCTGCAGTGAATCTGCGACCGAAAGGGCTTGCTGAACGTTTTGCGGGCAGTAGCGGTAGGTCAGAATGTTCAGTTCCGGCCTTGTGATCAGTTCAAAATCTTGCTCGGCGCTAATCAGCTCTGCAAACATTTTGGCTTTTTCGATGCCTTGATTAATCAGCAGTTCGTAGCCTTCCCGGCCGAGAATTTTCAGGCCCGAGTGAATCAGCATGCACATGCCTGGCCGGGAGCCTTCGAGTGTGGTGCTGCCCAGATCCCGCGAACCTTTGCGAATAATGTATTGGGCATGATGTTCTACTGCGTTGGACAAGCCGGGTTCTTTGAACACGACCACCCCGACACCCATGGGAACATAAAGTTGTTTATGGGCGTCAAGTGTAACTGAATCGGCTTTTTCTATGCCACGCAGCAGGTGCTTGTAGGTTCGCGAAAAGAGTGTTGGGCCACCCCATGCTCCGTCAACGTGGAAATGAGCGCCAAATTCCTGAGCAATATCAGCCATAGCCTCGAGCGGGTCTACACTGCCGGTTTCGGTGGTTCCGGCTATCCCGCAGATGGCAATTATCTTGATCTTCTGTTTCTGTAACTCAAGGCACTTGTCCCGCAAAGCGTCGGTTTGAATGCGGTTGTTATCATCAGTGGCTACTGAAATCAGCGAGTCGCGCCCCAGACCGAGAACATCAGCGGCTTTGCCCAGAGAGTAGTGTCCCCGGCGGGAGACCAGGATTGCAGCACCTTCGTAACCATAGTATTTAAGTGCCCGGAATAACCCTTCCTGGTGCAGGCCACGAAAGCTGCCTTCAGGCGGAAATGCACGGTTTCTGGCTACCCAGAGTGCTGTCAGGTTGGCAATTGTTCCGCCTGAGCAAATTGCACCGAGCGCGTAACGCGGGTTGTGCATCCACTTTCGGTAAAAGGGTTCGTCCCGCTCATAAACCAGGCCGTGAATCATGCCAAGTACCTGGCGTTCCAAGGGCGTAAAGGCCTTGGAGGTTTCGGTCTTTACCATGTTCTGGTTAAGCGCGATCATGATTTTGGACAGCGGCAACATAAAATATGGCAGTGCCGAGGTCATGTGGCCAATGAACGCAGGTGAAGCGGTGTGAACAGAATTGGCAACCAGCTTATCCAGCAGAAATTGAGCTTGTTCAGAAACGAATACCGGCTTTTCGGGTATGGCGTGATCTGAAAAGTCTTTTTCAACGTCGCTCAGGTCACGTTCAAGCGCAACGATATGCCCCTGCAGGAAGCCTGCAAGGTTATGAGAGATATCCTGATCAATCCGGCTTAGCGTTGAATCCGGTGCTTCGGGCACCGTGAATACGCGATACATTGCCTCTATAGAGGCATGGGCGGACTTCTTCTTTCCGGTCATAAGCACCACGCACTATCAGTGGTCATTCGCAGGGCCGGTTCCGGATGCCCCGCGGACTTCGTCGGAACGCACATCCGACATTCATAACTGGTCATCTGCAGTCCGCAGACGCCTTGGCATCCCTGAGGGTGCGTAGTATACGGCGTGCTTATAGGTTACGCCAGACGGTCTCACCCTGTGTTCCCAGAATCAGAGAATCTCCCGGCTTATGTCCAGTATGGCAGCATCTATCCGCTCTTCTATGGCTTTTTCAACCTGATCAAGGCGCTGGGTTATCTGCTGTGTCGAGGTGCCAAGTGTGACAATGGTCCAGGTGGCACAATCAAGTGCTTCCTGGTCTGCTGTTTCGGCAATAGCAAGGTCAGGCTCTTTGCCCCAGACAGCGCGCAGAGGTGCAAATACTTTGCGCTTGGCTTTCAGGTCTTCACAGCCGTACAGCTGAAAGTGCAGGGTTAGTACGCCTACATGGGGTGTAATTACTGTCTGGGGAGGTGAGCTATCCAGCAGTTTTTTTAGTGTTTCAGAAGACATAAAGCTCCATGCAAGAACCGGTGGGGCGCTGCTTCTGAAACAGGCTGTGAATACGTCCATGTACGCTTGGCTACGCCATCCATGGCGTCGCACAGTTTCAGAAGCAGCGCCCCACCGGCCCCCCGAAGGTGTCGATAGGATAAGGTTCCGCTTAGCCTACTACAGGTGTCGCCCGTTTGATAATAGCCGCAGCGTCTGTACCGGAAGGCAGGTTGCCGTAGTTCATGCCGCCGGCGTCTTGCAGGCGGGAGGCACAAAAGGCATCTGCCACGGCTTTGTCGGAGTGGCGGATCAGTAACGAACCCTGCATGGCCAATGCCATCCGGTCGACCAGATTGCGGGCCCGGTACTGAATGTCGCCGGTGTCGGCAAAGTCATTCTGCAGCTGGGCGAGGAAGCGATCAAACCGGTGGTCTGCTCCTTTCGCTTCAGCCGCCTCCTTGAAAAAGGCGTCCAGAGTTTCAGGCTCTTTTTGCAGGGCCCGCAGAGTGTCCAGGCACTGGACGTTGCCGCTGCCTTCCCAGATGGCGTTTACCGGAGATTCCCGGAACAGGCGGGGCATGATGCAGTCTTCCATAACGCCGCTGCCGCCAATGCATTCCATGGCTTCGTAGGCATGATTTGGTGTGCGTTTGCAGATCCAGTATTTGCCGACCGGAGTAGCAAGTCGGGCGAGCAGGCGTTCCTGCTCTATGTGCTGGTTGTCCATTGCTCTGGCAACTCGCATTGTGTAAGCCATGGCGGCTTCGCTTTCCAGAGCGAGGTCAGCCAATACGTTTTGCATCAGAGGCTGGTCGATCAGGCGGTCTCCGAAGGCGCTACGGTGGCGGCAGTGGTGCGTAGCCTGAGCGAGGGCCTGGCGCATTCCGGCAGAGCTGCCAATCATGCAGTCAAAGCGGGTCATGGCAACCATTTCGATAATGGTTGGTACACCACGGCCTTCTTCGCCAACCATCCATGCCAGCGCGCCCCGTAATTCGACTTCGCTGGAGGCGTTGGCAACGTTGCCCATTTTGTTTTTCAGTTGCTGTATCTGCCAGGCATTTTTGCTGCCATCAGGGCGCCAGCGTGGCATCAAAAAACAGGACAAGCCGCCGCGGGCCTGGGCAAGCACCAGAAAGGCATCACACATGGGAGCAGAGACAAACCACTTGTGGCCGACCAGTTCATAAGCCTGGCCAGGGCCTTCGGTACCGACGGCAAACGCCTTGGTGCTGTTGGCGCGAACGTCACTGCCGCCCTGCTTTTCAGTCATTGCCATACCAATGGTAACGGAGGCTTTCTGGCTGTCCGGAATATTACGGGGGTCGTAGCTGTTCGCCAGAATGCGCTGTTCCCAGCCCTTTGCCAGTTCTGGCTGTTTGTGGATTGAGGGAATGGCAGCAAAGGTCATGGTAACCGGACAGCAGTGCGCCGCTTCAATCTGGGAGTGCATATAATATTTTGCTGCCCTTGCCACGTGTGCACCCTTGCCCGGGTTGGTCCAGGGGCTGCTGTGAAGACCGTTTTCAAAGGCCATGCGCATCAGTTCGTGGTAGGCGGGATGAAACTCCACATCGTCAATACGGTGGCCAAAGCGGTCGTGAGTATGGAGCACCGGCTTGTTGTTATTGGCCAGAAAACCAAGGGCGATCGTGTCGGCGGCTCCGGCAAGGGCGCCAAATGCCTTCAGGTCATTAAGAGCCGCGCTGGCACCTTCCCGGTGGACAGCTTCCTGCAAGGCAGTGTCCTGCTCAAAAAGGTTGTAGTTCTCCAGCGCCGAAGGCTGGTTGAATACCTCATGTGTGGTGGCCAGGAAGCGGTCCGCCTCGCCAATGTCCGGGGTCTTCGGATAAGGTTGCCGTGCTGTGTTCATGGCTATCTCCTTGTACCGGTCAACCCCTGCATGCAAAAGCGAATGATGGTGTCGACCAGTGAGTCGTTGTCGTTGGTGGTGGCACTTGCGGCCCCGTCCAGTTGAGTCGGTGATAACGGACCCACCAGGCTTTCCGCAATGGCGCCTACCAGACAGGTACTGCTCTGGCGGGCGTTCTGATCCGGTATGCACCCTTCTTCGATGCCTTCACGAATCGCTTTTTCAAATAAGCTGGCGTAAGCCTTTCGGTACGTCAGCCGTTCCTCGTCTACTTTTGAGTCTACGGGCTCCGCAATTAGCGCCCAAGCCATCATCGGGCCACGCAAAGCTCGCTCAGCGAACTGTCTCAGGGCAGATTCCAGCCGGTCAGTACTGCTTTCATTGGTGGCAAGCAGTTTGGCGACCTTGTCTACTTCCCGTTGCGTTGCCAGCCGGAACACCTCGGCAAACAGCTCTTCCTGCGATTCAAAGTGCCGGTAAATTGTACCGGTGGCAACGCCAGCCAGGCTCGCAATTCGGGTAATCCGGGCGTTGCGAAAACCGCCGCTGGCAATGCATTCGTAGGTGCAATCAATAATCCGCTGCCGCGTCTCGGCTTTGCGTTGTCGCATCTTTTCTGTTTCGCGGTAGGCCATAGTCTTTCCTTGCAAGTAGTGAATCATTATTCATTCTTTGTGTCAATCACTGAACTTTTTTTAACGAATCATTTTATCATTTAAATTCATGGCTTTATAATCAGTTACAAAAAATTACAAAAAAAACATTGCTAAAGAATAGCGTGATCGATGAAAGCGGATTATAAAGACGCCAAGGTAAGGTGCAGAACAGCGCTTTGCCGAGACGAAGTGTAGTAGCCCGACAGGGTATCAGCACTTGAACATCTGTTTTCGTTGGTGGAGAAAAAGCCATGAGTGAATTCGACGAAAGCAATCTGGAGCAACTCAGAGACTGGAGTAGCGACAGTGAAGACAACCATTCCATTACCGGTCGTGCGCGGATGCGTGCACAGCTGCAGGCAGATATTGATGCCTTTTTGAGTGAAGGCGGAAAAATTCAGGAAGTGACCACCGCCATCTGTGCTGAGTCTTCCCGTAAGGCTGGAACAGGTTTTAACAACAGTTCACTCTGAATCTTGTCTGTAAGGGCTGGAAGCAGAACCCCAGCCCTGTTTTTGACGTCGTTCTCAGTAACCGATCCGGCGCTGATCTATCCTCGTGTAAACCTGTCGTGCCTTGTATATTCTGGTACAGATTCAGTCATTTAACACATGGGTTCTTACCATTATGAAAGCGCTTGCAAGGGCACTGGTACCACTGGTGTTGATTATAGCGGCTGCTGTACTTTGGCTGTGGCCAAATACTGACGACAATGATCTGTCGGCGTCAGCGGTGCCAGCGGCGGAGCAGTTACCTGAACAATCGCAGATTGTTGAGCCGGATCGTCGAATAGAACGGCCGTCACAGATGGTAGGTAAGAGTAAAACAGTTTCCTTGCCAGAAATGCTGCCTCCGTCGCTGGCAGGCACATCTGTACCTGATGGGTGGGCGCTGGTAGATAATACCGGATCGCTGATTCCGACACCGGAACTGCGCCAGATGTTTGAATACTTCCTGTCTGCCCTTGGTGAGGAATCGTTACAGCAGTTGGTATTGCGAATTGAAAAGTCCCTGCGGGCCCTTGACGAGCCGGCCAGGGGGCAGGCCCTTGAAACACTGGGTGCTTACCTGGATTACAAACTTGCGGTAGCTGATCTTGAAGAGTCTTATGACAACTCTGGTCAGGGCAGGCTTGACGCCGCACAGGTGCGGCAGCGGATGGATGAAATTCAGGCGTTGCGCCGAACCTGGTTAGACAATACAACGGCGGATGCCTTTTTTGGTGAAGAGGAAGCCATTGACGGTTTTCAGGCCGAGCAGATGCGGATCGTCCAAAACAGCGATCTGACCGATGAGCAACGGCAAGAGGCTATCGCACGTGCCGAGGCGGCCTTGCCAGAGCCACTGAGAAAAGCCCGTGAAGAAACCCGTCGGTTTACGGATTATGAGCAGGCTCGGCAAAAATACGCGGATAACCCTGCTGCCCTTCAGGCTTGGCGAAATGAAGTATTTGGTGCAGAGGCCGGGCAACGACTGGCAGACCTTGATCAGGAACAAAAGGCTTGGGACAATCGCTGGCAAGCTTATTCCGATGAGCGTGCGGCCTTGATGTCTTCGGGGCTTGCCGGCCCCGACCTTGATACAGCCATAGACCGTCTTCGGGCACGGCATTTTAATGAAACTGAGCAAATTCGGGCTCAGGCGCTGGACTCCATCCGGTAGCCCAGCTCTCAAATTGTGCTCAATAGAGTGTTGCAGATGCCTGCAACCTCTGTCGATGGCCGTGTATGATGGTGTGATGACGTACCTTGAAACATCATTTCACGGCGCCACCCGGCAGCCATTCTGGAGGTTATCCGTGCCAAGTATTACTCCCCGTGCTTATCCAGTTTCCCGTTTGCGCCGCAACCGGGTAAGTGATTTCTCCCGCCGTATGGTCAGGGAGAATGTCCTGACCCCGGACAATCTGATCTATCCGGTATTTGTGCTGGAGGGAGAAGGGCAGCGAGAGCCAGTAGCGTCCATGCCAGGCATAGAGCGCCTGAGCATTGATTTACTGGTTGAGCAGGCCGCAGAGTTGGTGGAGCTCGGTATTCCGGCAATCGCATTATTCCCTGTGGTGGCTGCAGAGCAAAAGAACCTCTCTGGCTCCGGTGCCTGGGATTCCGACGGGCTGGCACAGCGTGCGGTGCGGGCATTGAAAAAAGCCTGGCCAGAGCTTGGAGTGATAACCGACGTGGCTCTGGATCCATTCACTACCCATGGCCAGGACGGCATTATTGATCACAATGGCTATGTACTAAACGATGTGACTGTCGAGGCGCTGGTTAATCAGGCGGTCTCCCATGCGGATGCGGGTGCCGATATAGTTGCGCCTTCCGACATGATGGATGGGCGCATAGGGGCCATTCGTGAGGCGCTTGAATCTGCTGGTCATGTGAATACCCAGATACTGGCCTATTCTGCCAAATATGCATCCAGTTATTACGGACCTTTTCGCGATGCAGTTGGCTCAGCGGGTAATCTCGGCAAGGGCAGCAAAGAGACTTACCAGATGGATCCGGGTAATAGTGATGAAGCGATTCACGAGGCAGCAATGGACCTTGCCGAAGGTGCAGACATGGTGATGGTTAAACCGGGCATGCCCTATCTGGACATTGTTCATCGCGTTAAGACCGAGCTGCAGGTGCCCACGTTTGTCTATCAGGTTAGTGGCGAGTACGCCATGCATATGGCTGCCGCGCAGAATGGCTGGCTGGATGGCAACGCGGTGATGATGGAAAGCCTGATGGCCATGCGCCGGGCTGGCGCGGATGGTATTTTGACATATTTTGCCGTACGGGCTGCCCGCCTGCTGCGAAATCAGCAACGTTAAGGCACTATTGAACCAGCCAACAATAAGACGCTGTTGGGTATCGGCAACCAGCATATCAGACTGGGATCAGAAATCATGACGACGGACACCGAAAAAGCGCTGGCAGCAGACAGCGCGCAGGCCCCCTCCTCACCGATAGGTGAGTCATCGGTGAGCGAAGAAGTGAATCTGGATGCCAGTGAAAACTACTTTAATCGGGAAATAAGCCAGTTACAGTTCAACTACCGGGTACTCAAGCAAACGCTCGATACCACTCACCCGCTTATTAACCGATTGAATTTCTGCTGCATATTCAGTCGGAACATGGACGAGTTTTTTGAAATCCGTGTTGCCGGTATGCGTGAGCAGTTGAAGTATGGCCGGGAAACCGTTGGCGCAGACGGCATGATGGCAGAGCAGGTGCTGGCGGAAATCAGCCGGATCGCCCACGACTACATTAACGAACAGTACGATATTCTCAATAACGTACTGATTCCGGAAATGGAAAAGGAAAATATTCATTTTGTGCGCCGCCGGGACTGGACGCCGGCGCAGGCCGAGTGGGTGCGCAATTACTTTGAGGATGAAATTCTGCCGGTTGTCAGCCCCATTGGCCTGGACCCCTCTCATCCGTTTCCCCGCCTGGTTAACAAGAGTTTGAATTTTATTGTAGAGCTGGATGGCAAGGATGCATTTGGCCGGGAAACCGGTATGGCTATTTTACCGGCTCCCCGGTCATTACCCCGCCTTGTGCGCCTTCCGGATGAGGTTTGCGACGGTGGTGAAAACATGGTGTTTTTGTCTTCCATGGTTCACGCCCACGCCGAGGAACTGTTTCCCGGCATGGAAGTAAAAGGATGCTACCAGTTTCGCTTGACTCGTAACGCCGATCTGGAGCTGGAGGACGACCTGGAAGACCTGGCATCGGCGTTACGTGGTGAACTGCTTAGCCGCCGGTTTGGTGATGGTGTGCGCCTGGAAGTGGCGGACAATTGCCCGCAGGAAATGGTGGATTTCCTGCTTGCCGAATTTGGTCTTACTGAGCGGGATTTGTATAAGGTCAATGGCCCGGTAAACCTGGCCAGGCTGATGGCCGTAGACGGCCTTGTTGACCGGCCAGATCTGCTTTACCCCGGATTTTCGCCGTCCATTCCCAGACAGATTCGCAGCAAGAGCTCAATATTTGACAGTATCCGCAAACAACCGATTCTGTTGCTGCATCCTTATGAGAATTTCAGTCCGGTTGTGGATCTTTTGCGTCAGGCCGCTAAAGATCCCCAGGTACTGGCTATTCGACAAACGCTGTATCGGACAGGTGCCGATTCGGAATTTGCTGAAGCCCTGGCCGATGCAGCACGACGTGGCAAGGAAGTAACCGTCGTTATTGAGCTACGCGCGCGCTTCAGCGAGGCAGAAAATCTCGAGCTGGCGAGTCGCCTGCAGGAAGCTGGTGTTATTGTGGTTTATGGCGTTGTTCGCTACAAAACCCACGCCAAAATGATGCTGATTGTACGCCGTGAAGAGGGCCGTCTGCGTCGCTATGTGCATCTTGGTACAGGAAATTATCACGCGGTTAACGCGCGGGTGTATACAGACTACAGTTATATGACCTGCGATGAATCTATTGGTGACGATGTTAACAAGCTGTTTCAGCAACTTACCGGCATGGGCAAGGCCCTGAAAATCAAGAAACTGTTTCATTCGCCGTTCACCTTGCACGCTCGTTTGCTGAACCTGATTAATCGTGAGACCGAGCACGGTGATGAAGGGCGTATTATTTTCAAGTTTAATGGTCTGACCGAGCTGAATCTGATCAAGGCGCTTTATCGGGCATCTCAGGCTGGCGTACAGATTGATTTGATTGTTCGCGGCATTTGTTGCTTGCGCCCGGGGGTACCGGGGCTTTCGGAGAATATCAGGGTGCGCTCTATTGTTGGCCGCTTCCTTGAGCATACTCGGGTTTACTACTTTGGTAATAAAAATCAGCCATTGGTTTATTGCTCCAGCGCGGATGGCAGAGAACGTAATTTGTTCAGCCGGGTTGAGGTGGCATTTCCTATTGAGCCTCCGGAACTGGTAGCCCGGGTTAGTGATTATCTGGATATTTATCTTGCAGATAACTGTCAGGCCTGGATATTACAGCCTGATGGCAGTTACATAGTAAATCAGCCCGCTGAGGGCGAAGAACGGCTGGCATCACAACTGGTGCTACTGGAACAGATAACCGGAAAACCCTGAAACGGAGAACTTCCTTGCAGAAGAAGTGGATATTTGCCAGTGCAGTGGTGCTGGCCGCCGCCAGTGCAATGCCTTGGTTCGTAGGCTATTTAACCGAGCAGCAATGGCAGGCCGCAACACAGGAAATTAATCGCTCACAACCGTTCATCCAGGTGGATAGTGAACAATACCAGCGCGGTTTTCTGGGTTCTGATCTGCAGGGCTCGCTGGTAATACTGAATCCCGAGACAGGGGAATCACAGCAGATAGCGTATCGCGCCAGGATAACTCACGGCATTATCGGAAGCCTGATGAACTTCGAGCCAAAAGATGGCTGGTCACCAGATAATGCTGACTGGTTTCATGGCGAGCAGCCAAAGCTGACACTTGAAAGCCGCCTGTGGGGTTCTGCTACGCTTGAATTCCGTGCGCCAGCGATGGATCTGATCAGTGCGGATTCGGGCGAGTCACTGACATCCAGTGGAGGCATGGCCCGCTTAAGTATCCGCGATGCCGGATCAACCGCCGAAGCCCTTCTGAAGTGGCCGTCTCTGACTCTCTCAGGGCCAGATATGAACGTCCGGATTTCTGATGTCTACATGAGGCAGAATATGGCGTATTTGCGAGACGGTATCTGGACAGGGAATGGTGAAATGCGGATTGCGTCTACCCGCGTTGAGCCGGCAGGCCAGCCTGCTGTTTTACTCCAGGGCCTTAGCGTGTCTGGTTCCAGTGAAGCATCCTCAAACCGCGAGCGAGTAAGTTCCAGTGGGAAGATCCGGCTTGAGAAAGTCCGCTGGCAGGGTGAGAGTTATGGTCCGCACCAACTGACTATGACTCTCGACAGGCTGGATGTCGATAGCTGGAGCAGGCTGTCGGAAAGCATA
>DATJDA010000053.1:0-8130 GCA_035497695.1 Marinobacter sp. | reverse complement strand
ATTATGGTAGCAGTGGGCACGCTGATATCCACATTCTGGATTCTCTCTGCAAACAGTTGGATGCACACCCCCGCGGGTACTGAGTTACGAGATGGAGTTTTCCATGTTACCTCTTGGGCTGATGCCATTTTCAACCCATCCTTCTATTACCGGTTTGCCCACATGGTACTGGCATCTTATCTGGTGGGTGGCTTTGTTGTTGCCGGTGTGAGTGCGTGGTATCTGTTGCTTGGGCGCGAAGTTGAAGCAAACCGCAAGGCACTGTCCATGTGTTTGTGGCTGCTGTTGTTCATTGCACCCGCGCAATTGCTTGTTGGCGATTCCCATGGTTTGAATACGCTGGAACATCAGCCAATCAAGGTAGCTGCAATGGAAGCGAACTGGGAAACATCCCGCAACGTTCCATTGCTGCTGTTTGCAATTCCCGATCAGGAAAATCAGCGGAATCTTTATGAGATCGGCATTCCTGGTCTCGCCAGCCTTATCCTTACTCATGAGTGGGATGGCGAGGTACCGGGGCTCAAAGATGTTTCTGCAGCCAATCAGCCGCCGGTCGCTATTGTATTCTGGGCATTCCGGGTGATGGTCGGTATTGGTGTGTTAATGATTTTATTTGCCGGCGCCGGCCTGATTCTTCGAATCGGTGGCCGATACTGGCGCAACAGGTGGTACTTGCAGGGCCTGCGCTTTATGAGCATCACACCTTTTATCGCCCTGCTGGCAGGTTGGTTTGTTACCGAGACTGGCCGTACCCCATGGGTGGTTTACGGCCTAATGACCCAGGCAGAATCTGTTACACCGTCTCTCACCGGCGGCATGGCTCTGTTCACTCTGATTGGCTACGTTGTTGTGTATGCCGTGGTGTTCACCGCAGGCGTCTATTATCTGCTTCGTGTCTTGTACGTTGGTATGGAAGACGAAGATGATGAAAAGCATGAATCTGACCGGCCCATGCGACCCTTCTCTGCCGCGCATGTGCCCTTTGAACCTGATGGCCATAGCCACGGCGATCAACTAATGAAAAAGGGAGATCACTGATATGGAACTGTTGGATCTACCATTAATCTGGGCGTTTATTATTGGCTTTGGCATCATTATGTATGTGCTGATGGATGGGTTTGATCTTGGCGTAGGTATCCTTTTTCCCTTTGCCCCCAGCGAAGAATCACGAGACATAATGATGAATTCTGTAGCACCTGTATGGGACGGCAATGAAACCTGGCTGGTACTTGGTGGTGCCGGCCTTCTGGCAGCATTCCCCTTGGTTTACTCCATACTGTTACCAGCCCTTTATATTGGTGTTTTTCTACTTCTCGCAGGTTTGATTTTTCGAGGAGTGGCCTTTGAGTTTCGGTTCAAAGCCCGCACCTCCCGATATCTGTGGAACTGGGCCTTTGCCGGCGGTTCTACGCTCGCTGCGTTCGCACAAGGTGCCGTTGTTGGCTCTTACATTCAGGGTTTTGAAACGGCAAACGGTGTTTTTACCGGCGGCGCGCTGGACTGGCTTACACCATTTACCATACTTACCGGGATTGGCATGCTTGCCGGGTACTCGTTGTTGGGGGCTACCTGGCTGATCCTTAAAGCGGAAGGTCGTTTACAAGAGTGGGCTTATCAAATTTCAACGCCACTGCTTGTTACCGTGCTCGTAATATTCGGGATTATCAGTGTGTGGACACCATTTGTGGACGATATGGTTCGAGATCGCTGGTTTTCAAACCTTAGCGTCATCTGGATTTTACCGGCACTTACGCTGCTTTGTGCTTATCAGATCTTCCGGTCGGTTCGTAAGCGCATGGAAGGAATGCCCTTTGCAGCCACCATGGTGCTGTTCATAACTACGTATCTCGGATTAATAGTAAGCCGCTGGCCCTATGTCGTTCCACCGGATTACACTTTGTGGGATGCCTCTTCGGCTCATGGCTCCCAGATGTTCCTGCTGATCGGATTGCTGTTTGTGATCCCTGTAATTCTGACCTACACCGCGTGGACCTACTGGGTTTTCCGAGGCAAGATCCGGGCCGGAGATGGCTATCACTAGGTGACAAAATCAGCCCCTTCCGCATCCGACCAGCGCCTGGTCAGGCTTTGGCTTGCCAGGCTTGCTACTGAAAATCGTCGGTGGATCAATGCCACTATTGTGGCTGGATTAACTGCTGCCCTGGCAACAATTATGCAGATGTTTTTCCTGGCCCGGATTGTTCATTTGGGTATTGTGAATGGCGTTCAGTCGGCTCAACTTTTGCCCTTGTTCTCAGGCCTGTTACTCGCTATTGCCATACGGTCCATTGCCCAGGGCTTTCAGGCACGATTTGCATCCAGGTGCAGTGAAAAGGTACGGCAAGATGTCCGGCAGCAGATCAATCATCACTGGCAGTCTGTTGGGCCGGTAGCGATCGGGCTCTCCTCTGCTGGTGAGCTGGCGCGGGAGTGGATTGATCATGTTGAGGCACTTCACGGCTATTTTGCCCGGTTTAAACCTCAGCTCGCACTTTCAGTCATTATACCCCTGGTTATTCTTGCTCTGGTCTTCACTCTGGATTGGCTGGCAGGGCTTCTGCTGCTGTTTTCCGCCCCTCTTATTCCTCTTTTTATGGCGTTGATTGGCATGGGCGCTGAAAAGCTTAATCAACAACACTTCAATATCATCAGCCAGCTCTCAGGGCAGTTCCTGGACAAAGTGCGGGGGCTGACAACCCTTCAGCTATTCGGTCAGACTGAATGGGCCACAGAGCTAATCCAGAACCGCTCTGACCGGTACCGCATTATCACCATGAAAACGCTGCGCGTTGCGTTTCTTTCTTCAGCGGTACTGGAGTTTTTTGCCTCTGCAGCCATTGCCATGATCGCTATTTACATTGGCTTTGGTTTACTTGGCTCTATTACGTACGGGCCATCGGAAGATCTCAGCTTGTTTTCCGGGCTGTTTATTCTGTTACTGGCCCCGGAATTCTTTCAACCGCTTCGCACCCTCTCCCAGCATTATCATGATCGCGCCTCCGCTCTGGGTGCGGGTGCTGAGCTACTTTTACGGCTAAACACATCGGCAACAACAAGCAATCAGTCAGCAACAGAACCAGATAACAGGGATTCGGACACTGCCAGCGGGATTCACCTCAGAAATGCTACCCACGCTTATCAACAGGGGCAGCCGGTACTTCAGGGTGTGAATCTCACTGTGCAGCGCGGTGAGTGCGTAGCCCTTACTGGCCCCTCCGGGGGAGGTAAAACAACGTTACTGCATCTTCTGGCAGGCTTTATCAGGCCCGATGTGGGTACGGTCAGCATCTTTGGTCAGCCAGCCGGTTCTTTCAGTTTTGGCTGGCTGGGCCAGAAGGGCTTTTTGGTAAGCGGTTCGTGGGCCGACAATCTTCGGTTGGTTGCTCCTGAAGCGACGGATATTGCCATTGTAACAGCCCTCCGGAGTGCCGGGCTCGGCCCCTTGCTGGATACCCGGGAAGATGGCATATACAGCAGGATATCCGAAGACGGAAAAGGCATTTCCGGTGGTCAGGCACGTAGGCTCAGTCTGGCCAGGATATTCGTTGCTGACTACGATCTGATTTTACTCGATGAACCAACCGCAGGCCTGGACAGGGACAGCGAGATGCACGTACTAAAAGGTTTGGGCGCACTTGCCCAGGCTGGCAAAACGCTGATTTTTTCCACGCATCATGAAGCGCTTCTGTCGCTGGCGGACCGCGTACTGTTGGTGGCCGATGGGGAGGTTCATGATGCATGAACTAAAACCCTGGCTAGCCCTGATATTCCAGCGTCCGGGGCGCCTGGTGGCCGGGGCTCTCTTGTTATTGGTTACTCTGATTTCCGGCATTGGTCTGCTTGCGCTATCCGGCTGGTTCATTACGCAAACGGCATTGGCTGGCTTGTTGTTAGCAGCCGGATTACAGGCCGCCATCAACTTGTACGTGCCCGGTGGCGGCATCCGTTTTTTTGCTGTGTCCCGAACCCTGGGCCGATATATGGAGCGGGTTTACAATCACGATACCGTGCTCCGCTTATTGACGGATATTCGAGTAGCCCTATTTCGCCGTTTGTCGGGGAGCCCGAGTGTTTCCAGACATCAACTCACCGGCGCGCAATGGCTGTCACGCCTGACCAACGATGTAGATGCACTGGATACACTCTACCTCAGGCTGATTGCCCCCACGGCACTGGCGGTTCTGATCACCGCACTGGCTCTATTGCTTGTCGGCATAATATTCAACAACGCGATAGCCTTCGGCCTTATCTTGCTCTTTTCTATCGCATTGGTTCTTGCCACCATTGGCACCTATTTGAGTACCCGTAAAACGGTATGGGACCAGAGTGATCGCCTTGAGTTGCTGAGGTCCGCGGTGATCGAGCACCTTGAGGGATTCCCGGAACTGACAGCCGCCGGGCAAACCAGTAAGCACACTGCATGGTTGATGCACCAGGCCAGTCAGCATACTTCCGCACAGGTGAAGGCCGATAGCCGGGTTGGTTACTACCAGGCCGGATCGACGCTGTTAATTAATCTCGCAGTGGTGTTCGTGCTTTGGGTTGGTTTTTATTTGTTTGAGGACGATATTGTTTCTGGTCCGTTACTGGTTTTGCTGCCCATCGCCTTGTTGGGCCTGGCAGAAGTTTACTCTCCGCTTCCAGAAGCATTCGGAAAACTTGGTGCTACCCAAGCTTCGGCACAACGGTTAAACCTTAGCGAAAGCGCTCCTCGATCGAACGCTGAAAAAGTAAAATTATCAGAGGAGTTAGCGTTAGTTGTAAGCGAACTCTCGATACAACATGGCAATCAGCCCCCTCTTTTTGAACAGGTGAATATTCTGCTCAGAAAGGGTGACAAGCTTGGAATTGTTGGCCCCTCGGGAAGTGGAAAATCATCATTGTCAGATGCTTTGGCCGGGCTTATAGAGCCTTCTCACGGAACGATAGCAATTGACAGGTTTGCTTATCTCACCCAGCAAACGGTGCTGTTTGAAGACAGCCTGCGAAATAACCTGTTATTGGGTAAACCCGAGGCCAGCGATGATGAGCTCTGGCAGATTCTTCAATTGGTTGAAATGCGTGAGCGCTTTGCAAGCGAGCCTGATCAGTTGGATACCTGGTTAAGTAACGCCGGTAGCCGTTTGTCTGGTGGCGAAGCAAGGCGTGTGGCCCTGGCCAGAGTGTTACTCAGCCCGGCACCCGTGCTTATTCTGGACGAGCCTTTTACGGGGGTTGATGCAACCACACGGGATTTAATCAAACAAAGAATTGCTAAATGGCTCACGGGGCAAACGATTATCAGCCTGGCGCACAGCCCGGAAGCACTTCCGGGCACCGACCGCATAATTTATCTACCCGCATGAGCACGCCTGATTAACGGGTTTCCAACACATCGAACGTCAGGCCGGCTTTGCTGGTCAGTCGGTCCATCAGACTGGCGCCCAGCAGTGAAGATGGTGTCCAGAATCCGCCGGGATGATCAGCCGGCACATCGAATGCCAGACACATGGCGGCTTCGCCTAACATCTTGCCAGTAGAGCCGTATCCAGGGTCCTTATCACCGGTTACTTTGGTGATCATGGTTTTGCCATCTGCGGTACGGCCAACGAAGCGAAGGTCGTAAAAGCCGGCCTCCTGAGCTTCCGGGCTGGGGCCTTCGCCAGGCTTGGGTACAAGTTTTTCTATAATCCAACGAGTGGGCTTAATGGCAGACCCTGCCAAAAATGCACCCAAACCACCGATAACTCCGTAAGCCGCCAGACGCCCCTTTATACCACTGCCGGTCATCATCGCTTCATCGTAGGTAAAGTCACGACCATAACGCGCATTCTGAAGTGCGTTGGAGCGATGTACTATCCGGGTATTGATCGCACCCATAACAAACGGCGCAAGCCAGACATTGAATGTTTTGTCGAATTCCGCGGATTTAAGATTCGGCTGGCGTGCTTTCGGTCTGTCATCAGGCGGGCAAATTGAAAACGGATTCGCCAACTCCCTACGCAACTCGGGGTTCGCGCCCACTTCTTTGGCGATATTGATCATTGAGGCAACCGTACCGCCGGAAAATGCACCTTTGGCAACTTTTACCCGCATGCGCACGTCCCGGCAAGGCATTCCGAACAGTTTTTCTGCCTCTCCCTGCAAAAACCACACACCCATATCAGATGGAATCGAATCAAAACCACAACAGTGAACAATGCGGGCACCGGATGCTTTCGCCTCATCTTCGTAGCTGTCCACCATTTTACGAATCCACTGAACCTCACCAGTCAGGTCGCAATAGTCCGTGCCAGTGCGAACACACTCCCGAACAAGAGCTTCTCCATAGAGCGCATAGGGGCCCACCGTAGAAACAACAACCCGCGCCTGTTCGCACATACTCTGAAGCGCTTTTCCATCAGCGGCGTCTGCCAGAACTACCGGGAGTTCCGTCGCCTTTCCGCCAAGCGATTCTTTAAGTGCAGCGAGCTTTTCTGCCGATCTGCCGGCAATGGCCCATTTTACGGATTTGCCAATTTTGTAGGTATCAAACAAATAACGGGTAAGTATTTGCCCGACAAAACTGGTCGCACCAAAAACCACCAGGTCGTAAGCCCTATCTGCTGATTTACTCATTATTCATCCTTATCGTTATGTCGCGATTTGCCAAACAGAATGGGATCTTACCATTTGTATAGCTTTCCTACTTTCCCGTGCGCGCCTGTATGTGCGTCGTTATGGCCAATCGTTTACACGCCCTGTTGATGCAAACTGGGACTCAGCAAGTGTGCCTTGTAATGGAGAGCCGAATTGACCTTGTTTTTGCTTATATTCAGCCTGTTTCTCGCTGTTTTTAGCGGCTTTCTCTGTTGGCAAGTATTTCAACAGAGAAGGTTAATTGAGCATATGATGAAAGCCAACGATTTAACCAGTAACGATATAGCAGGCCCGGCGCATGATCCGGAACTGGTTATCACATTGCGGGTTCTTGACCCTATTGCCCTGGCTAAGCGTGAGTCACGATCCGCAAGAATTCTTGCAAACAAGCTCCCGGTAATGGTCCATAAAATGGTTTACCAGGAAGTGATGAAAGAGCTGAAGCTGGAATTGGCAGCGAGGGAAATCGACGCAGAGATGAAAATTGAATACCGATAGAGGTTTTCTGAGATGTTTAACATAGCGCTTTCACTGCTCATGCTTACCATTGCATCTATGGCATTGAGTGTTAGTTGCTGGCAACTCCTTCGTGTCAGACGGGCCGCGCGAATTATTCATGTGCATCAGTTGACAGCCCAAAATGTTATCCAGAAAGCCCGCATGGATCTTCTCGAAGTGAGTGATCGGGCAAAACTTCTTGAAAGCACGGTATCGGTTGGCGCTACTGCAGTCGAAAAATTACACAAGGCCATCTCCAACACAACCTTTGGGCTGATTGAGATGTTCGTCAGTGATAATGAGATCCGGCAGAACGTGTTGGTTGTAAGGAAAACGCACGACCAGACTAGCCAACAGATCTATCAATCGGTGAGAACGACCAACAAAGCCCTGCGCATACTGGCCGATACCGTTATTATCGGGCGAGCCACAAAACGGAGTAGATCGGGAGGAAGTGAGAAGAAAAAACTGCTCCCCGAAAACAAACAATGAGTGACATCAAACTCTGCGTTTTTCGTAGCATCTGACTGCCACATCCACAGTAACACTCAGCGATTCAAGAGCCGCGGCTTTTTCCCGGCCTTCCGGGCTTGCCCGGTATAAGTGTGGAGTCATCGCCAGCAAATCTGCAATGTCTGCCTTGCCGGGCAAATTAATCTTATAGTGAACCGTTTCCATACTGAGCAACTCAAAACCTTCCGGAACAGCTCCTCTCGACTCTCTCGGCGGTTTCAGCTCTGAGTAAATAATTTCACGGAGTTCCCGAAGGTGATCATAACCGGCATCGGCCTGGATAATTCGTCCACCCGAGGTAAGAACTCTTGCGAATTCGCTATAGACTGGAAATCCAAACAGGCAAAGAATTCTATCGACTGTTTCTGGCAGAACCGGCAAATTTGCATTGCTTGCGACTACCCACTGGAATTGCGAACCCTGTTTTGTGGCTGCGAGGATAGCTGGTTTTGATATATCAACACCGAGCACAGCCAAACTCCGTAAACCAGACACCGATTC
>DATJDA010000052.1:0-2219 GCA_035497695.1 Marinobacter sp. | reverse complement strand
CACAAGCTGGGGGAACCACGGCCTTTGGTTCTCACTGATCTGCCTGATGCTGGCACGGGCTGTCAGCATGGGCTGGCTATGCTGGTCACACACCCGAGCGGGCCGGTGGTTTCAATCATCCTGACGTTTTGTGCAATCTGTAACATTTCAACTGTCGTTTTTAACGCTTGCCTGCCAACGACCCAGAAATTGTCGACTACAATAGTCTAAAACGGCAGGCAAGTTGTTATGGGAAATCTCCTGCTCTTTTCCTGCCCGGTTATTTGTCACATGTAATGGGAGGCGCATTGCGACCTCGATCTGCTCAGGCATCAGCACCTCCTGAAATGACACCACAGGCGGTTTTGCAAATTATCGATCAGGCGCGACGGAAAGAGGCGCGCTCTGGTACCTTTCTGCAGCAACTGCGAGAAAAAGCTGTTGCTCTGCCTGCGTCTGTAACAATTAAAGGCTACCAGCCAGCCACCTGCCTGTTTCAGTTTGCGGTTGAATATATTGAAATGGCACCACGGCTCATTGAGTGTGTAACGGCCTGCTCCCGGGAAGCCGGTATCGAACGGCTCTTCCAGCCTTTTATCAACGCAGCAATCCAGTATTTTGTCCGGCCATCGGTGCTTCTGGTTCGCTACGATGGTCTGGATGGCTTGCTGATTCGGGCGTATCTTTGCCATCGACTGATGGAAGAGATGTATGAGAATAACCGCTCCACACGAGTTGGCAGGCTGGTCGACCTTGAAGCCACCCGAGCCAACCTGCTGGCCCATGAACTCATCGGCGAGCCTTTCGCCAATGAGCTGGACGACGCCATAACAGTTACCGTCCTGCAGATTGCCGGCACACCAAATTATTATGAGTTAAATCTGGACCCATTCGTAGAGCAGGTTAATAACACCGCCTGGGACTGGATGCGGCACTACTGGGAAAGTCTTCTCGAAAGAAACCATATCCGGTTTTCATTAGGCTCTGGTTTAGACTGAAAGGCTCTGAAAGCTAATGAAAATTCTTTTGGCTGTATCTTTGACACTACTGCTGTCCACCATGCCCGCGCTGGCATCAGAACTCACTGTTACTGTGGTGCTGAATGGCCAGCACACACCCGTGGCAGATGCGGTGGTTTATCTGAATAAAGACAGTGTCACAACGCCGATAACAACAGAGATTTATCAAAAAGACCGTGCATTTCATCCCCACGTACTGATTATCCCCGTAGGCTCCTACGTAGAATTTCCAAACCGGGACAACACCCAGCATCATGTTTACTCTTTTTCCCCTGCCAAAACTTTCGATATTGAACTCTACGCCGGAATGCCAAAAACCCCAATTCTGTTCGATCAGCCAGGCATCGTAGAGCTTGGGTGCAATATTCACGACCACATGCAGGCGTTTGTTGTCGTAACCAGGACGGATGTCATTGGGCGTACTGATACAAACGGCCAGGTTGTCCTGCCCATGGATACAACTGACAGCCCGGATAATTACATAACACTGAATATCTGGCATCCACGCTTGCCTGACAACACCAAGCCCGTCACCCGAACGATCGATGTGCGCAATCCGGCAGATATAAGCATTGATCTGGCGCCGGAGCAGGCTACCGACGATTCGATGGAACTTCTCCAGAAGCGGTTCCGGAACCTCTGATGTTGGCGCGAGTGCACCTCGGTTTTCGGGCGCGCCTTATTGCCACTATGATTGCTCTGGTCACACTGGTAGGTCTGGTGATTGGCGCCATGCTGATGGTGTATCTGTTCGAGGATGCAAAAAATCGCGCCTTGGAAAAGCTGGATCTAGGGGAGCAAATGACCAACGAGATCATCAAGGGCCGAACCAGCCTGCTTTATTCCAGGCTCACCATCGCGGTGAAGGATTTCGGCTTTCGGTCGGCGATTGCCAGAGGTGACCCAGCCACTCTCGACAGCGCTCTGGAAAACCACAGCCGTCGTGCCGGAGCAGACTTTGCCATACTGATGGACAGCGCTCGAAATCCTTTGGCCTCAACGCTTAACAAGGAGTTTCCCGAACTTGTCGAGTCGCTGTACAGCACCGCTAAAACAGAAGGTTTTGGTCAGACATTTGCCCTTATCAATGGTCAGGGTTATGAGGTGTTGCTGATTCCGGTAAACGGCCCTGGTTTGCGTGCCTGGCTGCTATCTGGATTTGCACTGAATCAAAAACTGGCGGGAACGATCGCTCAGCTCAGCGGAACGAACTTAATCTTC
>DATJDA010000051.1:0-18985 GCA_035497695.1 Marinobacter sp. | reverse complement strand
TTATCAAGTACTGACGAGGGTGGGGCTATGCCGTTTTAGCCTCTACCCCTCTGCCCCCGGCATGGTCATGGTAATAATAGCCTGCAAGACCTTACCTATCGGCCCTTGGCTGTCGAAGAGTGTCGTCTCCACCAGGCCAGTACCACTATTCTGCATACGGCTGCGGGCATCCAGCCCCAGCCACTGACCAACAGGCGGCCGGTGAAGATAGAGGCTGACATCTGCGTTAATACATCCCATGTTCTCAGCCCGGACGAGTTGACCAACCCCATTACCGAAGTCACAAAGCGTGGCCGCCATAACAGTAGGACTTGTTTCCACCCCCTGCACCAGCGGCAGAGGAAGCTTAAGCCAGGCAATTCCTTGCCCGCCACCTGTAACACCTTCAATGATCACGGCTTTGGTCGTACTGTGCAGACCCACAGGATTATACTGATTCTGCCACCTACCAGCCTCGGAAATGCTTTCTTCAACCGGCGAGGAAGGAGGCTCAAATTCCGATCCGGAAAAACGACCATATTCCGGAATTGTTACCGGCCTGTTCTCAAGGAAAAGCGCGCTTGCCCGGGCAACCTCGTTATCCCCTGCCAGTAATGACGCCTCTAAAATCTGAAGGCGTTTACCACCACGCACCAAACGTGTAGACACGGCCAATGGTGACGAGGGCACTGGCTGGAGTAAATCTACGGTGAGCCTCGCTAGGTTCATATCTGCGCTGCTCAAGGCCTGCTCCAGGGCATGAGCCATTAACCCCACTACCGATCCACCGTGCAGGTGCCGGGGGCTCCAGGGGCTGCCACACGCGGGTGTTGGTAGATACAGCTCCCCATCACGCTGAAAAAGCGCTTCAATCATGGCCTATCCTTGTTTTTATCAAACGTTGAGTGCCCTGCCGCTGTATGTGGGGTAGTGGCACGTTTTTGGATGCTCGTAGTTCGAACCTTCACATTAGGGTAACGCTTAACCAGCTTCTGTTTCGAGCCCGGTCGCAACCCAGCGTGAAGCTCTCTGAGACAAAACGGCCTGAATCACGCCCGATATGATAATCAGAACACTGCCCGCAATCTGCAAGGTATTGAGGCTTTGAGCAAACAGAACCCAGCCCAGCAAAACAACGGTAATAGGCTCCAGATATGCCAGGGTGCCAAAGGTTGCTGCCGGTAATGCTCTGAGTGCAACCACCGTAAGTATAATACCCAAAAAACCCGGAATGACACCTGCGGCAATCAGCCAACCCCACTGTGCACCTACCAGTGTGTCGCCTTTTAACAGCATAAAAGGCAGCACACAAACTGCACCAACCAGCATTTGATAGCCACTGCGTGTTAACACATGTACGCGCTCATGAATCAGTCGATTGATCAGTATAAATGCGGCGTAACATAACATGGCACACAATGCGTAAAAGAGGCCAAGTGCTTCGTCTTCCCGCCCGGTGAGGTTGAAGTTGAACTCCATTATCATGGCAAATCCAAACAGCGCCACACCGATCAAACCACCACTGGCCACCGACAACCGCTCCCCCATAAACAGGTGGGCAATAACAGACGCGGTAACAGGTGCCAGGTAAAGCAGCATTACAGCATTTGCCATGCTGGTATGGTTCATGGCCAGAATGTAAAAGACCACAAAACCGGCGAGAAGCGCGCCAGTTACCAATACCCTCATGCCCGGCCAGATAAACATCTTGTCTTTCTGGCCCGTTATCAAGAAGAAACCACCCATTAAAACAGCCCCGATGAACAAGCGATAAAATGTTACAGTTTCGGCGCTGGCATCGGTATAAATAGAAATCGGGCCAATTGTGCCCATGAAAATGGCAGCAAGAACGGCCGCAAGAATATGTGGATTCATTCGCTAGAGGTTCCCTTGAAAGCGTATGTTGGCTGAATACAAAAAGAACATCTCGATCAATACTTACACTAAGAGTGCATTGTGTAACCTGACAAGCCTCATTTTTTTGGTCACTTTACACACAACCCGGGACCTCGTCATTAAAGTCCATTAACCTGACTTAGCAGGATAGCTGATGGGAAAAAATCGTTTGGAAGCATTCAGTGATGGCGTGCTTGCCATTGTTATCACCATCATGGTCCTTGGCTTAAAAGTTCCCGAAGGCGCAGGGATGGACGTTCTCGCCCCCATATTGCCCAGTTTTCTCAGCTACATTCTCAGCTTTATATACGTGGGCATCTACTGGAATAACCATCACCATCTGATCCATGCTGCCGAACACGTGTCAGGCAGGATTCTCTGGTCAAACCTGAATCTGCTTTTCTGGCTTTCACTATTTGGCGGCAATCGGGTTATCTTTCGTGTTTTACTGGGCAGCCCAGGCAATTTATGTGGGTGTGGCACTTCTCTGGCTTGTGCCAGACAAAAGAATAGAGCGGGCGATCGCCGAAAGCTGACAACAATACGGGCATAGGAGACGTTTCACATATCACGACTGGTTCTGAAAACTACGACGAACAGCTGTAATGAGATGCACCACCAACGCCAAAGAGTTCCAGCGGTTTCAACCGGTAGTATTTGTCTTGAATTTGCTGCGACTGCTCTGCGTAGGGCTGTGTCATCACGTTTTGCAGTTCTCGCAACAACTCATAGTGTCCCGTTTCCGCCTGTTCGTAGGCTGGCACAACTTGCCAGTCTCGCAGACAGTATTTCGGGTTAACCCGCTTCATCGAGTTAGAGACTTCTGCACTGGCACGCGCCGACGAGTTGTCGACACCCACCTGTGCTCTCCACTGGTCAAGCCAGGCGGACCAGCGTTTGTCGAAGCTTTCGGGATCTGCTGCGTACGCCGGGCTGTTATAAAAGCTCTTCTTCAGTGAATCTGTATTCTCCGGTATCCCTGAAAGCTCACGGAAAAACAGCGTGTAATCTACCGGGGTTTGCATCATCAGCCCCGCCAGATCACGAAACAAATCCCGATCGAATGTACTCAGCCCCAGTTTTGCAGCCCACATTTTCTCCATCTCGGCCAGCATAACGTCGGTAAAGCCTTCTCTGATCTCATTAAATTGTTTCAGGCAGTGTGCGTGCCCGGCTAACAACGGCCTCAGCGCCACACAAAACATATGGAAATTGGCCTCGGCTGCCACAGGCTGGTTCAGAAAGGAATAGTGATCTCCCCCACCCGTCCATGGCTGGAAGCGCGGGTTGAACGTATCACAGAAGCCGAATGGTCCGTAGTCCAGCGTATATCCACCGGCAGCGCAGTTGTCACTGTTGAAGTTGCCCTGGCAGTAGCCGACGCGCACCCAGTTCGCCACCAACGATGTCAGCCGGCCCCGAAAAGCCTGCGCCAGTGCTACAACTTTGTTCTGCAGTGTCAGTTCGGGGTGAATCTCGGCGCCGTACTCGCGGTCAATCAGATGCAGCACAATCTGCTCAAGCTCGGCCATTGCTTGCGGGTGTTCATTCTTGCGTGCACGGCGCCCGAACAGCTCCAGTTGGCCAACCCGGATGAACGACGGCGCCACCCGCGTGGTAATCGCTACGGGCTCCAGAACCATCGTGTCCGGGTCCCTTGAACGCGAGCCTTCGGAATACCAGGGTCTCCGGACTTTCTCGGTTTTCGACACGTACAGGCTTAAAGATCGTGACGTAGGCACACCCAGTGCATACATGTGTTCCTGTGCCAGGAATTCCCTCACGCTGGACCGCAAAACTGCACGTCCGTCCCCACCGCGACAGTACGGTGTGGGGCCGCCACCTTTTAACTGCATTTCCCAGCGCTGCCCATTAGTAACCACTTCCAGCACCGATATGGCACGGCCATCACCGTACCCGTTGCCGGTTTGAAACGGGCATTGCTGAACGTACTCGGTACCCATAATGGACAGCGCGTAGCCGCAGGCCCAGCCTACGTTGCTCATGGGCTCAGGAACCGATGACAGATCGCCTGAGAACATACGCATGAAGTCGTCTGACTTGGCCAAATCATCAGCAAACCCCAGCTCGCGGAACAAGCTGAAGCTGTGAGCCACATACTCCGGGTTTTCTATCGGCGTAGGTACGACCGGCACATAATGACCGCTAAAGACCTGCCTTGGCGCGTGGTCGCATCCATCCTTTGAGGCATCCGGGTCGCGGTTGAGCGTTTTCATCAGTGAATAGTCCGCTAGTGCGGCCAGTTCGTTGAGGGTTTGAACGCTGGCACTCGTTTCAACCGTTTCGTTGGCGGTATTGGCCGATTTTTCAGTCATGGTAATTCTCGCGGGGCCGGGCTTGATTCTGGCTTTAGTAATACTTACCGGATCAGGAATATGATCACTCTATGGGTAACAACATCGCACTCTCAGCCAGACGGATCAACCCCAGAAAAGGCAACGGTGGCAGATTGATCACCGGATGACACATAGCTATTTTCAAATCTATGAAAACGCTGCCCAGCTTTCAAAAGCCGGAATGTTTCAGCAATGAACCGATTGAAGAAGCAGTAGAATTGTGTCGCCAACTGAATTGCGGGATTAGCGGTTTCTGAAATTATTGAAAAGAACAACAAGAAGAAGAAAAATGGAGGCGCGGGTCGGAATCGAACCGGCGTACACGGATTTGCAGTCCGCTGCATGACCACTCTGCCACCGCGCCTTGAGAAGCCCCAAAGGAAGGAAGGGCTTCTATGCTCCCAGATAGTCTGTGAGAGACTTGACCGCTAATCACGTTATCCGTATACCGGAAAAACTGGAGCGGGAAACGAGATTCGAACTCGCGACCCCAACCTTGGCAAGGTTGTGCTCTACCAACTGAGCTATTCCCGCTTGATCAACGAAGGCGTATTCTACGGATTCGGCCGTTTTCGTCAACTACTTTTATCAACTTTATGTTTTATAGGGGGTTTCTGGATATTTTATAGCCACTTATCAAGAATGCTGATCGGCGACTGGTAACGGGATTCTTTTCCCCATCGTGATACACTTGTTACCTGACTCAACGGGGTGCCCTAA
Source organism: Marinobacter sp. (assembly GCA_035497695.1). Taxonomy (GTDB): domain Bacteria; phylum Pseudomonadota; class Gammaproteobacteria; order Pseudomonadales; family Oleiphilaceae; genus Marinobacter. The sequence goes on along the minus strand of DATJDA010000051.1, from coordinate 14,033 downwards.
AACATATGGGCTGAGACCACACCCGCGGAACCTGATCCGGATCATGCCGGCGAAGGGATTGAGCTTTCACCATTCAAGGTGACCTCCGCGGCGTGGTATGTCTGTTACATGCATCGGAGGAATTCACTGTCATGTTTATTCGCATCGCTGGCTTGTTTTTGGCTACTCTTCTTGCTTTTTCCGCGACCGCCCAGCCCGCCGAAGAGCTCACAATTTATACCCACCCTTCATTCGCTGCTAAATGGGGCCCAGGGCCCGCGGTAAAGCAGGCTTTTGAGCAACAGTGTGGGTGCCAGATTAATTACGTCGTTCTGGAAAGTGGCGGCGACATTCTCCAGCGTTTGCGTCTGGAAGGTGCCAGCAGCAAAGCCGATATTGTTCTTGGCCTGGATACCAGCACCATGGATACAGCCCGGAACACTGGCCTGTTGGCTTCTCATCAGATTGATCTGTCAGCCCTCGACTTGCCGATTGACTGGTCCGACAAGCTCTATGTGCCCTACGACTGGGGCTACTTCGCCTTTGTCTATGACACTCAACAACTGCCAGAGCCCCCTGCCAGTCTGGAAGCACTGATAAATGCGCCAGATGATCTGAAGATTATTATTCAGGACCCACGCACCAGCACTCCCGGGCTTGGATTGTTGTTGTGGATGAAAAGTGTTTATGGCGATTCTGCTGCCCGGAAATGGCAAAAGCTCAGCGGTAAGATACTAACAACCACAAAGAGCTGGAGTGATGGCTATTTTTCGCTGTTCATGAATGGCGAAGCCCCCATGATCCTGTCCTACAGCACCTCCCCTGCCTATCACATGGCTGTCGACAAGACCGATCGCTATCAGGCAGTGGCGTTTTCTGAAGGTCACTATCTGCAAGTTGAAGTTGCGGCACTTGTGAACTCATCAACCCATAAAAAGCTGGCCCGTGATTTTCTTCAGTTCATTCTTACCGATGAATTTCAACGCAATATTCCACTTAAAAATGTGATGTACCCAGCGATAGATCTTGGAGCAGAGCTTCCGGATGTCTTTGACCGCCTGATTAAACCTGCCAAAACTCTGTACTTCGACCCCGCAACGGTCGCTGACAATCGCAAAGCATGGCTGGACGAATGGCTGAACGCCATGACCCAATAAGGCAGCGCATTGCAATGAATAATCTGCCCCACACACACCACAGCCAGCCGGGTTGGCAGCGGTGGCCCGGCATACTGCTGGCCCTGGCCATTACGGTATTGGCGGTGAGTGGTGTCGGTGCGCTACTTTGGCAAGCTCCTGCGATTGAGGTTTCTGAGCTCTGGGCCAGTGCTTATCTGCGTAACGTGCTTGTGTTTACAGTCTGGCAGGCGGTGCTCTCAGTTACATTTAGCCTCTTGCTGGCCCTGCCTGTGGCTCGAGCGCTTGATCGTTACAGGGTGTTTATTGGGCGCACTCTGTTACTTCGTTTAATGGAGCTCAGCCTTGTTATTCCCACCATTGTGGCGGTATCCGGAGTTGTAGCGATCTATGGCCGTCAAGGCTGGTTAACCACCACTCTTGGTGAGTGGGTCCCGTTCCTGAAGTGGAACTTGTATGGCATTAACGGCATCGTTCTCACCCATGTGTTTTTTAATGCACCTCTGGCTGCGCGGATACTACTCCAGGCTTTTGAAAATGCTCCGGTAGCCCAAAGACGTATTGCCAGTCAGCTTGCCCTTGGCAGGCTATGGCTTTGGCGCGCAGTGGAATGGCCGGCTATCCGGCCTGTATTGCCAGGCATCGTCGCGCTCATATTTACCTTGTGCTTCACAAGCTTTGCGATTGTGATGACATTAGGTGGCGGCCCAAGAGCGACCACTCTTGAAGTGGCCATATATCAGGCACTGCGTTTTGAGTTTGATTTTGGACGGGCGGCGCTGCTGGCCGTGGTTCAGTTACTGATTTGTGGCGCACTCTGGTGGCTTGCACTTCGCAAGGGCATCAGCCCAACCCTTGCGCCAGACCGCGCCCTGACTCAAAACGACAGGCGCAAGAATAGTAGCCGGGTCAGCCTGCTAACAAATACATCTCTGCTGGTTGCCTTCACAATCTTTCTTTTGCTGCCATTAATCGCGGTATTCTTTCGGGGGTTCCCGGGGCTGGCAGATGCTTTTCTCCAACCTTCCAATGGAGTGTCAGGATCGGGGCTTTGTTCAGCAACGATCCGGAGTTTTATCATTGCTGTGCCAGCCGGGTTTTTGGCGGTTGTTACCTCTCTGCTAATACTCTTTGCCAGCAACCCCCGCATCTCGTCGACAGTATCCCGACTGTGTGAAACGTCTGCCTATGTACCTCTGGTTGTACCACCACTGGTTTTGGGGACCGGGCTATTCCTGCTTTTGCGGCCCAGGCTTGGGGTGCCAAGTGAAGGCCTTGTTTTGGTTTCGTTAATCAACTCCCTGATGGCGTTACCCTTTGTTCTGCAGCTACTTCGCGGAGCCTTTAAAAACACCGCCCCGGCTACCCTTCAACAGGCGGATCAACTTGGTATTCTCGGCTGGCATCGCTGGCGCTGGATTTACTGGCCCAGGATGCGACGCCCACTGGCATTGGGGATGGCTTACGGCATTGGTCTGTCACTGGGAGATTTCGGGGTAATTGCACTTTTTGGCAGCCCGGGCTCACCCACATTACCTGTGTTGCTTTACCAGCAACTGGGCAGCTATCAGATGCAGGCTGCAGCAGCCACCGGCCTTTGGCTTATTCTTCTGCTGCTTTTTGTGTTCGGCATTTTCAGTTTACTGGGAAGGCGTTCGCCTACTGTTGAAAAACAAACCTTGCACTCACGCAGAATACTGGAACCCACCCATGCTTGACGTTAGAAACCTTACGTTTTCATACAGGCCTGAAGACCGGCCATGGTCTTTCGGTTTTAAGGTAGCGGCCGGCGAGTGCATTGCTATCAATGGCCCAAGCGGATCCGGAAAATCCACGTTACTGAGCTTGCTGGCAGGCTTTCTGGAGCCTGCAACCGGACAGATACTTTGGAATGGCACGTTGCTGAACCCACTGCCCCCCTGGGAGCGCCCGATGACCAGTGTTTTCCAGGAGTACAACTTATTTGAACACCTGAACGTAGAAACGAATGTTGGCCTGGGCATTCATCCAGGAATGAAGCTGACTCCATTCCAAAAGCGCGCTGTTACCGATGGCCTGATAAAAGTCGGCCTTAAAGGTCTTGAAAAACGAATGCCGGCGGAGCTTTCAGGAGGCCAGAGGCAGCGCGTCGCTCTATTGCGCGCTATTCTCCGTGACAAGCCTGTTCTGTTACTTGATGAGCCTCTTACCGGGCTGGATACAGACACCCGCGATACCCTCAGAGCCATGTTACTGGAACTTAAAGCATCAGGTACTACCATTGTACTGGCAAGTCATGATGAAGAGGATCGTCAAGTGCTGGCGGATCATCAGTGGAGCCTTTAAGCTTGCAGGCTAGAATTTTATACGACCAAAGGACTGCAAGCCGACGTGACCGGTTTCACCAATGACAACAACACAGTTTCTCCCACCATCACTCTTTCCCCTGGTGAAGCTAGCCTGTCGAACGGAAGACTGGTTATCGAGGGCGACTGGACGCTGGCCAACTATGCCCAACTGCAGGCGTCAGTAAAGGGAGTTTCCAGAGCTGATTTGGATACGGCTACCGTTGATCTGTCAAAGCTGGGCCGTGTTGATACCGCCGGTGCCACTCAACTGATCTTTCTGGTTGGACCTGAGCGCCTTTACGAATTTGCCTCAGCAGGCTCCCACGGAATACCGGAAGAAACATCTGCTTTACTACGCGCAGTGTCACAGGCGATGTCTGCCAAGCCAGCACCTCCGGCACAGTCGGCTCAGCCCATTATCGAGTTCCTTGCCGAAACAGGTCGCTCAGTTGAGAGCGTATTTCATTTACTGCAAACACTGAATCGTTTTATCGGTCAAACCCTGGCCACTCTGTTTTGGACATTATTACGGCCGAATCGTTGGCGTGTAACGTCATTCGTTGCTGCAGTTCATGAAACCGGGCTTAACGCGTTACCGATCGTGGCACTTCTCACCTTCCTGGTGGGCGCCGTTGTCGCATTCCTTGGTGCAACGGTTCTCAAAGACTTCGGTGCCACAATCTATACCGTGAATCTTGTGGCCTTCTCATTTTTACGGGAATTTGGTGTGCTTTTGGCGGCTATTCTGCTTGCCGGGCGAACCGCCAGTGCATTTACCGCTCAGATAGGCTCAATGAAAGTCAATGAGGAGCTGGATGCTATCCGCACACTGGGCCTCAACCCAATTGAACTGTTGGTTCTGCCAAGGGTTCTGGCAATGGTTGTAAGCCTTCCTATTCTCACTTTTGTGGGCATGATTGCCGGCATGGTGGGCGGGGCGACAGTGTGCGCTCTGACTCTGGATATTCACCCGGCACAATTCATGGCCATTATTGAGCGTGATATCGCTCTAAAGCACTTCCTGGTGGGGATGTCAAAGGCCCCCATATTTGCGTTTTTGATTGCAGTTATCGGCTGTCTGGAAGGGTTCAAGGTAAAAGGGAGTGCCCAGTCTGTTGGCGAACACACAACCTCCAGTGTTGTACAGTCTATTTTTATGGTTATTCTTCTGGACTCCATTGCCGCTATGTTCTTTATGGAAATGGGGTGGTAGATATGTCACTTCAACACACCAGCACACCAACCGGAAATGCAGCCAACACCGTTATCCAGGTGCGCGGTCTATGCAATCGTTTTGGCGATCATATCGTTCATGAGAATCTTGATCTGGATCTGATTCGTGGTGAAATTCTCGGTGTGGTGGGCGGCTCTGGCACCGGAAAAACGGTTCTTCTGCGAAGCATTGTGGGTTTGAACAAGCCCGCCACCGGGCAGATAAGAGTGCTTGGTCAGGATCTCGACGAGTTGTCTGTAAGCGAGCGGTCGATGCTCGACAGGCGTATGGGAGTGCTGTTTCAGCGCGGTGCTCTGTTTAGCTCTCTCAACCTTCAGCAGAATGTAGCCGTTGCGCTGATTGAACATTCCGGTTTAACCCGCCCGGAAGCCGAAGAGCTTGGTCGGATGAAGCTCGCCCTGGCTGGCCTGCCACCGGAGGCCGCGCTGAAGTACCCGTCTGAACTGTCTGGCGGAATGATTAAGCGGGCCGCGCTGGCCCGGGCGCTAGCGCTTGATCCTGAGATTCTGTTTCTGGATGAACCAACTGCCGGCCTCGACCCAATTGGTGCCGCCGGGTTTGATCGGTTAATTGTCACCCTGCGCGATGCACTGGGGCTTACGGTATTTTTGGTAACCCACGATCTGGATACACTGTATTCCACCTGTGACCGGGTTGCCGTTCTATCACAAAAGAAGGTGCTTGTTGCTGATACACTTAAGAACGTGGCAAAAACAGAGGATAAATGGGTTCAGGACTACTTTAATGGTCCCCGCGGGCGCGCGGCGAGCTATGCGCTCAGTGCTCAGTCAACATCACAACAAAAGGCCGGGGAGTAGTTGCCATGGAGCCAAAGGCCCATCATGCAATCATTGGTTTGTTTACGATTATTGCCTTTGCTGCCGCACTTATTTTTGCTCTGTGGCTTGGAAAATCCAACGCAGACCGGGAGTGGACTTACTACCAAATCGGCTTTGACCAGGCAGTAAGTGGCCTTGCTAAGGGGAATCCGGTGTTATACAGCGGCGTTCATGTTGGCGATGTGCTCGAAATGAACCTTGATCTGGAAAACCCCAGCCACGTCCGGGTACTGGTTCGTGTCGACCGAAGGATACCGATTCGTGAAGATACTCAAGCCGGTCTCGTGCTCGCCAACATTACCGGCAGCATGAACATTCAGTTTAGCGGTGGAAGCCCAAACAGTCCGATACTTGAAGGTGACAAAAATAACCCGCCATTAATCATGGCGAAACCATCTACTTTCAGTAACTTGCTGGAAAATGGTGAGGAATTACTTAAAAAGGCGGATCTTCTGCTCACAAACGCTAATCGTCTGTTCTCATCACAGAATACAGAAGATCTGACTGCTATTTTGGCGAATACCCGGGAAGGCACAGACGCCCTGCTCTCACACCGGGATGAGCTGTCTGCACTTCTGGAACAGTTTGCAGTAGCTGGCAAGCGAGCCGAAGAAGCAGCAAATAAGGTCTCACAGGTATCAACGAATGCCAATAATCTCTTGCAGACCAAGGGCGCCCCTGTGCTTGAGGCAATGGAACAAGCGCTAATATCAATACAAACGGTCACCTCCCGCATAGACAACATGACTCTGGAAAACGAAGGTGCTATCAATTCCGGGTTGCAAGGCATGGGGGAATTAGCACCCGCATTGCGCGAGCTTCGGAATACTCTGCGCAGTCTAAACCGGTTTGCACGCAAACTGGACGAGGATCCTTCGGGAATAATATGGGGTGGAGAGTCAATAAGGGAGCTATCCAAGTGAGTAAAGGTTTGTTGTTTCCGATTACTGTCATCGTTACAGTCAGTCTGGGTGGATGCACTATATTCCCGAAACACGAACCGCTGCGTGTTATGGACCTTTCCCCGCAGGAGCACTCCTACCAGGCCAGCGCAACCAAGCCTTACAGCCTTCGGGTAGACACTCCCTATGCTTCCGAGCCGTTTAACAGCACGCGGATACTGGTTAAGCCAAATGTTTTGGAGTTTCGGATTTATGAAGGGGTTCGCTGGCGGGACACCGCGCCCGTTATCGTTCGCGACGTGCTGGTGCAGGCCATACGGGCAAGCAACGGATTCAAATATGTGGTGAGCGACACCAGCCCCGCGGCTACCGATTTAAGCCTGATCACGGAGCTAACCGGATTTCACACCGAGCATCACTCAGGCAATGCCAGCGCCGTTATCCAACTGCACAGCTGGATTTTGGATGGTCACTCCCGCAGCACCTTGTGTGCCAACAGCTTTTCGATCAATCAACCCTTAGCAGGAACTGCAATTGAGCAAGTGGTGGAGGGTTTCAGCAAAGCCGGTGCAATGCTATCGGACTCTGTCAGTGAGTGGGCTGCCGGCTGTAACCAGCCGGCTACTCCGGGAAAAGATCAGGCCAGGCCGCCTTCAGATACAAACCCATAGACCAGAGTGTTAATGCAGCAGCCACATACAACAGCCCCAAAGCAAGATCAGCCAGGCCAACACCCGGGGGGTACGCAAGCAGACCCACAATTGCAACCATCTGAGCTGTGGTTTTTACTTTGCCAATATAGGAAACCGCCACACTGGCTCGGCTGCCAATCTCTGCCATCCATTCGCGCAGAGCAGAAATTACAATTTCACGCCCGATAATAACGGTTGCTGGAATCGTCAGTACAATTGCCGAATACTCTTCAATTAAAACCGCCAGTGCCACTGCAACCATTAATTTGTCGGCAACCGGGTCCAGGAATGCACCGAATGGCGTACTTTGGTTGAGCTTGCGGGCCAGATATCCATCCAGCCAATCGGTAGCTGCTGCAAGGGCAAATATGGTTGCACTCACCATATAACTCCACTTGGCCGGCATATAAAAAACCGCGGCGAACACCGGAATCATAAGGATGCGTGAAAGCGTTAGTATGTTAGGTAAGTTCATTTAACCCCTACTCGTTATGCAGCGCGGCATATACGGTTTCAGCCAGCGATTTGCTCAAGCCTTCAACTTTGGCTATCTCATCGACACTGGCTTTTCGAATTTCCTGTATCCCACCGAAGTAACGGATCAGATTCCTGCGGCGCGTCGGTCCGATTCCCTCGATTCCCTCCAGAGTTGACTGACGGCGCCTCTTGTCACGGCGAACACGATGGCCGGTAATGGCAAAACGGTGAGACTCATCACGAATATGTTGAATAAGGTGCAGGGCTGGCGAGTTGGCGGCCACCCGAAACACATCACCCGTTAACGCATCAATTAACTGTTCCATACCTGCCCGGCGCGCCGACCCCTTGGCAACACCAATTAACTGGATATCGGAAATGCCCAAAGTTTCAAACACTTCCCTGGCGATATTAAGCTGACCTTTACCACCATCAATAAACACGAGATCCGGCCGCTTACCTTCGCCCGCAACCATTCGTTTGTAGCGCCGGGTCAGAACCTGGTGCATGGCCGCGTAATCATCGCCAGCCGTTATACCCTCAATATTGAAAAGACGATAATCTGCTTTAAGAGGTCCATTTTCATCGAAAACCACACAAGATGCGACGGTATTTTCCCCACTACTATGACTTATATCGAAGCATTCCATTCGAGTGGGAGTTTCTTTCAGCTCAAGAAGATCCCGAAGTGCCAGCAAACGACGATATACCGTTTCCTTGCTTGCCAGGTGAGTTAACAGTGTTTGCCGGGCATTGGTCATCGCCAGTTTCAGCCAGCGACGGCGTTCACCCCGAACATTCCCCCGAATACGTGTTTCTCTTTTTGCCGCATCGGAGAGCGCCTGGGCCAGTACTTCCTGCTCATCAATAGTAACGGGGACCAGAATATCCTGAGGAATTTCCCGGTGCGCATTTCCGCCAAAATAGTACTGTCCAAGAAAAGCCCCCAGCAACTCGCCTTCAGTTTGCTCTAAAGAGTAGCGCGGGAAATAGTCCTTGGTACCCAGAACTCGTCCTCCGCGCACGATAATAACAACAACACAGGCAATTCCGGCATCCTGAGCAACGGCAATCACATCCGCATCGCCACCTTCACCGTCCACAGACTGCCGCTCCTGAACATGGCGAAGATGGTTAATCTGGTCTCGGTATGTCGCGGCTTTTTCAAAGTTCAGGTTTTTCGAGGCCTCCTCCATGGCATCCATCAGATCCCGGATGACGGCCGGATTTTTGCCTTCCAGAAACATAACGGCGCGGCGTACATCTTCCTGATAATCTTCAGGGCTGATATACCCGACGCAGGGAGCACTGCAGCGATTGATCTGATATTGAAAGCACGGCCGGGAACGGTTTTTGAAATAGCTGTCACTACAGCTTCTTATACGGAATACCTTATGTAAAATGTTAAGACTTTCCTTGACGGCCGCAGAGCTTGGAAATGGCCCGAACCAGGTCCCGCTACCTTCTTTTGTGCGGCCTCGCCGAAACGTGAGAGATGGATAATCCTTGTGGGAAGACAGGTAAATATAAGGGTAGGATTTATCATCCCGGAGCAGAATGTTATAAGGGGGCCGAAGCGATTTAATAAGATTCTGTTCAAGTAACAGAGCCTCTGTTTCACTTTCAGTGATGGTGGTTTCAATAGAGTTGATTTTGGCAACCAGCGCCGCCGTTTTTGGTGCCAGCCCGCTTTTTCGGAAGTAGCTACTTACCCGCTTTTTCAGGTTGGAGGCTTTGCCCACATACAGAATTGAGCCGCCCTGGTCATACATCCTGTAAACGCCGGGCCGCTCGGTAAGTTGTTTCAGGAAGTCCTTGCTGTCGAACTCCTTGTCACCCTCTGTTTCAAACTTTGTCGGCATCAAGCAATCCGAGCCGCACTGCCATCAGCGCCAGTTCTACGTCACTGGAAATTTCGAGCTTTTCAAAAATCCGATAGCGATAACTATTGACGGTTTTGGGGCTCAGGCAAAGCTTGTCCGATATATCGAGAACTTTCTGGCAATCGACGACCATCATGGCAATCTGCATTTCGCGTTCAGACAGCCGCTCAAACAGCGAAAGCTCACTGTTGCCATCGTCTTTATCACCACTCATCTGCTTCAAAGCCATCTTCTGGGCAATTTCGGGGCTGATATAACGCTGGCCGGAATGGGCCATACGAATCGCTCGAACCATCTCCCGGATATCCGCGCCTTTAGTAATGTACGCAGTGGCTCCGCTTTGCATTACCCGTGTGGGATAGGGGTCATCTGCACAGGCGGTAACAACGATAATGCGAATAGAATCATCAATGCGCAGAATCCGACGTGTTGCCTCTAACCCGCCAATTCCTGGCATGCGGATATCCATAAGAACGATATCCGGGCGTTCCTTGCGTACAAATTCAATGGCATCTTCTCCGGACGGCGCCTGCCCAATGACTTCCAAGTCTGGGTTATCAGCCAGCATTCGGGTAATACCAGAACGAACCAGCTCATGGTCATCTACAACCAATACCCTGATCAAAATATACCTCACACACAGCTTTCAGGAAAACAGCAGGATTGTACCGCTTACCGGCTCTGCGGGGTAGGTACATGGCCAATATCCGCTGCTAAAATGGGTTTGTTCAGATAGCCACTTCAGGCGTGCACGCCCAAACTCGCCGTGTTTTCAACGGGGTCAAACCAAACAACCAAATCACCCCGTTTAACCGCCGCCAGCACGCGCTCGCTTTCGGCTAAGGGATTTTCCATATCGTTAAGCCCATGGTACCGCGTGCAGTACTCTTCAACCAATCCGATTAACTGATCGTCAGGGAGTAACTCTTTGTCTACTATAAACTTTTCCTCACGCGGATCAGTTTGTCGCTGATGAGCTGCCTGGTCAATCATACGATCTCCTGTTTCGGTGGATACAGACAGAAGTATACCCCAGCAAGGCAAATCGGTTCTTCAACCATTCGACCTTCATACGTACAACCCTCCGGGTAGCTTCTAAAATCCCGCTGAGTTAATTATCATTGCTGCTTTAAAAAGTTTGGAAGCTAATGAACCAGTCTGTATTTCGCCTCACACTCCCGATTTTGTTTGGCTATCTCCCGCTTGGGATGGCTTTTGGCGTTCTGTTTGTCACCCAGTTAGATTACGTCTGGTGGGCTGCACCATTAATGGGGGTACTCATATACGCAGGCGCCGGCCAGATTCTTGCTGTAAGCTTGCTTGCCACTCATGCCGGCTTGGTGGAAGTTTTTGTGGCTATGTTTGTGCTGAACGCCCGCCACTTGTTTTACGGGCTTTCGCTGCTGGGCCGGTTTCAGGGCGCAGGCAAACGCAAACCCTATCTTATTTTCGGCCTTACGGATGAAACCTATTCCCTGCTTACCAGCCGGCCCAGAGGGTCAGATCGGTCCTTTGAACAAGAAACAGATTTTCGGATTACCGCATTCAACCAAATTTACTGGGTTATTGGTTGTGCTCTGGGTGCACTGCTTGGCAGCAATGTGACCTTTGACAGCACGGGTATCGAGTTTGCACTCGTTGCTCTCTTTATAGTGCTGACCATAGAGCAGTACAAATCGCTTGGCGACAGCATTCCCATCTGGATAGGTGCGGCCGGCGCTGGTGTTGCAATGCTGTTATTGCCCCCCGCTCACCAACTGATAGGCGCAATCACTATTGTAACCGGCGTTCTGCTGATTCAGTACCGCAAGATCAGGAATTCAGGCATCAGTGAGGAGCCAAAACATGGCTGAATCAAGTTATCTGGCTGCATTTATAGCAGTTGCTACGATTGCAACATTTGCTACCAGAGTGATTCCGTTTCTGTTTTTTGAACGCCACACCGACCACCCACTTATCCAGCATCTTGGCAAGTTCTTGCCCGCAGCAGTTATGGCATTGCTGGCGACCATATTTTTACAGAGATCTGCAAACTGGGCTGCCAGCCTGCCAGGATTTGATGCCTTGCTTCCCGGCATTTTGGTCGTTGTTATCCACCTCTGGTACCGTAATGCGCTGATCTCAATTGCAGTCGGTACCGCGAGTTACATGGCTATTCAACAATTCGGATTAATGGGTACTTAGCGTTAATCCTCTACGTTTGCCACCAGTCGTGAATCTTTTATTGCAGCGGTGCGGTGTTTAGCAACGCCCTTGTACTCCGGGCTTTCCAGCATTGCCATAAATGCATCGATCGACGGATAACGAACAAGCAGAACCTGATCCCAGGACTCTTCTGGCGGTGCAATCAGTGAACCGACGCAGCGCCCGGACCAGATAACTTCTGCACCGACAGCTCTGACACAGGCAGCAGCCTCTTTCATGTAGAGCGAATAAGCCTCGCGGCCGGTACAGTCTGAGGTTTCATCGGTATAGCTTGCCTGATCACGAAAACTAAGCAGGTTCAGCATAACAACGGGCTGGTCTTTTGGGGTTTCGGCCAAAACTCTTTGTAACTGGCCTGGTGTAGGATTAACGGCTTCCATCCTTATCCTCGCGTTTGTTAAACTTTGTAACACTATAGCCCAAGCGGCCAAGGGTAGCACTAGAGCATTGAGTATGAATTTATTCGCCATATTTTTACAAACTCTAGAAACCACCCTGCCAGTATTTGCGATGGTATTTATCGGGCTCGGGCTACGGGTTATTGGCTGGATTAACCAAGAGTTCGTCAACACGGCATCGATGCTGGTTTTTAAGGCAACCCTTCCAACGCTCGTATTTTTGAGCATTATCCGAACCGATCTGAACACTGCATTAAACCCCGCGTTATTGATTTTCTTCACTGGTGCCACACTCGTAAGCTTTGTTCTGACCTGGCTATGGGCAATTTGGCGAATACCGGCAGAGGATCGGGGTGTATACGTTCAGGGAGCCTTTCGAGGCAACTGCGGTATTGTTGGGCTCGCGCTGGCGGCGAGTCTGTACGGTGATTATGGTCTGTCAGCGGGGGCAATTCTGCTCGGACTGGTGGTCATTTCTTATAACGCCCTGTCCGTTGTTGTACTCGTTGCTTACCAGCCCGCTCAAGCGACAAGCTTAAAGCGCATCTTTCGGGATATTTTTCGCAACCCGCTGATTCTGTCTGTAATTGCTGCAATACCTTTTGCCTGGTTTGAAATTCGTCTGCCGACTTGGGTCATGACGTCCGGCGACTATTTTGCGTCATTGACCCTGCCCCTGGCCCTGCTTTGCGTCGGTGCAACCGTGTCTCTGAATGCCTTAAGGAGCAACAGCCAGACATCGATGAGTGCCAGCCTGATGAAAATGGTATTCCTGCCTGTAGCCTGTACCGGCACAGCTTGGCTAAGTGGCTTCCGGGGAGCAGAACTTGGGCTTATGTTTCTGTTCTTTGCGAGCCCGACCGCAACCACCAGTTTTGTGATGGTGAAGGTGCTGGGCGGCAGCGATCGGCTGGCAGCGAATATCATCGCCATGACAACACTTATGGCCAGCGTCACCATAACCATTGGGGTGTTTGTTCTGAAAAGTGTAGGCTTGATTTAACCCGGACACACAAATTCAAGCGGTTTCCAATAAATCTGAGGTGCTGGTGATACAAACAAAACCCTTCTCTCAAGCCTGCGAGAACAACAAAGAGGTAATACTTCAAAAGATTGCCCTGGTGTTCAACCAGCCCGGAACCATCCTGGAAATCGGCACTGGCACCGGACAGCACGCGGTTCATTTCGCCAAAAATTTACCCCACATCATCTGGCAGCCCAGTGACCAGGCTGAGAACTATCAATTATGTCTGCCCTGGCTTGCGGAAGCGGAACTGCCCAATATCAACAGGCCGTTAGTTTTGGATGTAAATACCCGTAGTTGGCAGATTCCGCCCATTAATGGTGTGTTTTCAGCAAACACTGCGCACATCATGTCCTGGCCGGACGTTGAGGCCATGTTCCGGGGTGTGTCAGCCAATCTACATAACGGCGAGGCCTTCTGTCTGTATGGCCCTTTCAATTACAACGGGCAGTTTTCCAGCCCCAGCAACCGGCAATTTGATGAATATTTAAAAAATCGGAATTCAACAATGGGCATTCGTGATCTGGATGACCTGAAGAAAATCGGTACTGCAAACGGACTGGATTTGGAGGCAGACTTCGAGATGCCGGCAAATAATCGCCTGTTGGTGTGGAGAAAATAGAAAACCCCGAATTTTCTCACGAAAACCGGGGTTTTAATTGGCGGAGAGGGAGGGATTCGAACCCTCGATACGCTATTAACGTATACACGCTTTCCAGGCGAGCGCCTTCAGCCACTCGGCCACCTCTCCAATAAACTGTTTCAAATCAGCTGTATCAACACTGATTTAAGGGCGCAGACTCTAATGTTTTTTGTGGCATTTGGCAACTCTCTTTCCGGAATTGCCCAAAAATATCCAGCCGGCTCACGAGTGTTCGTAACAGCCAGCCGTTTTGAAGCACGTAACAAAACCAATAATACCGGCTGATCAGGTTGA
>DATJDA010000050.1:0-12546 GCA_035497695.1 Marinobacter sp. | reverse complement strand
TCACGGTAACAGCTCATCGCCAGCAGGTTGTCGTCAGGGGTGATGCACAGTCGCTGGATGAAATCAGCACACTGATCAGCACCATGGATGTTGCTCTTGCCCAATTGCGGATTACCGTACGCTCGCAATCGGACATTGGCGGCAAGCGATCAGGAACCGGCCTGTCTGCATCACAAAATCAGGTAGGTGTAGTAGTAGAGCGTAAAACCATCAGCACTGGTAACAACCGGGAACGCTCACTAATTGTGCAAGATGGGCAGACTGCTCAAATTTCATCCGGCCAGGTCCGAACCCTGCCCGTAGCTATCCGCGGAGGCCGCAATCCGGCAGCCATTCTTCAGCAAGTTGAAACCCGAAGCGGCTTTTTGGTAAGCCCACAGGTTATATCCAACCAGGCTATTGAGCTGAATATTGTGTCGTTCGAGCAGGGCGAGCCAACCATGCCAGGCTATGAAACCGAGGCCGTAGTGACGGTTCGGCGGGTGCAGCCCGGCCAGTGGGTTTCGCTGGGAAGCATATCCACTGCGGAAACCCGTCAGCAGTCAGGCATTACTTACAGCGTGAAAAGTAACCAGCAAAATAATCAGAACTTTGAGGTGAAGGTCGACATACTGCCCTGACGGTCAGCTTTGATGCTTTCTGAGAAGAATACTCCTTGCTTCATTTATTTTGGCGGCCAGGTAATTATTGCCGCCACGATCCGGGTGTAGTTTCTGGATAAGGCGTCGGTGAGCAACAACAATGTCTTCGCGACTGCAGCCTTCCTGAACCCCAAGCACTTCGCAGGCTTCCTGCTCTGTCATATTGCTGCGGGTTGCTGCAGCCTGCTGCCGATAGCTTCCGGTATCATCTGTGCCATGCGGGTTATCAGCCGAAAAGCCGCCCCCATTTCTGAATAATGGTATCAGCTTTATCAGTGCCGGCAGTTTGCGCAGCAGGGGAATCAACGCCGCAACCGCAGCGGTCAGCATATGTATCCTGCCGGTTAGTACCATCAGCAACAGCAAGGCACCGCCCACAACCAGAACCACCTTCCAGGTGGCGGCTTTTTTCTTCTCTGGCGTTAATTCACCCCAGTGTTTCAGAATAAAAAAAACGGCCGCCGCCAGGGCAATGCCGAGAATCCAGTGCATGAATTGTTCCTTAGTCGCTAGGCAATCGTAATTCTGTCACTGACTGAGTTGACAATGCCAGCACTGCACATATATTTCAGCAGTTTACAAGTAGGGAGTGTGCTCAAAATTTCAGCAAAATAGCTTTCAAGCATCCTCAGATTTTTGTAGGATGCTATGCTTTAAAAAATTAGAATGAACACAGATTCCAGGACCTGAACTATGCGCACGGCATCTCGCTTCGTAATTGTCATTATCTTTCTCGGCCTCGTTCTTGGTGGCATTTTTGGCTATAAGTTCTATCAGTTCGGTCAGCTGAAAGAAAAACTGAGCCAGCCACAGCCTCCCGTTCAGGTTTCAGCCGTCAAGGCAGAAATCGAGATGTGGACACCCGGTATCAAGGCTGTCGGGAGCGTAAGGGCAGTTAATGGTATTGAGGTAGCTAACGAAGTGCCGGGTGTTATCAAGTCTATAAACTTTGAATCCGGTGACCAGGTTAAGCAAGGCGATGTGCTGATTTATCTCGATTCAGCCACAGATGAGGCCGCACTGCGCACTCGCAAGGCAGAGGCCCAGCTTACTGAGCAGGAGTTCAAGCGAGTGTCCGATCTGTTGCCAAAGCGGGCTGTCTCGCAATCTCAGTACGATGAATCCAAAGCAAACCTCGATTCCGCCCGTGCACGGGTGAACGAGGCTGAGGCACAGTTAAGCAAAAAGGTTATACGGGCACCTTTCGACGGAACTCTGGGTATTCGCATGGTGGACCTTGGCGAGTATCTGGCAACCGGTACGCCAATAGTCGAAATCAATATGCTGAATCCGATCTATGTGGATTTCACGCTATCCGAGAAAAACCTTCCTGATGTTGCCACCGGCTATCCTGTGCAGGTTACCGTTGCCGCAGTGCCAGACAAGACTTTTGCCGGGTCAGTAAGTGCAATAAACACATCTGTCAGTCCGGAAACCCGCACTGTACGCATTCGTGCCACCCTGAACAACAAAGACAACGAGCTGCGCCCCGGTATGTTTGCAACAATTATGACGCTTCAGCCGAGTGACACTAAAGTTGTTACCGTTCCGCGCACGGCGATTTCTTACAACACCTATGGCGACTTTGCGTTTGTTATCGAAAAGAACGATCAGGGCACCCTGGTGGCAAAGCGCCGATCCATTACGACGGGAGACACGCGTAATGGACGAGTTGCCATATTGTCAGGGCTTGAGGCCGGTGAAACGGTGATTTCCAAAGCGTTACTGAGGGTCAGAGCCGGCCAGCCGGTAGAAATTCAGAGCGAGTCCGATGCGTCGCAGGAGGCGTCTGAATAATGCGATTTACCGACATATTCATTCACCGTCCGGTACTTGCGACGGTTATCAGCCTTTTGATTTTGCTGCTTGGTGTCCGGGCTGCCATGGAAATGGAAATCCGGCAGTATCCCGAGCTTGAAAGCACTACCGTTACTGTTACTACAGCCTATCCGGGCGCGAGCTCTGATCTGATTCAGGGTTTTATCACCACACCTCTGCAGCAGGCCATCGCTGAAGCAAGTGGTATTGACTACATGACGTCAACCAGCTCGCAAGGTGTATCGACCATCGAAGCCAAGATGGAGCTGAACTACGACGCCAACGCTGCCCTTGCAGAAATCCAGGCGAAGGTAGCCAGTCAACGTAACGTATTGCCGGCAGATGCCCAGGATCCTGTCATCAGTTCTACCACCGGCGATTCTACAGCCCTCATGTATATCGCCTTTTACAGTAGCGATATGGCGGTACCTCAGATCACGGACTACCTGACCCGGGTCGTTCAGCCAAAACTGCAGGCCTTGCCTGGTGTGGGTAAAGCGCGCCTGTTTGGCCGTAAGTTTGCATTGCGTATATGGCTGAATCCGGAGCGCCTGGCCGCCGTTGACATGACGCCCACAGAAGTTGTTGCCAAGTTGCGCGCCAATAACTACCAGGCAGCCGTCGGCGCCACCAAAGGCAAGTACACCAAAATCAGCATGACCAGCGATACCGATATTGCCGATCCGGATGAGTTTCGGAATCTGGTCGTCAAGGAAGTCAATGGTACGCAAATTCGTCTTCAGGACATAGCAAGCGTGGAGCTGGGGTCTGAAACCTATGATCAGCTAGCCCTCTATAAGGGGCAGCCAGCAACCTATGCAGCCATTGAACTGGCGCCGGGCGCCAACCCGTTGACCGTTGCGAAATTAGTAAAAGATGAAATGCCAGAGCTGGAGAGCCAGCTTCCCGCGGACCTGAAAGCCAGAATTGCTTACGATGCCTCTGACTTCATTGAAGACTCCATTAATGAAGTAATCAAAACGCTCATCGAAGCACTGGCGATTGTGCTGGTGGTTGTGTTTCTTTGTCTGGGTTCTTTCCGGGCCTCGATTATTCCGTCGGTCGCCGTTCCCCTGTCGTTAATTGGCGGCGCTTTCATCATGCTGCTGTTCGGTTTTTCACTGAACCTGCTGACCTTGCTCTCTATGGTGCTGGCAATCGGCCTGGTAGTGGATGACGCGATTATCATGGTGGAAAACATACACCGGCATATCGCGGAGGGGGAATCCAAGCTGGATGCCGCCGTTAATGGCGCCCGGGAAATGGCCGTACCCATTATCGCCATGACCACAACGCTGGTTGCGGTTTATGCCCCGATTGGTTTTATGGGGGGGCTGGTAGGCTCGCTATTTACCGAGTTTGCGTTCACGCTGGCTGGCACGGTGGTTATTTCCGGCATCATTGCCCTGACACTCTCACCGATGCTATCCGGTAAGGTACTGAAACCCCATGGTAACCCCGGCAAATTTGAGCAGTCTGTAGAAAACGTATTCAATGGCCTCGCGAACGGTTACAAGTCTGTTCTTTCTTCAATGATGGAAACCAAATCTGTCATCGTATTCTTCGCCGTCATCGTGCTTGGCTCCATCTACTTTATGGTGGCGATGAGCCAGAACGAACTTGCTCCGATTGAGGACCAGGGCATTCTGTTTTATCAGGGGCTGGGGCCACAGACATCAACCCTGGATTACCTCCAGGAGCATGGCGATGAAGTTCAGAAACGCATGGCAGAAGTACCTGGCTACCAGGAAGACTTCATGATCATCGGCATTACCGGCCCAAATGCCATATTTGGCGGTTTCAAAATGGACCCCTGGAGCCAGCGCGAGATTTCGCAATTTGAAGCGCAGCCTCAACTGGACGCGGCCCTAAAACAAGTTACAGGCCTGCAAACCGCAGTTTTCCCACAGCCTTCATTGCCCGGCTCAGGGGGTGGCTTGCCGTTCCAGTTTGTTATCACCACTGGGGGCAGTTACGAACAACTGGATCAGGTTGCTGATCAGTTGATCGGCCAGGCGATGGCCAGCGGGAATTTTATGTTCCTGCAAAAGTCCGTCAACTTTGATCGCCCGGTTACCCGCATTCATGTTGATCGTGATCGCGTTGCCGACCTTGGCATATCGATGCAGGATGTTGGCCAGTCACTGTCCAGCATGCTTGGCGGTGGCTATATCAACCGCTTCAGCATGGAAGGCCGTTCCTATCAGGTTATTCCTCAGGTTGATCAAGAATTCCGGCTGGATGCGCAGGCACTGAACGATTATTACATTCGTACCGGCACCGGAGCCCTGGTGCCACTGGGTAGTGTCGTCAGTTTTAGTACGGACATAGAGCCTTCCAGCCGCAATCAGTTTAATCAGCTGAACTCACTGACGGTTCAGGGTGTCGTTATGCCCGGCATTGCCGCCGGAACCGCAATGGACTACATGGAAGACATTTCAGCCGACATATTCCCTCTTGGTTTTACTTTTGACTACACAGGTGAAAGCCGGCAGCTTGCCACTCAAGGCAGTGCGCTGATTGTTACTTTCTTCCTGTCGTTACTGGTAATTTACCTGGTACTGGCTGCCCAGTTTGAGAGTTGGCGCGATCCATTCATCATTCTGGTTTCAGTTCCCATGTCGGTTGCAGGTGCCATGGCGTTCATCGTGCTTGGCTACGCCACAATGAATATCTATACCCAGGTGGGCCTGATTACTCTGATTGGTGTGGTATCAAAAAACGGGATTCTGATTGTCGAGTTTGCCAACAAACTGCAAATCGAGCGCGGCCTGAGCAAAACCGGGGCCGTGATCGAAGCTGCGGCTATACGGCTGAGGCCAATTATCATGACATCCCTGGCACTGATCTTTGCCATGCTTCCGCTGCTGGTTGCAATTGGCGCGGGCGCCCAAAGCCGCTTTGCTATTGGGTTAACCATCAGTGCAGGTTTGGGAATTGGCACCCTGTTTACGATCTTTGTACTGCCGGCGTTCTATATCTTGCTGGCCAAAGATCACAACAAGGCAGGAAATTGATGAATTAAGCCTACAAAAAGCCCGGTCCCGTTATCTGAAAGTGACCGGGCTTTTTTATGTGGTAGTCTGAACCCTCACCCTGATGCTCAATGCTGGAGAATGCCGATACTGTGACTCTCGGAACCTATTTCTGGTTGTCTCTCGCCGGCTTTGCTGTCTGGTACTGGTGGCGGGCCAAGGCCATCAAAGATTCTGTCCTGCGCGCGGTTGGCAACTACTGCAAAACCATGGATGTGTTGCTACTGGACGATGCGGTCTACTTGCGCGGGCTCTGGTTCAAGCGGGATTCTGAAGGAACACTCAGAGTGTGGCGGCGCTTTCTGTTCGATTTCACGTCCACAGGCGAAGAACGCTACACCGGCCGTGTCATTATGCTGGGCCAGCGCATTATGCACATGGAGCTTGAACCGCACCGTTTTCCTGAAGCGTAGCTTCCCTGCTGCTTCGGCAATCACTTATCTCTACCCCGGCTACAGAATGGCTCAGACTCCCTATACTGAACGAATCATTCTAAAACAACAGACTGGGGCCATGAACATCCAAACTGATCATCACTTTGCAATTAACTTGAACGTCCGGGGCATTCAGCCCTCTGCAACCCTTCGTATTAATGAGCTGAGCAATCAGTTAAAAGCGGAAGGCAGGGACATCATCAAGCTGGGGCTTGGTCAGTCTCCCTTCCCGGTTCCCGAGCGGGTTGTAGAGTCACTGAGGGAACATGCCCATGAAAAGGATTATCTTCCCGTTAAAGGCCTGAAAGGCCTGCGTGAGTCCATTGCCAACTATATAAACCGCAGTGAACACATGAACAGCACCTGGGAGGATGTTCTGATTGGCCCCGGTTCGAAAGAGCTGTTGTTTATCCTTCAGTTGGCGTATTACGGCGATCTGCTCATTCCCCGCCCTAGCTGGGTGTCTTATGCACCGCAGGCCCGGATTATTGGCCGGTCGGTGCACTGGTTGCCCACACATGCGGAAAATAACTGGCAGCTTACTGCAGAGGAGCTGGATATTATTTGCCGGGACGACCCCTCACGCCCGCGTATTCTTATTCTTAATTACCCCTCCAACCCAACGGGCTGCACCTACACCGAAGAGCAGTTGCAGGCACTTGCCAAAGTGGCCCGAAAGTACAAGCTGATTCTGCTCTCGGACGAGATTTATGGTGAAGTACACTTTGAAGGCAAACATAAATCCATTGCCCGGCATTATCCTGAAGGCACCATTATCAGCACCGGGCTAAGCAAATGGGCTGGAGCTGGCGGCTGGCGGCTGGGCACCTTCATATTTCCGAAAGAACTCCGGCCACTGCTGGATGCCATGGCCATTATTGCCAGCGAAACGTTTACCTCCACCAGTGCACCTACTCAGTTTGCGGCCATTACGGCCTTTGACGGTGGGGATGATATAGACAACTACCTGACTCAGTCCCGCCGGGTACTCAAGGTCATTGGGGAATACGTTCACCGTCATCTGCAAGATATGGGCGCGATAGTGCAAATGCCGGAAGGTGCATTTTACGTGTTCCCGGATTTTTCCAACTTTCAGGATCGTCTGGCCAGGAAAAACATTAAGACCAGCCAGGCATTTTGCCAGGCACTGCTTGAGAATACGGGTGTGGCTATTCTGCCTGCCAGCGACTTCGGTTTCGTACCAGACCACCTTGGAGCAAGGCTGGCGTTTGTAGATTTTGATGGCGCTGGCGCCCTGAAACTTGCCGGTGGTGAGTTTGCCAGTCGTGCGCTTGATGACAGCTTTGTCCAGCAAGCCTGCCCACGCCTGGTGACTGGCATAGAAAGAATGGAAACGTGGCTGAACAGCCTCTGAACTGATCATGCTAGACTGGTGCCCTCACTCTGATCAGAGACTCTTATGGGGGCACCGTGTCTGATTCCGCTAGTATCCTGAATATCACCGACTTTGCTGAAAAGCTGGCCATCGACGCCGGCAAGCTGGTACGCCATGAACGGGATGAAAATACCCTTCGTACGGACTACAAGCAGCAGACAGAACTGGTCACTCACGCCGATGTTATGGCCGACAAATTCATAACGGCTGCCATCCGGGAACGCTTTCCACACCACCGCATCATGTCTGAAGAGACCATGCCCGATCTTAGTCAGGCCGAAGAGCTGGAAACGCCCCTTTGGATTGTTGATCCGATCGACGGTACCGTTAACTACGCCTATGGCCACCCACAGGTAGCAGTGTCTATCGCCTATGCTGAAAAAGGCCGTGTGCAGGCGGGTGTGGTTCATGCGCCGTTCACCAATGAAACCTTCCGGGCAACGCTGGGCAAAGGCTCAACGCTCAATGGCGAAACGATTCAGCATAGCGGTGCAACCATCCACAGGGAAGCGCTGTTTGCCACCGGTTTTCCCTACACCAAAGACAACCTTCGGCCGCTAATCAATCGCCTGGACGCGATGATTCACCAGTGCCGGGATCTGCGCCGAATAGGTTCCGCTGCACTGGATATCTGCTGGGTTGCCTGTGGACGTCTGGATATTTACTACGAGAATGTCAGCCCTTGGGACTTTGCCGCTGCACGCCTGATTGCCCTGGAAGCAGGCGCCACGGCCGGGCATTTTGGTGATGTGCCGGAAAGTTATCCTGCCGATTTATGGGGGCGGGATATTCTTATTTCTGCTCCTGCTATCTGGCAAACTATTCGTCAGATTTTACGGACTGCCTCAGGGTATTAGCCCGGTACACCCCATAACGCTTCAGCGATTAGTTGCCAGCTTTCTTCAAAGTCTGCAGAGGGCCGTCGAGCGAACGAAGAGCGGATAAATCTCTGAATCCGGCCTTCCGTGAATACCAGAACAAAATCCGCGCCTCGGGTCGCACTGGTACGGGGCCGCAGTCCCTGGCGAATTTCGCCTTCTTTCAGACATTGTCGGATTTGCATTTCAAGGCGCTCGAAAAACTGGGATGCCCGTTTGCGCAAGGTATCGTTTTCACCCACCAGGGCGTCGCCGGTCAGGACACAACACAACCCCGGATTGCGTTCCGCGAATACCAGAACCAGATGCGTCAATTGCTGCAAGCGAATGCGGACATCATCCTGCTCTTTCAAAATAAGCTGACAGCGAGAGAACACAGCATCTTCAGCAAACTCAATCAGCGCTTCGAACATTTTTCGCTTACTGGGAAAATGACGATACAAAGCGGCCTCGGTAACACCCACAGCTTTAGCCAGGACCGCCGTCGTAATCCGGGCCCCCGGATCGGCTTCAAGGAGTTCAACCAGGGCGTGAAGAATTGCCTCTCGACGGTTGGGTTTCTGATCAGTCATGGCAGGGTTACAGCGCTCTGGTTTATTGTTTCCGGGGCCGGTCATGTTTTGCCTGCCCTCGCTTATTAGTATGAAGAATTGTGCCAAAGATCAGAAAAAGGTGCCATCTATGGGGGACGATGCGCTGGCGTACAATTTCTTGGGCATGCGGCCAGCAAGATAAGCCTCCCGGCCAGCCTGAACCGCAAGCCGCATGGCATTGGCCATTCTCAGCGGGGCTTTAGCCCGCGCAATCGCGGTGTTCATCAGCACACCATCACACCCAAGCTCCATTGCTATGGCCGCATCGGAGGCCGTGCCAACACCTGCATCTACCAGCACCGGAACCCCGGCATTCTCAACAATCTGGCGAATATTATAGCGATTCTGAATACCCAGGCCGGAGCCGATAGGAGCACCCAGCGGCATGATGGCAATGCAGCCTATCTGTTCAAGCTGTCGGGCGAACAAGGGGTCATCCGAGCAGTACACCATCACCTTGAAGCCATCGCTGACCAGTGCTTCGGCCGCTGCCAGCGTTTCGATCATGTTCGGGTAGAGGGTTTTATCTTCACCCAACACTTCCAGCTTGACCAGATCCCGGCCATCAAGAAGCTCACGAGCCAGTTTGCAGGTGCGCACTGCGTCTTTGGCGGTGTAGCAGCCGGCTGTATTGGGCAGAATTGTATAATGCTCCGGGGAAATGACATCCAGCAGGTTTGGCTCATCCGGATTCTGCCCCATGTTGGTTCGGCGTACTGCGACAGTCACAATTTCCGCACCACTGGCTTTAATTGCAGCGCCGGTTTCTGCTAAATCCCGATACTGACCTGTGCCAACCAGTAATCGCGACTGATACTCGCGGCCGCCAATAATCAAAGGTTTATCTTCGGGGATCTGAATTGTGGACGTTTCGTTCATAAGGTTCCTTTAATATCAACCACCACCAATGGCGTGCACAACTTCTACTTTGTCGCCCTCATTAAGGGCAAATTCGACATGCTGGCTGCGCGGCACTATGTCTTCGTTGACCTCGACGGCCAGACGTTTGCCGGCAAGAGCCATCTGTTCAATCAGGACGGCAATGGTTGCTCCGGCTGGTAGTAACATTGTGTCTCCGTTTACCTGAACTTGCATAAACTGCCTCTGCTATCTCAAACGCCGGAACCATGCACCCCACGGCTCAACCCGGCAATGACCAAAAAGCCCCAGCCAATGATGAAACATAAGCCTCCCATCGGGGTGACCGGGCCAATCCAGTGTATGTCAGTAAGCGCTAACAGATATAGACTACCACTAAAAAGCACTATGCCTGCAAAACAGAAACCGGCAGACAAGCCAAGCAGCCTGCGGCTCAGACCAAAACCGGACAGTAACGCAATCAGTATCAAGGCAATAGCGTGGGTCATTTGATAGGTGACCGCCGTCTGGAACACCTCCAGCCCGCGATCAGTGATTACGCCTCGCAGGCCATGAGCTCCAAAGGCCCCCGCCATAACGGCAAGCAATGCGAAAAAGGCCCCAAAAACAAGCGGCAGACGCATGAGACCAGGCGATACCGTTTTCGTGTGATCAGCAGCCACAGTGAATTTTCTCTCCGGTGTCCAGATTCATCATGGTCAGGCTGCCGCCCCAGACACAACCGGTATCCAGGCCCACAAACTGGTCATTTCCAGTTTTGCCTTCGAGCGCTGCCCAGTGCCCGAACACTATTCGCGTATCGTCATTCCGGGCGTGCTCAAACCAGGGTAAAAATCCCTCTGGGGCGCTGTCGGCAGATTCCTTTGTCGTCAGTTCCAAGGTACCGTCGTCGGCAATAAAACGCATTCTGGTAAAATAGTTGGTAATCACCCGCCAGCGATCCATGCCTTCAAGACGCTCATCCCAGCACTCCGGGCTATTGCCATACATGCCGGTAAAATATTCACGGGCACTGGCACCCCGAATCACCGTTTCTATCTCACGGGCATAGGCGATTGCCTGGTCAATACTCCAGATATGGGGTAAACCTGCATGCGCCATCATCAGATTGCGCTCAGCGTCGTATACGCACAGGTTTTGCTGGCATAGCCAGAACAGCAACCGGTCACAATCTGGTGCATTGAGAATATCTGCCAGAGTGTCTTTTCTGCGGGCATGATGACCACCATAAGCCACCGCGAGCAGATGCAGATCATGGTTACCCAATACAACGGTTGCTGAGTTACCAAGATTTTCAATAAAGCGCAGCGTTGCCAGAGACGATGGCCCGCGGTTAACCAGATCACCCGCAACCCAGAGGCGATCCCGCGACGGGGAAAAGCCAGCAGTTGCCAGAACTGCCTGCAATGGCTCGTAGCAGCCCTGAATATCTCCAATAGCGAAGTCAGTCATTACCTGTCTCGCCTGACCACTGCTCACCGACATCTTCAGCCGGTAGCAGATCTGCAATTTTTACGTAATCGGCAAGGCTGAGATTTTCCGGACGCAGGCCATCGTTAATATCCAGACTTTGCAGTTGCTCAACCGTAATCATGCCACCAAGGGCTTTGCGCAGAGTTTTTCGCCGGGCATTAAAAGCAGTACGCACCACCGCCTGAAGCACACCCAGATCTTTCGCCGGATGCGGCAGGGTTTTATGGGGCACCAGCCGGACAATAGCGGAATCTACTTTCGGGGCGGGGCGAAAAGCTCCCGGCCCTACTTCAAACAGCGGCTGAACCGTGCAGAAATATTGCGTCATAATGCCCAGTCGGCCGTAGTTATTGTCGCCCGGGACGGCTGCCATGCGCTGAACCACTTCTTTTTGCAGCATAAAGTACATGTCTTGCACCACACCGCTCTGGGCCAGCAAATGAAAAATCAGTGGTGTTGAAATGTTATAGGGCAGGTTACCGACAATGCGCAATGGTTTGTCATCTTCAACCAACTGGCGGAAATCAAACTTCAGGGCGTCGGCTTCGTGAATACGAAAATCCGGATAATTGAAGAATTTGGTCCGTAGCACCGGAATCAGATCTCGATCCAGCTCTACCACCTGAAGTTTCGGATTAATCGCCAGAATCTCTTCGGTAATTGCACCCAGCCCCGGGCCGATCTCGACAATGACATCATCCGGTTTGGGGTGGATACTGCGGACTATTTTTTCAATCACACCCGGATCGTGCAAAAAGTTCTGTCCGAACCGTTTTCGAGCCTGGTGGCCAGGTTTTTTACTCACAAGCAACTCTCTTGATTAGCGGCTTTTCTGCAAGCGGCCATCTGTGCGCCAACCCGTATAGCGGTATGCAGGCTGCCAGCATCGGCTTTCCCCGTGCCAGCCAGATCCAGTGCGGTGCCGTGATCTACCGACGTCCTCACAATGGGCAGCCCCAGGGTAATATTGACCGCCCGGCCGAAACCCTGAAACTTCAGTACCGGCAGGCCCTGATCATGGTACATCGCCAGTGCTGCGTCGGCGTTATCCAGCCAATGCGGGGTAAACAGTGTGTCAGCCGGTAATGGGCCGGTGAGCTGAATACCTTCTGCCCGAAGACTTTCCAGCGCGGGCGCTATTGTGTCAATTTCTTCTCGCCCAAGATGCCCGCCTTCGCCGGCATGGGGGTTGAGCCCAGCCACCAGAATGCGCGGGTGCTTAATGCCAAAAAAGGTTTTCAGATCTGCATTGAGAATGTGCACTACCTGGGCAATTCGTTCTTGCGTGATTGCAGCAGACACGTCTTTTAGCGGTAAGTGCGTTGTCACCAGTGCCACTCGCAACTCGTCTGTGGCCAGCATCATAACCACCCGCCCGACCCCGCAGAGTTCCTGAAGA
>DATJDA010000049.1:0-3156 GCA_035497695.1 Marinobacter sp. | reverse complement strand
AACTCTCAATGACCGACCTTGGTCAGGATCTGATTTTTGAAGTTGAAGATCAAGGGGCCGGTATTCCCGAGGCAGATCAACAAAAGATTTTTGAAAAAGGCACAAGTACCAAAGCAGGGGAAGCCCATGGTTACGGGCTATATCTGGTACGTCAGTTTCTGAATCGGTGGGGCGGTTCTGTTACCGTTGAAAACCTGCAAACCAGCGGCAGCCGGTTTACTCTTTACCTACCCAAGCAATCCGAAATGAGGACCGAGTCTTGACCAATACCCGGCTTTTAATTGTTGAGGATGACCGCAAGATTGCGGAAATCCAGCGACGGTTTGTAGAGCGGCTGGCCGATATTGAATTGTGCGGAATTGCCCACACCCTTGCCGACGCCCGCGATCTGATTGAGGTTATGTCGCCAGATCTGATCCTTCTGGATGTCTATTTCCCGGATGGCAACGGGCTGGATCTTCTGCGAGAGCTTCGTGCACAAGACAGTAGCAGCGATGTGATCCTGATCACCGCCGCAAAGGAAGTAGAGACGCTACGCAGCGCCCTGCGGGGAGGTGTGTTTGATTACATTCTCAAGCCACTGGTGTTTGAACGGTTGGAAGAAGCTGTTAATCGTTATAAAGAGCACCTTCGCCAGCTTTCCGGCCTTAGTCAGTTAGCTCAGAGGGAAGTTGATGCACTGTTACCCAGAGGCTCAGTAGAGGATGGTCAAGCCAACGGTGAGGGCCGGCTACCTAAGGGGATTGATGGCATCACACTGGATAAGATTCGCGAAGTGATTTTGTCTCACGATCAGTGGAGTGCAGAGGAAGCCGGCAACGCCATAGGCGCATCACGCACGACGGCTCGCCGCTATCTGGAATACCTGGTTGGCAATGGCGAACTGACGGCGGCAGTCACCTATGGCAGCGTTGGCCGGCCCGAGCGCCGATACAGCCGAGTTACTCACTAACACTCATTTGTACAGCTCTTCCAGATCCGGCAAACCCGATAGCCGGGCCATTTGCCCGCGAATCCAGGCCACTCTTTCCCATACGTACGCAGACGGCCTTTCCGCATTTAATAATTTGGGATTGGGCAGCACTGCGGCAAGCCTGGCGGCCTGAGTCGGCGATAGCTGACTGGCGGGAATGCCAAAGTAGATTCTGCTGGCTGATTCGACACCATAAATACCGCGCCCGAATTCAGCAACGTTCAGGTACACCTCAAGAATGCGTTTTTTAGGCCAGAGTACGTCTATCGACAAAGCCAGCATGGCCTCAAGCCCCTTGCGTACAAAGCTTCGGCCGTTCCATAGAAACAGATTTTTGGCCGTTTGCTGGGTGATGGTACTGGCCCCCCGTAAACTGTCTCCGGCTCTACGCTCTGTCAGAGCTTTACGAATGGCGGCAAAATCCACCCCCCAGTGGTCAAGAAAACGCTGGTCCTCGCTGGCCACAACCGCCAGCGGCATCCACCGGGAAATGTCTGAAAGTGGCACCCACTCCTGCTCCAGTGCCCTGCCGGAATCCGTCAGTTGATACGCAAGCATGAACGCGGACGTTGGTGGATTTATGAATCGGAGCAATAAAATTACTGCTAACAAACTCACTATGAATCCGACAAGAATCCATGCAATACCGCGCACAGTTTTGCGCACAAAAGACACTGTAGCCACAGGTTTATCAATCCCTATTGTTCGTAGCGGGCAGTAATTCTGACCAACTCACCGTCACACTCTGCCTCATCCTGGGCTCTCTGCAAATCAGCACTATGGCCGGATCTGAACTCTTGCTGAAAACAAGAGAGCCGGCAGAGTAGCCAGAAGTGGATTATCTGGGCGATATCTGCCGATAGCCCATATAAAAAAAACCATCGACATCAGTGACCTTTAGGCGTTCCAGCACGCCCTTCTCCACCAACCCGCCCACTGTAATGCCAATTTCTTTCTTGCCAAGCCCTGCTGATAATAAGGCTAAACGAATATCATGCCCTGAAGCTGTGCCTGTGCTCGAAGCATGTTTTGCCAGGGCATCCAGAACCAGTTGTTCATTGTGAGAAAGCGGTGTGGTAGTCATTATTACTCTTGCTATTGGCGATAAGAGAGGCGTGCCAGCTCAAAGAGATTAAAAGGAAATCTGGTGCTGTTCAACTCTGGGCAATGCGCTGCAAGTCCGTAATGCATGGCTATAATGGACCCCTTCTGGACAGCAGGATGCGTAATAATGACATATTGGCTGATATCGAATTCTAAAGCAGGCGACGGTAAACGCGGCCGCGACTTCTGGCTTGCGGCCCTGGCCAGGGCTGGCATCTGTGATCCTGAATGCGTTGATTTCAGCAACCTTGGCTGGGCCAAACAGATTCAGCCCGGCGATGTGCTGCTGGTAGCCGGTGGTGATGGGTCCGTAAATACCGGGGCGCGGCTGTGCCTGGACAACCAGGCCACATTGGCGGTACTTCCCTCGGGAACAGCAAACGACTTTGCGAGAAACCTGAACCTGCCCGAGCAGCCAGACCCGTTGTGCGCGCTTATTGCCGAAGGAAAAACCCAGAAGGTTGACGTTGCTGAGTACGGCCAGAATCTGTTTCTGAATGTAGCCCATATCGGGCTGGGAACATTACCGGTACGTGAGGCTGAGCCCACCGAAAAAAAACTGTTCGGGCGTTTTAGCTACGGACTGCAACTGCTGCGAAAACTAAATGCCCGACGCGGATTCAAGGCTGAAATACGCTGTGGAGAGGGCTATGCGAGCGGTCGCTGGCTTTCCATTGCTATCGCCTGTGGAGCATTTTTTGGCGGAGGCAACGAAATTCCTGAGGCGGCAGCCAATGATGGTCTACTGAACGTTATTGCAGTAAAGCCCCGATCGATACCGCAATTGCTGCTGGCCTTTCTGCAGGTCAGGTTCAACAGGCGTGTTCCCAAAAGTACCCGCACCCTTGTGCGCCTGAGAGGACAGACCTGCACTATTCACACCAGCAGACACAAAACCGTAACTGCCGATGGCGATGAGGCGGGCACGACACCACTAACCGTTAACTGCCGGCCTGGCTGCCTTTCAGTAATAGGGCAGACCATCATCCGTACTGGCAGATCTGCCGACGGTAATAACTGACTGAATGGTGAGTCTAGCCAGCAGGCACAGCGTCCCGATAATGCCAGGACGACCAGGT
>DATJDA010000048.1:0-9801 GCA_035497695.1 Marinobacter sp. | reverse complement strand
AATCGCCACGGTAGCCATCTTCCGGCCAGCCAGCGTCGTCTGGTGTCAACCCTCTGGCCCGGGACTGGACTGAAAGTGCCAGGTTATTGATCTGGGCCCCGGCATCGTTGTAATAAAATTCGCGGGTAACCTTGTAGCCGTTAGCTTCCAGCAACCGACACAGGCAGTCACCAATGGCGGCACCGCGACCATGGCCTACATGCAGAGGGCCCGTTGGGTTTGCAGAAACAAATTCCACCTGCACCTTCTCGCTTTTTCCAGAGTTGTTGCGGCCAAACTGCCCACCATCATTAAGGATGGTGTCAACGATTGAAAAGGCACTGGCGGTACTCATGAAAAAGTTAATAAACCCCGGTCCGGCAATCTCTACCCTGTCTACAGCAGTACTTTCAGGCAATGCTTTGATCAGTGCTTCTGCCAGTTTGCGTGGTGGGCAGCCCGCAGCTTTCGCCGCTATAAGGGCAATGTTGCAGGCGTAATCGCCATGGGATTTGTCTTTGGTGTTGCCTACTTGTGGCGTAAAGGCTTGGTCGCCCGGCAGAATGCCCTCAGATTGAAGGGCGGCCAGTGCAGACTGGAGCAGGTCGGAAACGGTCTCTTTCATGCTGTCAGATGACTCGGTTTGCTGGAGAGTTGGAAAAAGGGCAGGGTGCCCGATGAAAACAGAAGGTGGGTATTATCGCGGAAAGCTACGTAGCAAGCAAAAGTGCTGGCGCAAGAGGTCTGGTCTTTGGTGCTGCGATGCGTTTATCAACCGGTTTCTTGTGGGTCCACATCTATCATCCATTTTACGCCCGAAGGCAGCTTTTTCTGATCCAGTTGTGCACAAACGTTTGCCAGGAGTGTATTCAGATGTTTTCTGTTAGCCGTGTTGAGTACAAGTTGGGCCCGATAGCGGTCTGCGCGCCGTGCAATCAGGGCGGGGAGGGGGCCCCAGACCTCAACGCCCGGCACGTTAATGAGTGGTTTTATAATATCCAGTAGCCGGAGACTGGTTTCCATGGTGTCGCCTTCGGCCCGAAAAATTGCCATTGCACGAAAAGGCGGAAACTGACCGGCTTCTCTTTCGGCCAGCAGTTGAGCCGCCATGTCCAGATATTGGCCATGGCACAGGGTTTTCAGCAATGGGTGGTCGCTATGGCAGGTCTGTACCAGTACCTGTCCCTGTTTCTCGCCCCGTCCGGCGCGGCCACTAACCTGCAGCAATACTTGTGTAAGCTGCTCCGGTGCCCGGAAGTCCACACTAAACAAACCGCCATCGGCGTTGACGACAATCACCAGCGTGACGTTTGCAAAATCATGACCTTTTGCCAGCATTTGGGTGCCGACAAGAACGCACGGTGCCCCTGTGTTTACTTGGTCCAGAATGGCTTGAATGCTGCCTTTACGCTGTGTGCTATCGCGGTCTACACGCACTATGGGTGTGTCCGGAAATGTTGTTGCCAGAACGTCTTCTGTCCGCTCGGTGCCCTGTCCTACGGGTTTGAAGGCCTCACTGTGACACTTTGGGCAATGGTCCTTGGCTGCAGCCTGATAATCGCAGTGATGGCAGCGCATAGCCCGGTCACGGCGGTGATAGGTCAGGCGAGTGTCGCATCGTGGGCATTCAACCATGTGCCCACAGTCGAAACACATCATTACCGGTGCAAACCCTCTGCGATTAATAAACACCAGAGCTTGTTCGCCGTTATCCAGGGCGTGTTTTATTGCATCCAGGGCGGGGCGTGAAAGCCCCCCGTCCAGTGGCCGGCTGCGTATGTCCAGAAGTCTTATGGCGGGTGGCAGTGCATTACCTGCGCGTTCCTCAAGGCGAACCAGTGTGTATTTGCCCTTTACGGCATTGTGGTAGGACTCAAGAGAGGGGGTGGCTGATCCCAGAATGACGGGGCATTGATTGAGGTGCGCTCTGTATACCGCCACATCACGGCCCGAGTATCGAAATCCTTCTCCTTGCTTATAGGAACTGTCATGTTCCTCATCAACAATGATTGTTTTCAGATTCGTAAAGGGGAGCAGTACCGCTGATCGGGTTCCGATCAAAATAACGGGTTCGCCGTGGCGTATTTTGAGCCAGGTGGAAAGTCGCTCACTGTCCTTCAGTGCAGAGTGCCATACGGCAATGCGGTTGCCAAAATAACGTTGGAATCGGGCAACGGTCTGAGGGGTCAGGTTGATTTCCGGTACAAGAATCAATGCCTGATGATCAGAACCCAGATTTTGTTTGAGATAATGCAGGTAAATTTCAGTTTTTCCACTGCCGGTTATGCCATATAAGAGTGATGTGCTGAATCCCGAGTTGACTGACGGAAGCTGGCTGGCAGCCACTGTTTGCGCAGGCGAAAGGCGTGGAGTTCGTGCCTGCATCTCGGGGTTTTCTGGGATAGCGTTGCTGGTTGTCCGGGTGGTTGACCAAACAAGGCCCTTATTCTGAAGTGAATTGAGTTGTGCCCGGGTGTACCCGGCTTTACTTAAATCGCTGCCAGACACCCCGCCAGCTTGCTGATTCAGCCAGGAAACAAGCGCCTTTTGTTTGTGTGCATTTGGCGGGAGTGTGTCGGCGCTGCCAGAGGCCTGCCACCATAGCTCGGGCTTTTCCTGAGCGGGCCGCCCTCGTCTTAGTGCTGGCGGTAGTGCTGTGAAAAGGCATTCTCCAAGCGGATGCTGATAGTAGCTGCTGGCCCAGCTTAGCAGCCTGAATGTCTCTTCAGGCAGCGTAGGCCAGTCCTCCAGAACTGAAGATACCGGCTTGATTTTAATTCCCACAGGAGGCTCTACTCCGGTTGCGACGACCAGGCCAATAGTCTGCTGGCGGCCAAAGGGAATTCGGATCCGTTGCCCGGCAATAACCTGGAGGCCATCAGGAATGGAATAATCAAAAAGCCGTCGTAAAGGACGATTCAGGGCTATACGTGCAATGGATGGCACCAGGTGCTCCGTTGTAGATTGCAAATTGCGGGATTCGCGTACAGGCTCTTGCCTGTCGAACGGATTGCAAGTAGAATTCGCGCTCTATTTCTGACAGGGCATGATTGTGCCCCGTCTTGTCCATTGATTCAAACATGCGGTGCCCGACATCCGGTCTGTTAATGCAGCCCCCATGATCTGGTAGCGGCATGACCTAAAGAGGTTCGCCATGAGAGAAGGTATCCACCCCAAGTACGAGGCCATAACCGCAACCTGTTCATGCGGCAACGTCATTAAAACCCGCTCTACTATCGGGCACGATCTGCAACTGGACGTATGCTCCCAGTGCCACCCATTCTACACTGGCAAGCAGAAAGTTATGGATACCGGCGGTCGGATTGATCGTTTCCAGAAGCGTTTTGGCGGCCGGATTGGCAACAAGAAAGACTGATTGTTTTCAGGATTTCAAAAAAGCGCCCGAAGGGCGCTTTTTTTATATGACGCGTGAAGGGATTTTTTATCCGGTAAGCAGTTTGCCGTATTGACTGTTTACAAAATGTTCAACCTCCTACTTGTCGTTTGAGTGTTGGGGGGCCATAATGGCGCGCTCCGCTGGGTAAGGCCTCGCGGTTTATTACCTTTAAATGAACGTGACAAACGGAACAGTGGCAATGTCTCAAGATCTGAAAGAAGCGGCCCTTGAATATCACGCCAAGCCGCGGCCAGGAAAGCTGAGTGTTGAAATTTCAAAGCCAGCCAAAACCGCCCGTGATCTCTCTTTAGCATACAGCCCCGGGGTTGCAGAGCCGGTTCGTGAGATTGCCAAGGACCCGGAGAACGCCTACAAGTACACCGCCAAAGGCAATCTGGTGGCAGTCATCTCAAATGGCACCGCGATTCTTGGATTGGGTAACCTGGGTTCGCTTGCAAGCAAGCCGGTTATGGAAGGTAAGGGCTTGTTGTTTAAGCGCTTTGCCGGAATTGATGTATTTGACATTGAAGTTAATACGGAAGATTCCCAAGAGTTTATCGAAACAGTTGAGCGCATTGCAGATACTTTTGGTGGTATCAACCTCGAAGATATCAAAGCGCCCGAGTGCTTTGAAATTGAGCGTATCCTTATTGAAAGATGCAATGTACCTGTATTTCATGATGATCAGCATGGCACGGCCATTGTAACGGCAGCGGGCATGATCAATGCCCTTGAGTTGCAGGGCAAGAAAATTGAAGATGCAAAGATAGTTTGCCTTGGGGCCGGCGCAGCCGCCGTTGCCTGCATGAAGTTGTTGATCAGTTGTGGTGCCAGTGCCGGAAATATCTTTATGCTTGACCGCAAGGGTGTGATCCACACTGGCCGTGATGATCTGAACGAGTATAAGGCTGCGTTCGCCAACAACACCGACAAGCGCACATTGGATGATGCGATTGATGGTGCAGATGTATTTGTTGGCTTGTCTGGCCCGGACTTGTTAACCGCGGATCAGCTCAAGAAAATGGCTCCAAATCCGGTTGTGTTTGCTTGCTCCAACCCGGACCCTGAAATTAGCCCAGAAATAGCTAACGCGACTCGTAATGACTTGATTATGGCTACCGGTCGCTCCGATTATCCGAATCAGGTGAACAACGTTCTCGGCTTCCCGTTCATTTTCCGTGGCGCACTGGATGTTCGGGCCTCGGTTATTAACGAAGAGATGAAGGTAGCGGCCGTTCATGCAATTCGCGAGCTTGCTAAAGAGCCAGTGCCGCGGGAAATTTGTGACGCTTATAATGTGGACAGCCTTGCGTTTGGCAGGGATTACATTATTCCAAAGCCGATGGATATCCGCCTGCTTTCAGTTGTGCCTGCAGCGGTTGCCCGGGCTGCAGTTGATTCCGGTGTTGCGCGCAAACCATACCCTGCGCACTACCCGCTCAAATCTATGGACGACATTATCTAGTTTTGTTCATGATATTAAAAAAAAACCGGCGGTGATCCCGCCGGTTTTTTTGTGCCCGAATACTTCGGTCAGAATATCTGGCGCGACAAGTCATCACCACCGGCACTGCCGCTATGATTGCTGT
The DNA here is from genome assembly GCA_035497695.1 of Marinobacter sp. Classification (GTDB taxonomy): domain Bacteria; phylum Pseudomonadota; class Gammaproteobacteria; order Pseudomonadales; family Oleiphilaceae; genus Marinobacter. Next base: position 4,836 of record DATJDA010000048.1, on the reverse strand, counting down.
CGTCTTCTGATGCCAGTGGTGGCGGGGCGTCCTCTTCCTTGAAAATCTCAAAGACCCCATCCTCTCCGGGCCTGGCGCGCTTTCCGGTTTTTGAGTCGATGCGAATATTAACAATGCCGTTTGGGCGAGTCATCGTGGCTGGCGGGGTGCCCTTCAGTGCGACTTTCATGTAGTCGATCCAAATTGGTAACGCAGTACTTGCTCCAAATTCGCGTTTGCCAAGGGGGGCTGGCTGATCAAAGCCAACCCAGACAGTTGTCGCGATTTTATGATTAAAGCCGGCAAACCACGTATCCTTTTGCTCGTTGGTAGTGCCTGTTTTGCCAGCAATGTCAGTGCGGCCCAGTGCCAGTGCCCGCCTTCCGGTACCCAGGCGAATAACGTCCTGCATCATTGAATGCAATATATATACAGAGCGCTCGTCGGCTAATCGCCTCATGATGCGCGGCTGTTGTATGGCATTGTCGGTCGTGGCAGACGGTGTTTCCGCTGAAGGTGCGGGGCCGATCTGAGGCTCACTGGCGTATTGTGCCTGCAATTGGTCGCAGTTCTGATCACACTGAATGGTTGCTGGGGCTTGATACAGGGTTGTGCCAAAGGCATCTTGAATTCGTTCAATCAGGTATGGTTGTACGTCGTACCCGCCGTTGGCAATCACGGCAAGACCTCTGGCCAGTTCCATTGGCGACAACTGACCGCTGCCCAGCGCAAGGGAAAGATTGTTCGGCATGGCATCAGTCGGGATTCCGAGCTGTTTCAGGTTGTTAATGGTTGTCGGAATGCCGACGTCTCTGAGCAGCCTTATGGATACAATATTACGCGAACGGTAAAGGGCTTCGCGCAAGCGCGTGGGGCCATAAAACTGGCCCGAGGAGTTTTGTGGGCGCCAGGCGGTTTCCAGTTCGGAATCATTAAATACAATAGGGGCATCGTTATAGATTGTTGCCGGCGTCATGCCATTTTCCAGGGCTGTCAGGTAGAGGAATGGCTTAAAGGTTGAGCCTACCTGCCGCTTGGCCTGAATCGTGCGGTTATATTTGCTTTGCCTGAAACTGTAACCGCCGGCCAAGGCCTCAATTGCGCCCGTCTTTGTGTTCAGAGAAATCAGCGCGCCCTCTACGCGGGGAGCCTGGGCCAGTGAAACAGTTGGAAGGTCGCTGGATTGCTCGTCGGCATTTTGTGACAGTACGTGCACGTAAACCACATCGCCAGGGGCAACTACATCTGAGGGCTTCTGCGGTTTTGGGCCGGTGAGGTTTTCAGTTTTGTATCGTCTTGCCCATTGCATGGTGTCAAAGCTCATGGTCGCTTTGCCAATGTCCCGTGCGAATACGCTGACTTGCGCTTTGTCGTCATCAACGCGGGTGACAATCGCGGGTATCAGTGATGCCACAAGAGGGTAGTTGCGAACAAGATCCTGTAGCTTGTTATCTGCCATGTCCTGGGCTTCAATCTGGCCAATAGGCCCTCGGAAGCCATGCCGGCGATCGTAGGCTTCCAGCCCCCGTCTAAGTGCATCAGTGGCTGTTTGTTGCTTGGTGCCGTCAACGGTCAGGATCACGGAGTAGCCATCGGTGTAAGCTTCTTCGCCGTACCTGCGAACCATTTCTGCCCGCGCCATTTCAGCTACATAATCGGCGTCCACTTCGGCTTTGATCGCGTTATAGCTGGCGGTCAGCGGCGCGGATCTGGCCAGATCGCGGGCGTCGTTTGTTATATAGCCGAGTTCAGCCATGCGGCCAAGGATCCAGTTTCTCCGGACTTTCGCGCGCTCCGGGTCGGCAAGAGGGTTGTACGCTGAAGGTGCTTTTGGAAGACCGGCCAGCATGGCCATCTGTGCAAGAGTCAGTTCAGCAACGGGTTTGTTGTAATAAACCTGCGCCGCGGCAGCAATCCCGTAGGCTCGGTTGCCCAGATATATCTTGTTCAGATAGAGTTCAAGAATGCGATCTTTGCTCAGTTCACGCTCAATCTGAAGAGCCAGAAGTATCTCGTTGAACTTGCGAATGAAGGTCCTGTCACGTGACAAAAAGTAATTTTTTGCAACCTGCATTGTGATGGTGCTGCCGCCGGACTGGATGGATCCGGTGGACACCAGTTCGATCGCAGCCCGCGCCAGGCCTTTGATGTCGACCCCAAAGTGCTCGTAGAATCGAGAGTCTTCAGCGGCCATAAAGGCATGTAACTGAATTGTTGGGATCTGTTCGATTGTGATCGGTGCCCTTCTCTTTTCACCAAATTCTGCTATTAATTCGTTGTCTTTGCTGTAAATCCTTAAGGGTGTCTGCAATTTAATGTCGAGCAGTTGATCGACGGGGGGCAATCCGGGACGAAGGTAAAGATAAAAGCCTGAAGTGACGATAACCGTGACACTCAGTCCGGTAAGAAACAACCAGGCAAAAAGACGAGATGTACGCAACAAATGAGACATTTTTTTCTGACAACTGTTGGATATAGGTCTATCATTTAAGAAATTGCTTTAAGACGTGAAGAGGCAATTCACCGCTGCAATATTTCTCAATAAATAAAAGAGAGCCATTGTAGATGAAAAGGTGAGGAAGTTCTCTTAAATAAAAAACACATAAGTAACTTAACCGGGTGCAACTACCAGGTATAGGGTGAGCGCGTGTTCGGACTGTTCGGAAAGAAATCCAGTGCAGTGTTAGGAGTGGATATCAGCTCCAGCTCGGTCAAGCTTCTGGAACTGTCGAAGCAGGGCGACCGTTATAAGGTCGAAAGCTACGCAGTTGAGCCGTTGCCGGCTAATGCCGTTGTTGAGAAAAATATCACGGATGTCGAGGCTGTGGGGGATGTGCTCAAGCGCGTTGCCTCCAAGTCTCGCACGAGCGTGAAACAGGCAGCAGTGGCGGTATCCGGATCGGCCGTTATAACCAAGGTCATTCAGATGGCCGGCGGCCTTAACGAATTTGAGATGGAAGACCAGATCACCCTTGAGGCAGATCAGTACATTCCATACCCCCTGGATGAAGTCGCCATCGATTTCGAGGTCCAGGGACATTCGGAAACCAATCCTGATCAGGTCGATGTTCTTCTGGCAGCCTGCCGCAAAGAGAACGTGGACATCCGCGAAGATGCATTGGAAATTGCTTCCCTGACTGCAAAAATAGTCGATGTGGAAGCCTATGCACTGGAGCGGGCCTACAAGCTGATTGAGCCCCAGCTTGATTCCCAGGGAGAAGAGCTGGTTGTCGCGATTGTCGATGTTGGCGCAACGATGACTACGCTCAGCGTGCTGGCCGATGGCAAAACGGTTTATACCCGTGAGCAGATTTTTGGTGGCAAGCAGCTTACTGAGGAGATTCAACGCCGGTACGGGTTGTCTCTTGAGGAAGCGGGCCTGGCCAAAAAACAGGGTGGGCTTCCGGATGACTATGAATCGGAAGTGCTCATGCCTTTCCGGGAAGCAGTGGTTCAGCAGGTCGCACGGGCACTTCAGTTCTTCTTTGGAGCCAGTCAGTACAATGCCGTTGATTACGTTGTTCTGGCCGGAGGAACAGCCTCCATTCAAGGGCTGACCGAAATGGTCGAGGAAAAGACCGGAACACCTACTCTGGTGGCAAATCCCTTTGCCGATATGGCGGTTGGATCCCGAGTTAATGCATCTGCTCTCAGCAATGATGCGCCCTCACTGATGATAGCTTGCGGCTTGGCAATGAGGAGCTTCGACTGATGGCAAAAATTAACCTCAGGCCCTGGCGCGAAGAGCTCAGGGCAGAAAAGCAGAAACAATTTATTGTCATGATTCTGGGTGCTGTCGTTATTGCCGGCGGCTTGGTATTCCTTTGGCAAACTGATATGGATAGCCGTATCGCCAATCAGCAGTCCAGAAATGCCTATATTGAGGCAGCAACTAAAACGCTGGATCAGCAAATCAAGGAAATAGACAGTCTCAAGCGTAAGCGGGACGAGCTCTTGGCGCGCATGAAGGTGATTCAGGATCTGCAGGGTAAGCGGCCGGTCATTGTTCGGGTTTTCGACGAACTGGTTCGAACCCTGCCTGATGGCTTGTATTACACCGAACTGCAAAGAACTGGTGAGCGAATCAATATTGTGGGAATGGCGGAATCCAATAGCCGGATTTCAGCATTGATGCGTCAGTTTGAAGAGTCAGACTGGTTTACCAACCCCACCCTTTCGAATGTATCGGCAGCGGATAATAATCGCGCGGGATACAGTAAGTTCAATCTTTCGGTGCAGCAAAAAACGCCCGAGCCCGAAGGGGAGGGTAAAAAATGAGCCTGGCAGACTCACTTAAAAGCCTGAATGATTTTGATATCAATGATCTTGATGTTAATAACGCAGGAATTTGGCCCGCGCCCATCAAGGCCATTGTTGTGCTGATAGTTGTTGGTCTGATTATTGGCGGCGGGTACTGGTTCTTTATTCAGGATCAATACACGCGGCTGGATAGCGTGACAAAAACCGAGCAGGACTTGCGTACGAAATATGAATCGAAGGCCTATCAGGTTGCAAATCTGGCGGTTTTCAAGGCGCAGATGCTGGAAATGGAAGAGACTTTTGGGGCTTTGGTTCGACAGCTCCCAAGCGAAACCGAAGTTCCGGGGCTTTTGGAAGATATAACCAATACGGCGCTCGGTAGTGGGCTTGTGCTGAAAGAAGTAAAGCTGCAGCCGGAGCAGCGCAGAGACTTCTACGCAGAGTTGCCAATCAATATCCGCGTTTCTGGCTCATATCATGAACTGGCGTCGTTCGTTAGTAGCGTCGCGAGTCTTCCCCGGATTGTAACCTTGCACGATTTGACTATTAAACCAATTGGCGGCAAGGGCGATCAGCTTGATATGCAAGTTGTTGCCC
>DATJDA010000047.1:0-4769 GCA_035497695.1 Marinobacter sp. | reverse complement strand
GCGGTAAATATTAAAAGCCTTTGCCAGTGGTATTTCAAAATAATGTTTAGCACCCGTGTCGCGCTCTACAAACATGTAGTACGGAATAATGCCCAGCTGAACTTCCTTGTTCCAGAGCCTGGCCCACGCATCTGCATTGTCGTTAACGTGCTTGACCAAGGGGCCTTGAGCGCGGATTTCAGCCCCGGTGGAACGAATACGACGGATAGCCTCTTCGGCGATATCAGTGCTGATTTCCCGCCAATGATTGTAGTGCGCCATGATCGCAACGTGTTTACCAGCATCCACCAATCGGGCAAACAGGTCAATCAGCTCATTGGCATCTTTGTCAGTAACAAAACGATAAGGCCAGAAGGTGAGCGCTTTGGTACCAATGCGAATTGTCTGAATATGATCAAACTCTGGCGCCAGCAGTGGCTCAAGGTATTGTGCCAGACTTCTGGTTTTCATCACCATCGGGTCGCCGCCGGTTACCAGCAGATCGGTCACTTCCTTGTGCTCTTGCAAGTAGCCATGAAGCTTGTGTGTTTCGGTACTGGACATCTTCAGGTCTTTGTCACCGACAAATTGCGCCCAGCGGAAGCAGAAGGTGCAATAGGAGTGACAGGTTTGGCCTTGCGCGGGGAAAAACAGCACGGTCTCCCGATACTTGTGCTGAATACCGTCCAGCACCTCGCCATCCAGCACAGGCATGTTCATTTCCATTTGCCCGGCTGGATGCGGGTTCAGGTTGTCGCGGATGTCTTTTGCAAGCGCCTGTATTTCCTTCCGGTCAGCGCCTTCCCGGTGCAGCGCTGCCATACGGTTAAAGTCTTTGTCTTTGAGCATGCCCCGCTGGGGGAATACCAGTTGATAAATGGGGTCATCCGGTACCTGCTCCCAATTAATCAGTTCATTTATTACGTACTCATTCACCCGGAACGGTAGTACGCTGGCAACCACTTTCATTTCAAATAACGTATCGGCTGGCAGTTGCCGGATAGCCTCAATTTTATCCAACTGACGATCGGTATATACCTTAAAACGCCTTTCTTCGAACTCGGTGGCTGGAATACGGTTCGGAAACCTGACGATGGCATTCATAAGTCGCCCTCTATTAAGATAAGTGTGTAAATAACGAGAAAAATAAAAAATGGAGGGTGAAAAACACCGCCCTGATGTTTTGAAAAGTGGGCGACAAAGTATACAGAATCTGTAATTTACTTTCAGCTCTAAAGAATCTCTAGTGCACTTTTACGATTTATCATTGAAGTTCGGTACTTTTGTCGGAATTTTTATGGCACTTTCGATTAATAAGACAAAAGCATCCGATAACTTGTTTTGAGCTCTTCAGATCACACTGGCACAATCAACAACTGCACCGAGGCAATCAGGGCCATGACCATAAAGCAAAGCAGAGAGCAAGAAGGCGCGGGCGAGCCTGCTAACGCGAAGCTCATTGATTCCGTCAATATTCGTAGTATGGCGCTGATTGTTCTGACCACCATTGCCACTCTCTATTTTATCGATTGGGCCCAGGCGGTTCTGCTGCCACTTGTTGTGGCTGTACTGATCAGTTATGCCCTGGACCCTCTGGTTTCAGCACTTGAGCGCCTTAAGATTCCCCGCCCGTTAAGTGCTGCAATCATATTAACGTTGCTGATTGGCATTATTGCCGGTGCCACCATTCCACTACAGCGCGAAGCCATGGCGATGCTGGAAAAAATCCCGGTAGCCATTGATGAGTTTCAACGAAAAGAAGCCAGAGCACCCCGTAGTGAAGATAGTCTTTTGGAAAAGGCTCAGGCGGCTGCGAAAAAAATTGAGGACTCGGCCGCTCCCGATCAAAGTGTGGCGGCAATTGCTCAGCCTGGTGTCACCCCGGTGAGAGTGGTAGATAAGCCGATGAATGTTCAGAATTATGTATTGCAGAGTGCTCCGGCTGCGCTGGTACTTGTATCTCAGAGCTTGTCAGTATTGCTACTGGTGTATTTTCTGCTCTCGGTAGGACGGCTCTACAGGCGCAAAGTGGTGAGGATCTCTGGGCCATCGTTTGCGCACATGCGCAAAGCTGCCAGAATCATGAACGAATTTCATCAACAGGTACGACGCTTTTTGTTCGTCATGTTGCTGGGCGCACTGTTTGTGGGAATTCTGACCTGGCTGGCTTTTTTAGCTCTCGGCATGGAGCAGGGTCTACTGTGGGGAGTTATGGCCGGTATCGCCAGCGGCATCCCTTATCTTGGCCCGTTTCTTATATTAATAGGCTCAGGGCTAGCCGCCTTTATTCAGTTTGGTGATTTGAATATGGCCGTTGTCGTGGCCGGAACCTCTCTGATCATCACGAGCATTCAGGGCAACTTGCTGACCCCGTGGCTTACCAGCCAGATTTCAAGCCTCAATGCGGTCGCCATTTTTATCGGGCTTATTTTCTGGGGGTGGTTATGGGGCCCGGTTGGATTGGTGGTTGCTACCCCTCTGTTGATGATCATCAAATCACTTTGCGATCATGTTATTAATTTGCGACCAGTGGGCGAGTTACTCGGTAAGTAAAACTCACACCAACCCTAGAGCTCAATAAACCGTGGAATCAGCATCAACCCGACGCCTATGGCAATCAGTGCAAGGGCATTGGTAACAAGGTACGGATACAGAATAAGAGCAATACCACAATATTTGGCAACCAAGTTTGACTGTTTTCTGCCGTATATAAAATATCCAAGACCAATCGAGCTGAAAACAAGACCCAAAATCAGAATATCCATGTCCATATCAGGCCGGCTCCCCACGAGACTGATTAATCATTATCACCTGCTAACCCAACGATTCAGGCACGCCTGAAGCTCTGCCTCACTGATATCAACATATTCAAGTACCCGCCCATATAGCATGGCTGTTGGCACATTTCGGCCACCGAGTTCGCGCTGGGTCTGGTCAAGTACATACAAAATAGTCCGCTCTGTACGGGTCAGACCATCCCTCGCGTCGGGAATGACGTTGTGCAACATTTGTAATGCAGCAGGTTCTGGCATGAGTAGCCCATTAGTGCGATGGTGGATACAGGCTCTATACTGAAATACAAGCGTGCCGTTTATGAATTATGGCACTCAGAGTATAACAAAGGGAACTGACCCATCGCTCCACCTCTGGTCAGACTTATGGAGACTCGTGTATGCCCGTCATCGGTTGGGTATTTCTTATCGCTTCCATTGCACTCGTATTGGGCAGCCTGATGTTTCTGCGTGACTCCGGCTATGCCTCGAAGATTTCAGACGAAAAGATGAAGAAAATTTTGGCACGAAAAGCCGAGATGGAGGCCAAAGACAAGGCTGAAGATAAGGACTAACCGCCCGGCTACGGATCAATCAATCCCATCCGCACAGCTTCTACACTTGCTTCAGCACGGCTGGAGATCCTCAGTTTTTCATAAATCCGTTTTACATGAGTCGCCACCGTATGACGGCTGATACCTAATAAATCACCAATTTTTGCGAGAGTAAAACCTGTGGATAGCAGCGGCAGGATTTCCCGTTCCCTGGGCGTCAGCCGGGCCAGAGTTGCTTTACCAAAAGCATCCAATGGTTCCGCGTTGGAGCCGGCGGTTGGACCAGATCCTGACAGGAGTCGCCGCACGACCGCAGGAGACAAATCCGACTCGCCATTGGCAATGCCCGACAGGCGTCGGGTTAACTCTGCTTGCGACTGGTGTTTCAAGAGGTAGCCTAGCGCACCGGCCCTGAATGCAGTAAACAACTGGGTATCATCTTCATGACGGGTTGCAACAACAGAGATACACTCTGGCGCTTTCAACTTTAGTTTTCGAATCAGTTCTATCCCGCAACCATCCGACAAACCAAGATCAATTACTGCAATATCCGGCACAATGCCTGCACGGCAAAGATTATTAACGGTGAAACAGCCCTCTGCCAGCGTGCTTTTAGAGGCCAGTTTAATACCCGGAAAAGCTGTATTGAGCGATCTCTCTAACCATGCCCGCGCATCATGGTGGTCCTCCACCAACAACCCCACTTGCATCTCTGCTCCCTGCATCAAGCGATAACATCTTAGCCAATTAATATGGCCACATATCAAACACATCTTATCACCTGAACGAGGGATGTCACTTCCCGGCAGTCCCCCGTATGAGGGATTGTTCTGCTCTGATTCATTCAGTACAAGGAAGTAAGGCCCAGTACTCACGATTTTTCAAATGATCTGGCGCTTACGAGCAGTTAATTGACAGGGAGAGTGCAGTGAATACTAATTTTTCATTCCGAATGTTGTCCTCCAGAAACTTTACAGTCTTACCACGCAGGGTAGCTTTCGCTGCTCTGGCGCTATTTCTATCAGCATTACTCACAGCTTGTGGTGGCAGTTCAAGCAGCAGTAGTGATGGTGACAAACCCAAGCCCGTCAGCGTTAGTGGTGCTGTCAGCCTGGGTCCGGTATCAGATGCCACTGTCAGTATTTACCGGGCGGGCTCGCTGAGCTTCAATCTTTCATTGGAAGACCAGGAAAGCCAGCTTCTGGCCACGACCACGACTGATAGCAAAGGGTTGTTCAATCACCCCAATATCGGCAACTACCGTGGCCCGCTATTACTGGCGGTCAGCGTTGATGACAACAGTCGCTACTACGACGAATCCAGTGGCTCTGAAATGTCGTTCCCCAGTGACACGTTTTTCCCGAGCGACACTTTCTTCCCCAGCGATGCGCTCTCCCCGGATCAACACGTACTCTTCGCACTTCTGCCCTCACCCATGAACGGTGTAGGTGTAACCACACTGACG
>DATJDA010000046.1:0-29436 GCA_035497695.1 Marinobacter sp. | reverse complement strand
ATGAAAAACCCGCCGTGGTCTTCGCACCCCACGTTGAAACAGCCTCAGGTATGCGCCTGCCAGACAGCTACCTGAAAACCGTCGCCGAGGCCGTACGCGAGGTTGATGGCCTGTTTGTACTTGATTGTGTGGCGTCCGGTGCTCTCTGGGTAGATATGAAAGCTTGTGGTGTAGATGTTCTGATCACAGCACCACAAAAGGGCTGGACGGCATCGTCTTGTGCCGCGTTGATCGGGTTCAGTGATCGCGCCATCACGCGCCTGGAGCACACCACAAGCAGCAGCTTTGCCATGGATCTGAAGAAGTGGTTCCAGATTATGAAAGCTTATGAAGATGGCGGTCATGCGTACCATGCAACAGTTCCCACAGATACTCTTGCGGTGCTACGAAACGCCATGAATGCTACCCTCGAAGCTGGTATCGAAACCGTCTATCAGAAGCAGGAAGAATTAGGCACAAAAGTTCGTGCGTTGCTCAGTGAATTTGGCTTCAAGAGTGTGGCTGCAAAAGGATTTGAAGCACCAGGAGTGGTGGTTGTTCATACCACGGATGTAAATCTTCACAACACTAGTGCATTTCGCAATCAGGGCCTGCAGATTGCTGCTGGCGTGCCACTGGCGTGCGACGAATCAGACCAGTTCCGCACCTTCCGCCTGGGGTTATTTGGGCTGGATAAACTGAATAATGTGGATGAAACAGTTGCCCGGCTGCGCAAAGCGTTAGAAGCGATTGTCACAACTTGAATGAGCATTACTCCACGTATAAAAGGTACCGAATATGAGTGAGTTACAACTTCATCCGCAGGCTGCTGCTGCCTTGCAACGCTGGCACAGCATGCTCCTGACCGGCGACCTGACTAAACTGCCGGAATTGCTCGCACCGAGCGCGGTATTCCGTTCCCCGATGGCTCACACACCTTATCCGGGTGCGCCAGTGGTCTCGATGATTCTGAACACAGTGAGCAAGGTCTTTGAAGACTTTAAGTATCACCGGGAGCTTGCGAGCGCGGATGGCCTTAGTGTTGTGCTTGAGTTCAGCGCCCGCGTGGGAGACAAGCAGCTTAAAGGAATTGATATGATTCAGTTCGATGAAACCGGAAAAATCATTGATTTTGAAGTTATGATTCGCCCGGCCAGCGGGTTACAAGCGCTTGGAACCGAGATGGGCAAGCGCTTGGGTCCTTATCTGGCAAAGCTCAAGGGCTGACTGATATTGCCTTGGGCATTTCTGCGCCGACGCGCCCAAATAAGGCCAGAAATTCCGATCATCATAAGTGCCAGGTTTCCTGACTCATCAACCTGATAAGGGGATGTGTAGGTTTTAAAGAAACCACCTGAAAAACTTAAATGGTAATGATAAGGGAAGTCGTAATGCTGAACATGGATGCCGCCATTGCCAATGCTCCAGTCGGGAAGCTGAAACATATAGTTAAAATTGATCATTGAAACACCGTAGCTTTCGTCAACCTTGAACAGTAGTCCAGAATCAGAAAAAGATGAGCCTATTGCTCCTGACTGAAATCCAAACTGCTGCTGTAAAGAAAGGGAGGGATGAAATACAGTGTCAAAATCCTCAACGGGAGGAAAAGGCGGCTCGTTCCAGGCGGATGATGAGGCAAAATATGAGCCTTCGCCATAGTCATAATTTTTAAGATTAACCACCAATGTTGAGCCATCTTCGTAAAAAGCCGTGTAGCTGGTAATGATTATTGCGCTTGAAGCCTGCGAGAATAGGATCGCCGTAACAAAAGCTGCAAACAGATAAGTCCGTTTAATGAGTTTCATTTCTTTTGTCCCTGAAGTCATTGTTTTTTGTGCTGATAAGAATACTGAAGCTGACGCAAGAGGCTTCCGTTTACCTCGGCCTGCTAAAATGGATCTGAGCGTGGGCGCAGGGGTTCAGAATAGCAATGCAGTATCTGGACCAACCGGCCAATGTACCTGTTGGACCGGCCCTATGGGTCGTTTGTTGTATATAGCATATCACCAGGTGTAAAAAGTGTTGACGTTTTTGTTAAGGCACAGGCGCATTTTTATAACCGCATACCACGACCGGGAACAGTCAGCGCGTGGTTGAAGTTTAACCTGTGGTTTGGGGAACTTTCCTCGAATGAGTTCAGGAAAGTGGATTTGTGGATGTGAGTTTGGTGCCCCCGGCAGGACTTGAACCTGCTACCTTCCCCTTAGGAGGGGGACGCTCTATCCAGATGAGCTACGGAGGCATTATCTCAGGAAGGGCGGTATGATAACGGCCTAAGGCTGATGGCTCAAGATGTTACGTCGCTTGCGTGTATTCTTTGGCGATTGCCGTTTCCTTCAGCGCCTGAAAAACCGTGGATTGCGTTCGATAAACGAATCGATCCACTGCTCCAGAAAGGACTGTCTCCCGGGCTTTTTGAGATAGCGCCAACCCAAAAAGGAAATGACCAGAGCGCCAACCGCATCTACGATCAGGTCCCACATGGTGTCTGTCAGTCCGGAGGGGTCTCCCAGCATGGGCTTTTGCATGTTCATGCCGAAGATAGAATCCATGGCGAATTCAAAAATTTCCCACAAAGCACCAACGCCCAGAGCGAACAGAAAAGCAAAAAAAGCAACAAAGCCGGGCTTCATGTGTATCTGGATTTCCTGAGTTTCGTTCATAATATGAACCAGAAGAAACCCGAGAATGCCAAGCAGAAAGCCTGATATGGTGTGCAACGCCATGTCCCACCACCAGAAGCGGGTGTAATAATCATAAATTTCGCCAAGAAACAGAGATGCGAAAACAAAACCAATGGCCGCCAGTTGCAACTCTGGTGGAATGTAAATTCGAAAGCGTCTTTCAAACAGTACTGGTAAGAAGGTGACCACAATGATCATGCTGGTCAGGAATGCGGTAAACCAACGCTGACCCAGTAATGCAAATATAGCTTCCGCCAGCAAGATTAATTGCAGCGTTATGGTAATTCTTTGGTGGGTAATTCGAATGCGCATGCGCAAGACGTCCCTGATTTCATTGAACTCCTACCCTAGCACATCATGAGTGACCGGGCCGCCTGCGGTGCCCTGCCCGGGAACTTGTCAGGTTTGTTTACATATGCAACTACATGTACACCGTCAGTTTTATTCCATGTTGCTAATAAAAAACATTTTTTGGGATCTTGGACCACTTTATGCGTATATCTGCATGCTCCGGGATTGGCTTGTTTTGTAGTTAACCAAATCGATCCTCAGCAGCAAGGGAATGACACAATATGAGGATACTGTAATGAAAAAGCGCAACACCTTCCTGTCGGCTCTTGCCGTAGGAACCCTATTTGTTTTCGCATCGCTGTCGGCTAGTGCTCATCTAATTGCGTTTGGCTGGAAAGATCAGGGAAACGGCACCATCGTCATGTATGGCCAACACTGGCATGGTGATCAGACTACAGCCTATTCGGATAACGGTGGTGTTCGAATCGGTGTGTTTGGAACCGATGAAACCACTTGGCAGTTGTTTCAATGGACAAACGTAATCAATAACTGGGGTGGAGACACTACCCAGAATGATGCGCTGGTAGCTGCCGGAGAACTGGATGGATATGCGATTGATCCAGGCAACTGGAGCAACCTTTCCAGTGAGAATGACTGGTTCAGTACTGACCCTCTGGTACTTGGCGACGGAACCTGGGGACTGTTTACAGGAACAGGCTGCTGTGTTGATACCATGAGCGCACCGGGAGAGTTCGTGATTACCGGAATTGGCAGTGTTGACCCAGGTACCGGACCTGGAACAGCCCCGGGAACCGCAGTTCCTGAGCCTGGCACTATCGGTTTGCTGGCCATGGGTCTGCTGGGACTGATCACTGTTCGTCGCAGAAAGCAGTAAGTATTCCGCGTTATCTATGGGGTGGGCAGTACTTTTTTGCCCACCCTTGATTATCTTGTCCAAACCATACCCCATGTGTTGCCACAGTCTGCCAGAACCGCAATTTGTTAATGGCTGCTCATCTTCCCTGAAGTTTCCTGAGTTATTGCGAATTCATATACATTACATTGGTTACGGGTGAGTGCACCGTGTAGAGCGAGGCGTTTCAAGAGCTGAGGTTGAGGGTGTTTTATCACGTTAAACTGAAGGTATGATGATTGCCTGAAACCGATTGCTGAAGAAAAAAGCTATCGATTGGTTTGGGCAACTATTCTGTGGAGCTTGTTTTGCCAGACCCCCTCTTGTTGAGCGTTATTATGCCCGTGTGGATGGAGGCTACAGGTATTTCAGGCACTCTGATGGCATTAGCGCCGCTAAGATCAGCCGGCCACGAGGTGATTGTGGTAGATGCCGGTAGCACTGATGACACGGCTCGGCTAGCACAGTCTTTGTGTGATCGTTTGGTTGTCTCAGATAAAGGCAGGGCCGTGCAGATGAATGCCGGCGCAGCCGCAGCCAGTGGCAATGTTCTCCTCTTTCTTCATGCAGATACTCGCCTTCCCGTCGATGTACTTGAGCATTTGTCACGTTTCAAAAACGGCAAACGAGCATGGGGGCGCTTCGATGTGCGTCTGAGCGGTCGCCGGCCTCTGTTCAGCGTCATTTCCTGGTTTATGAACTGTCGTTCTCGCTTCACGGGGATTTGTACCGGCGACCAGGCCATGTTTGTTCGGCGAGATGTTTTTGAAGCTTTGGGGGGCTTTCAGCCGGTACCTTTAATGGAAGATATAGAGTTATCACGCCGGCTTTGTACGGTGTCGCAACCATGGTGTGTGAGATCAGTTGTTATCACCGACAGCCGTCGTTGGGAGAAACATGGCCCCTGGCGTACCATATTTCTGATGTGGCGGTTACGCTGGCGCTATTGGCGTGGTGAGTCACCTGAATCACTTGCCAAAGCCTACCGTTCGGACGTTCGACATGACTGATTCTGATAGCGCCCAGGCGGTAGTGATGCAGTTCGCCAAGTGGCCGGAGAAAGGCAGAGTTAAAACCCGGCTAATGCCAGCATTGGGAGCAGTCGGCGCTTGTAACGCTCATATCACGCTGACTCTTGCTGTGCTGGATAATCTTTTTAGTGCCGGGTACCCGGTGCAGTTCTGGTGGGATCGGGCATTGGAGGCGGTTCCGGACGAGGCAAACGATATTGTGTGCAAGCTGGAGCGCGCGAGCATCAGGCAGTACATACAAACAGGGCAAACACTGGGGGACAGAATGCTGGTAGCATTAAGTCAGTCTCTTGAGTCCTATGGGTGCGGATTAATCATTGGCAGTGACTGCCCGTCTGTCGATCGGGAGTATATTCTCCAGGCCATCGACGCCTTAGCCAAATGTGATGTTGTTCTGGGACCGTCTGATGATGGAGGTTATGTATTGATTGGTGCCAGCCGGGTTGTTGTCGGTATGCTTGATGGCATTCAATGGGGTACCGGACAGGTGCTGGAGCAAACCCGAAGGAGGCTGAAAAAACTGGGGCTCAATGTGATGTTGCTAGAGCCCCGCTGGGATGTGGATGAGCCAGAAGACTGGTTACGCTTCCAGCGTATGACTAGTAACTAACTCAATGTGCAGGCACTGCCGGCCGTGCCATTAAGTGGGTGAGTATGCTGTCTGCGCCTTGGCCGTTCTTGCTGGTAGTTACTTCAAGCGCACGTTCGCGCTTAAGAACCGCTTGGTTCAGGGTGTCCATTAAAGCCTTCTTGTTCACATTTTTGACGGCGTTGGCCAGTTTTTTTCTGGAATCGAAACTGAGAGCGTTGCGGTCAATTTCCCGCCAGTACCGACCAGAAATTTGGCCAAGTTGCAGATCACGTTTCAATAACGAACTGATCACGGCCTGTTTTTCCCGTTTCAGGTCTTCATTGGTCAGACTGGCCAGTTGTTCTTTGAAACTTCCTGAGAATTCACGAACTGCCTGGTCAATGTCTTCGGGGCTGGCATTGGGAGACTGCACAACAAAGGCCAAAGCCGGCACTTCCAGCATTTCAAAAGGTGTGGCATAAACAATGTAGCCCAGTTGGCGTTGGGTGCGGATGTCCTCATAAAACGGGCTGCTGATAATCTGCGCAAGTAATCTGAAGCGGGCGCGCTCTTCGAAACTGGTGTTGCGGCCCTGCATATAGAGAGTGTAGCCAGTATCCGGATGTTCCACGTTCAGCTCTGCCTGGGTTTCTCCAGCAGGCAGTTGGCGAACCTGGCTGCGTGGCACTTTTACTAAGGTGGTGCCCTTCAAAACGATGGCACTGATTTGCTGTGCGAGGTTGAGCGCATAAGCCTCCGTGAGATTGCCATGGGCGAGTACAACCGGATCAACTTCGGCAAGCAGCGCTTTTGAGAATGACTTTAACTCATCCAGGGTGACTTGCTGTGCAGCCTGTAGTTTATCTTTGGCGCTCCAGGTGCCCTCGATGAGCGCAGTTTGGATAAACTCGGATGTTTGCGCTACCGGGCTGTCTTTTGCCTGGTTTTTCAGACTGTCGATCAGATTGTGGCGGGCAATTTCAAACCGTTGCTGGGTTAATATCGGATCCGACACCTGAATAAGAATGCGGTTTATAAGGGTGTGAAGCTTATCATTGTACCCGCCAACCCGAATGGTAATACCGCGCAGGTGAGGATACACACTGTAATCCAGCCCAGCTAACCTGGCTGAATAAGCCCAGGCGTTAAGGTTGGTGTTTATGGCATCAACCAGTAGCTGCGTAAGCACACTGCTGCGTGCTGAAATCCGCGCCGCAGGAGTTCGAAGGCTGATGAAAACATTGGCTTTTGGAGTGTTGAAACGAGTGTCACGGGCATACCAGATATCAAGGCCATTGTGGTTGGCCAGCAGAACTGGTTTTGACATGGTTTCGCCGGGCACCAGATCAAGATCCTCAGGCACAAACGGATTGGCTGCTGGTAGCCGGAGTTGAGCTGCCAGCTTTGGAAATTTGTCGTGCCGAAGTGTGGCCGGATTCAGTTTCTGCATTTGCCACTCGGCACCGTACCAAGGCGTTTGTTGCGGGTTGTCCAACTTTGGGTCGGGCGCCAGTACAAACACCAGCAGATTTTCCGGAGACAGGCGATCAAGAATGTTCAGGTACTGTTCGGGAGCATAGCTTTCCATCAGCCATGGAGCACTCAGGATGTCCTCAGGAGGGTATTGCCGAAGCTGACTGGATAAGGAAATCACTTCGTGTATCGGTTCACCCTGTTCCCGAAACTGAAAATCAATGCGGGCCAGTTGTTGCATCTCCTCAAAGCGTTTCTGATTAATGCCCTGGCTGCGGATTTTGTCGATATAGTCAAAGAACAACGGCAAAATCCCGTCTTGCTGGCGCAGGCCCTTGGGAGTTAGTGAGATGCTGACTTCAAGAGTGGCGCTTTCATCGTTGTCCTTTTCTCCGGTATCCATGCCTAAACCGGCGGATAAGCCTTCCGCCAGGCCAGCCCGTTTCAGAACATCAAATAAACTGCCAGGCCCCTCATGGCCAAGAAGATTGGCAACAAAGCTGGCAGGTTTGGTGCGGTAGTTATCCCTCTGGGAAGGGATTGGAAAGGTCAGGGTCATATTGCGCACATCTTTGATGGCGACAGTGGTTACCTTTGCAGGCAGTGTCCCCTGTTTGTACAAGCTGGCAGGGTAGTGTCCTGGTGTCAGGTTACGGTTTTCGATGGCGTTAAAACGGCTGCGTACCATGTGCTCCAGGTTGTCAAGAGACTGCGGACCGTAGACGGCCAGGGTCATAAGGTTGGCAGAGTAATGGTGCTGCCAGAAATCAATCAAATCCGGGCGAAGTGGGTTGTCCCCGGTGTTCTCGAGGGTGCTCAGATTACCGACTGCAAACTGACTGAAGGGGTGTGCCGGGTTGGTGACGGCCTTCTTCACAGAGTACAGGCGACGTCCGTCTTCCTTCTGCCTGGCGCTGAACTCCGAATTAACCGCATTTCGTTCCTGATCTACCAATGCGGCCGTAAACAGCGGGGCGGCGAATTGCTGGGCAAATCTGTCCAGTGCCGGCTCCAGAAACTGAGCCTGAATGTCAAAGAAATAATTGGTGTCCTGGAAGGCGGTAAAGGCGTTGTGACTGCCGCCATGACTTTTTATGAACTGTTGATACTCGCCAGGCTCCGGGTAAGCCTCAGTGCCAAGAAACAGCATGTGTTCCAGAAAATGAGCGAGTCCTTCACGGTTTTTCGGATCGTCTCCACTACCAACGGCTACGTTCATGGACGCCGCAGCTTTATCTGCGCCTGAATCAGAGACCAGGATGGCTTGTAAGCCATTATCAAGCTTTATCAGACGGTACTTGTTGGTGTCATTGGGGCTTTGAACAGGAACATTACTTGCCAGTGCAAGTGCGCTGCCGAGCAGCAGGATAAGTAACAAGAGGCTTCTGGCTGCTACCAGATACGCCCGGACATGAAACATCTTGCCAGTGCTCATAGAATCTCTTTTATGTCAGTGAAAGGTCAGGTGCATTCAGTGTGTTATGCCACTGTGGATGTCAGCAGGGTGCTGGGCCAGGACTTTTTTCGCGATCTCAGCAGCTTTTTCGGCATCCAGTTGGCCAGAGGCAATCCGTTCCAGCACACTCGCCATGATGGCGACGGACTGTTTGTATTCAGCGAATTCTGCCTGGAACGCGGTATCGATTGCCTGGTATACCGCCTGTATTTTTTCTTCCCGGCTATCTGCATTTTCGGCGGTATCGTTGATTGCTTTCAGGCAGGCACGTGCAATGGCGATATAGCGTTCCGTGTTCGGGTTATCTTTGGGCATGTTTTGGGGTCCGGCAGAGCTAGGTTGTTTTGGTAGACGCGCACCAGCGGGTGCAACAGATCACTGATTATGTCATTGCTGGCACGTCGTTTCATTGCATTCTGGTAATGCTGCAAGTGCGGCCCGGTTTGACGGGCAGCGCCGGGTTTCTGTGCTAATCTCAAATAGATCGTGTCTTGATACTCGACAGGTGAGTGGTAGCGCACTGGATGCTGTTTAGAGTATAAGCTCTAATTAAAACAATAAGTTGCCGAGTAAAAGCTCTAAAAAAGTCCGATACATGAAGGCTGCAATTAAGTACAATTCCAGCGTTTAGAACTGGTGTACGACTTTAGTCGTAATTTGCAGACATGGACAGATAACAAATTATCAACAGGCAGGGTGGATTATCGATGAATTATTTCCTGACGGGTGGCACCGGATTTATTGGCCGTTTTCTCGTTGAAAAATTACTGGCACGGGGTGGCATTGTTTACGTGTTGGTACGAGAGCAGTCTCAGGGTAAGCTCGATCAGCTAAGGGAGCGCTGGGGCGCAGACGAATCTCAGGTAAGGGCGGTTGTTGGTGATCTGACCAGTGAAAATCTGGGTATTAATGCCAAAACGCTGAAATCTCTGAAAGGTACTATCGACCACTTCTTCCATTTGGCGGCTGTTTACGACATGGGGGCCGATGAGGATTCCCAGAAAGCCACAAATATTGAAGGTACGCGCACGGCTGTGCGTGCAGCGGAAGAAATGGATGCCCGTCACTTTCATCACGTTTCTTCAATTGCTGCGGCCGGAATGTTTAAAGGTACGTTCAGGGAAGATATGTTTGACGAAGCCGAAAAGCTGAACCATCCGTACCTGTTGACCAAGCACGAATCAGAGAAAGTGGTACGCAAAGAATGCAAAGTGCCTTTCCGCATTTATCGTCCCGGAATGGTTATTGGCCACTCCAAAACCGGTGAAATGGACAAGGTAGACGGCCCTTACTACTTCTTTAAAATGATCCAGAAGATCCGTGGTGCATTACCCCAGTGGGTACCCACTATCGGTATTGAAGGTGGTCGCCTGAATATTGTGCCCGTCGACTATGTGGCCAATGCCCTGGATCATATTGCTCATCTTGAGGGCGAAGATGGTAAGTGCTTCCATCTGGTCGATCCCGAACCCTATAAAGTTGGCGAGATACTTAATATCTTCTCAGAAGCTGGTCATGCCCCTCTTATGGGCATGCGTATTGATTCGCGGATGTTTGGCTTTATCCCGCCGTTTATTCGTCAGAGCCTGAAGAACTTGCCGCCGGTAAAGCGTCTCACCAGTGCGATTCTTAATGATATGGGCATTCCACCTTCGGTCATGTCCTTTATTAATTATCCAACCCGCTTTGATTCCCGGGAAACCGACCGAGTACTCAAAGGCACAGGCATTGAGGTTCCGCGCCTGACCGATTATTCGGCCGTTATCTGGGATTACTGGGAGCGCAATCTTGACCCGGACCTGTTCAAAGACCGCACTCTGAGAGGGACTGTAGAGGGGCGTGTTTGCGTCATTACCGGCGCAACCTCTGGTATTGGTTTGGCGACTGCTGAGAAGCTCGCCGATGCTGGCGCCATTCTTGTTATTGGTGCCCGTACGAAGGAAAAACTTGATGAGGTGGCTGCTGACCTTGAGTCACGCGGCGCGAGTGTACATGCCTATCAGTGTGACTTCTCAGATATGGCCGCCTGCGATGAGTTTGTAAAAACCGTCCTGGATAACCATGGAGCGGTGGACATTCTGATTAACAATGCTGGTCGTTCTATCCGCCGGTCACTGGATTTGTCCTTCGATCGTTTCCACGATTTTGAGCGCACGATGCAGCTGAACTATTTCGGTTCGTTGCGGCTGATCATGGGCTTTGCGCCCTCTATGCTGGAGCGTCATAGTGGCCACGTTGTGAATATCTCATCAATTGGTGTGCTGACTAACGCTCCTCGCTTCTCTGCGTACGTGGCGTCGAAATCTGCGCTGGACACGTTCAGTCGTTGTGCTGCCGCCGAGTGGTCTGATCGCAACGTGAACTTCACCACCATTAATATGCCACTGGTGAAAACACCAATGATCGCACCAACCAAGATTTACGACTCGGTGCCGACACTGACTCCAGAAGAAGCGGCGGACATGGTTGCACATGCCATTATCTATCGTCCGAAACGCATAGCGACCCGTTTGGGTACGTTCGCCCAGGTATTGCATGCAATTGCTCCGAAGCTGGGTGAAATCGTGATGAATACGGGGTATCGCATGTTCCCGGATTCGTTAGCTGCTTCAGGTAGCAAGTCTGGTGAAAAAGCCAAGGTATCTACAGAGCAGGTTGCTTTTGCGGCCATCATGCGGGGTATCTATTGGTAGGGTAAAAAGTATCTCTGCCCGGCGATAACAAAAAAAACCCCGCAATTGAATCAATTGCGGGGTTTTTTATTGGGCGCTACTCGGTGTCTTCTGGAATATAAGGGGGTGGATAGCCGCCCAGATCTTTCCAGCGGTTCACGATTCCGCAGAACAAATCGGCTGTTTTTTCAGCATCGTATGCCGCTGAATGCGCCTCCTTGCTGCTAAACGGAATGCCTGCCAGTTTGCACGCCTGGGCCAGCACGGTGTGGCCGTATGCAAGCCCGGCAAGCGTGGCGGTATCGAACGTGGAGAACGGGTGAAACGGGTTACGTTTGATGTCTGCCCGCAAGGCTGCCGCAAAAATGAAGTTGTGGTCGAAGGTCGCATTGTGGCCAACCAGAACTGCCCGCTTACAGTCGTGGAATTTTACCGCTTTGCGTATCGGGCTGAATATTTCGCTCAGGCCTTCCCGCTCCGGAACCGCTTCACGTTCAGGATCCCAGGGGTCGATACCGGTAAAATCCAGCGCAGACTGTTCAAGATTGGCCCCTTCAAAAGGGTCAATTTGTTGCAAATGAGTTTCTGTGCGGCGCAGGTAACCATCACTGTCTATGGTCAGGATAACGGCAGCCACTTCAAGAAGAGCGTCTCGGTCCGGGTTAAAACCGGCGGTTTCTACATCAACAACCACGGGCAGAAAACCGCGAAAGCGGCGGGCCATGGGATGTAATTCTTTGTCGTCGTCAGTCACTCAAGCTCCGGTCGTAGCCGTGTATTAAATATAAGGTTGTTATGCAAGGCGCCAGTTAACCGTCTCACCGGCCTTCAGAGGTACGATTGTGCCATCAGCCAAAGGAAGTCCGGTGGGCATTGTCCATGGCTTGCGCACAAGGGTAATGGTGTCGGTGTTTCTTGGTAGTCCATAAAAATCGGCTCCATTGAAACTGGCAAATGCCTCAAGTTTGTCCAGAGCGCCCAGCTCTTCGAAAATATCCGCGTATAAGCCTATGGCACCGTATGCAGAGTAACATCCGGCGCAACCGCAGGCCGCTTCTTTTTGATTTTTTGGATGTGGTGCAGAATCCGTGCCCAGGAAAAACCGGCTGTTGCCACTGACAACGGTGTCTCTGAGCGCCTGCTGGTGAATGTTACGCTTCAGGATGGGCAGGCAATACAGATGGGGACGAATGCCGCCAACCAGCATATGATTCCGGTTATACATAAGGTGCTGAGGTGTCAGGGTTGCTGCCAGGTTGTTACCTGTGTGCTCTTTCACAAACTGTGCTGAATCGGCCGTGGTGATGTGCTCCAGTACAACTTTCAGATTTGGAAAAGCCTGAAGTGTGGGGGCGAGCACCCGGTCAAGAAACGCTTTTTCCCGGTCAAAGATATCAATATCTGCATCGGTTACTTCTCCGTGTACCAGCAGCAACATGCCGCAGCCTGCCATGGCTTCCAGCACCGGATAAATATTGCGAATATCCGTAACTCCGGAAGCCGAATTTGTGGTGGCGCCAGCCGGGTAAAGCTTGGCGGCTACCACGCCAGCGGCCCTGGCCTCATGTATAGTCTCGGCCGTTGTGCTTTCTGTAAGATACAGGGTCATTAATGGCTGAAAATAACTGTTATTGGCTGCGGCCTGAATGCGTTCCCGGTAAGCGATCACGTTTTCTGCGGTTGTTACCGGTGGCACCAGGTTCGGCATAATAATTGCCCGCCCGAAGCAGGCTGCTGTTGCTGGCACCACGTCTTTAAGAATAGCTCCATCACGAACGTGCAAATGCCAATCGTCCGGCCGGGTAAGGATGAGCTGGTCTGTCATGGGATGTTTCCGTGCAGTAATCGACGAGCCGAAGGCTCTGAAAATTTTGCGAATTATATCAGAAGGCGTGGATGTTTGTTTTTGTATGCTGAGCTAAAGAACCGGAAATTGCAGCCGTTACCAAAGGAGGTACACGAACTATCTACCCGAACTTTCTGGCAGCATCGGTAAACTGATATGGCATCTGGCCCTGATAAGAACATTCTGAGCGTTTTTTGCATGTTTGCGCTGGGCATGATCATGCCTGCGGCGGGATTAGCCGCAAGTTACGGAGCCGGTATCGAAAACAGCCAGTGGTATCTGGCGGAATCTGTATTTGAATGCTCATTGGTGCACCAGGTACCCGGCTATGGCAAAGCCGTGTTCCGTCGCCGTGCTGGTGAAAATCTGTCATTCTTTTTAGAGTCGGAATCGCCAATGATGCGGCCAGGTCGGGGGCAACTGGTGGTAGAAGCTCCCGTGTGGAGGCCAGGAGTAGCGCCCAGACCGGTAGGAGCAGTCACTGTTTCTGAGGGCAATCGCCCCATTCATCTCGATAGCCGGCAAGCCATGGTGCTTGTTCAGGGTTTGCTGGAAGGGATGCGGCCGACTGTAACCCAGGCGTCCTGGTACGATAACAGTCCGGTTCGGGTGCAGATATCCAACATCAACTTCTCCGGGCAGTTTCAACAGTATCATGCGTGCACCGCAAATCTGCTACCGGTAAATATCGACCAGATCCGACGCTCAAAAATTCTTTTTAACAGTGGCAGCGTTAGCCTTTCCGCTTCGGACCGCAAGTTGCTGGATAATATTGCTACCTACGTGCAGGCGGATTCTACGGTTGAGCGCATTTTTGTTGATGGCCACAGCGACAGGATAGGCAGCCGTATTACCAATCGTGCCCTCTCAGAAGAGCGCGCCAATGTTGTTGCCAACTATCTGAAAGCTCTGGGTCTGCCAGACGATCTGATTATCGTGAGGGCTCATGGAGACCAGTACCCGGTATCTCGTCGCCCGGCGGACAACCGACGCACAACCATTCGCTTGCAACGCCAGGGAGATAAACCGGAGCTGCAGCAGGCCAGTGGCTACGGTGGTGAATCTGCTGGCTAGTTCTTTGCGGTCACACTGAATTCAGCACTTGCAGGTGTGCGCACACGCTTTCTGCCAGTGCCTTCAGGTGGTATCCACCCTCCAGTGTTGAAATAATCCGGTCATTGGCATGATCGTGAGCAATGCTGACAGCCATTTCTGTTAGCCATCTAAAATCATCCACTTCCAGATTAAGTTCCGCCATTGGATCAAGCCGGTGTCCATCGAATCCGGCTGAAATCAACACGACCTGTGGTTTAAAATCCTGCAAAGGTTTAAGCCAGGTTGCTTCCACCGCTTTACGATATTCAGCAGCGGAAGATCCCGCTTCAATAGGCGTATTTATGATGTTGTCAGCTTGCCGGTGCGAGTGGGAGTGAGGATAGAAAGGGTGCTGGAAGCTGGA
This sequence comes from Marinobacter sp., assembly GCA_035497695.1. Lineage (GTDB taxonomy): Bacteria > Pseudomonadota > Gammaproteobacteria > Pseudomonadales > Oleiphilaceae > Marinobacter. The sequence goes on along the minus strand of DATJDA010000046.1, from coordinate 15,061 downwards.
GCACATAAGGATGCGTTCATCGCCACTGACAATATCTACGGTGCCATTACCTTGATGGACATCGAAATCTATGATGGCGACCCGTTGCAGGTGATGAAAATTCAGAGCACGTTTGGCAGCCAGAGCCACATTGTTATAAAAGCAAAAGCCCATGGATTTGCCGCGCTCGGCGTGGTGACCGGGTGGTCGGGCACAAACGAAGGCGTTGGTCACCTGGCTGCTCATGACCATATCAACGGCCTGAATATTTGCACCAGCGGCCAGGCGCGCGGCCCGGAGTGTATCCGGCATTAATGCGGTATCCGGGTCGGTAAATACCCGGCCCCGGGTGGGTGCCATAAGCTCAAGTTGCTGAAGATACTTTTCCAGATGAGCCATCAGTAGCTGATCGTGGGTAATTTCCTCGGGCCTGACCCAGTCAAGATCCTGATCAAGATTGCTGTCCGCAAGGTAACTGAGAATCGCCAAAATCCGCTCTGGGCATTCCGGGTGTTCCGGACCCATGTTGTGTTTCAGACAGTCATCGTGAGAAAAGAAGGCCGTAGTCATAGGTCTCCGAATACCTGAGCAACGCTGTATTTTTATTTAGCTTATCAGGGATAACCTTGCTGTGTCGTGTTTCTTTGGTCTTACTAGTCTTGAGAACAATGTTAATATTATTATCGGCTCGGTCTTGGGTCGGTTTCAGGGAGAGACAGTTTGAGTACCCGGTATCTGGAAAGCCTGTTCAACCCCGCGTCTATTGTGGTTATTGGTGCGTCTGAGCGGGCCGCTAATCTTGGTGGCATGGTATTACGAAACATTCTGGGTGGCGGATATCCGGGCAAGCTTCTGGTGGTCAACCAGAATGACTACGACAATGTACATGGGGTTCCCTGTGTAAAAAACATTGCGAAAATAGACTTTCCCCCAGACCTTGCCATTATCTGTACTCCGCCAAAAACAGTGGCAAGAGCCATCAGGTTGCTGGGTGAGGCAGGAGTGCGTACGGCCATTGTTATGACGGGTGGCATGTCCAGAACCCACAGTAAAACTGGCCGGCCACTGATGTATTCCGTGCGGGAGGCTGCCCGGGAGACGGGCATTCGGGTGTTGGGCCCAAACACCATTGGCCTGATGGTGCCTGCCCGTAATCTGAATGCCACCTTTGCACACATGGGCGCCATTCCTGGCCGTGTGGCGTTTGTGGGCCAGTCGGGCACAATCGCCAGTTCTGTTATTGACTGGGCATTTGCCCGCGGTGTTGGCTTTTCCTATTTTTTAACCCTTGGCGATGGTATGGACATTGACCACGATGATCTGATTGATTATCTGGCTCAGGATTCTCAAACCCGTGCAATTCTTTTGCATATCGAGAATGTGCCAAATCCTGGTCGGTTTATGTCGGCTGTACGGGTGGCGTCAAGAACCAAGCCGGTTATCGCCGTAAAATCCGGGCGGGTACCGGAGTCTGAGTGGTTTCCCCACGAACTCCCTGCTGGCGTAACCCGTAGTGATCCTATATACGACGCCATGCTCAAGCGGGCAGGTGTATTGCGAGTGGACGGGCTGGGGCAGATGTTTGATGCGCTCGAAACCCTGACCCGAATGCGTCCGCTGCGCCGGGAGTCTTTGGTGATTATGGCGAACGGTGTTGGCCCTGGTGTGTTAGCGGTAGACCGGCTGGCAGATCTTGGGGGAGAGCTCGGCACACTCTCGAAGCCCACAATAGAGGCGCTGGCAGAACTACTGCCGGCTTACTGGACCCGTCGTAACCCTATTGATCTTAACTATGATGCCTCGCCGGAACTGTACGGGAAAGCCATTAAGATTCTTGCCAAAGACCGTGAGGTAGCCAATGTCCTGGTGATGTACGCGCCCAGCCTGACAGAAGACAGCTTGCAGATTGCCGATGCGGTAGTTCAGGCTGCCAAGGGTACTCGCCTGAATGTGTTTACCTGCTGGCTTGGACAAAGCACCGTTATGGATGCACGGGATGAATTTTACCGCGCTGGTGTGCCCTCGTTTTTTAATCCTGAAAAAGCCGTTGTAGCCTTTATGCAACATGTTCGGCATCAACGGGTTCAGCGGCTGTTAACCGAGACCCCGGAATCATTTACCGATCACTTCGCCGACCACAGAAATACCCGCCGGGTCGTGATGACCGCGGAACGCGAAGGCCGGAAGCAGCTCTCTAATAAAGAAGCCCGTGATCTGATCCATGAGTACGGTATAAGCACCATAGATACCGTGTACTGTAACAGCGATGAAGAAGTGCTGGGCGTGTTTTCCGTGGAGCGGATGCCAATTGACATCACCATTGTCCACGAACAAATGTGTAACCCTTTTTTGGACCTCAGTCCAGCTCAGCGCCGTTACAAAGGCACTGTCTATAAACTGGATAGCGAAGAGGCAATCATAGATGCCTGTCGGCTATTGAAGAGTGAATATGAGGAGCACTTCCCTGAAAGCAAATTTCAGAGTTTTGCGGTGCAGCGCTCTCACCAACATGTAGGCGGTGTTGAATTCAGTGTTGGTATTACCCGCGATGCTTTATTTGGCCCACTAGTGGTGTGCGGAGCTGCCGGTGCCCAGATCAATGTGATGACGGATCGCCAGATAGCGTTGCCGCCCTTGAACATGGTGTTGGCAAAGGAACTGTTGCGGCGTACCTACATGTACAAACTACTGAAAGAATACAGCCTGAAACCAGAGGCAGATATTCGTGCCGTGTGTGAAACCCTGGTCACTCTATCTCAGATCGTAATTGATATTCCCGAGATTCAGGGCCTGGAAATCTCCCCCTTGCTGTTTAATGAGCACGGTACCGTGGCCGTTAATGTTGCGATCAACCTGAGCGACAAACACGGTAAGTTCATTATTCAGCCTTATCCGCGAGAGCTGGAAGAATGGATGGTTCTGCCCAAATCTGGGCGCCGGGTTATTCTCCGCCCGGTATTGGCAGAGGATGAACCCTCACATCGTGTCTTCCATGAGCTGCAGTCACCGGAATCTCTGCGCTACCGGTTCTTCCAGTACCGTAAGAATTTCTCCCGGGAGGACGTCGCCCAAATGGTGCAGATTGATTATGACCGGGAGATGGTTTTTATTGCTAATGCACCTGCAGAAGATGGCAAAGGAGAAGAGACACTGGGTACGGTACGCACCTGGACAGACGCCGATAATCTGGTGTGTGAATTTGCTGTTATGGTTCATGACAAAATGAAAGGTGAAGGTCTGGGAATGGCCCTGATGCAGAAAATGATTGATTACTGTCGTGCCAGAGGTACGGTGGAGATGGTTGGTAATGTGTTGCCTGATAACCGGCCAATGCTGCAGCTGGCGGAGCATTTGGGCTTTCAGATTCAATACAATGTTGAAGAGGAAATGATGGATCTTCGGCTGGTTCTTAACAAACCAGAAAAAGATTGGCAAAAAGAACGGCTAAACAAGAGCACCCATTGAAGGTGCTCTTGTTATCAGAATTTACTCTTCAACAATGGCAGACCGGTCTTCGCCTCCGAGAGCGCTCAGTAAACCGGGTATAAGGCGTGACAACTCCAAGGTCATCAGAGTGAACGATGTATCGAATTTAGCGGCTGCATCGTCTGCGTCAATATCGTTCAATTGATCCTGCAGGGTTTCGCCAAATTTAAGACGGCGAATCCCCAACTCTTCATCCAGCACGAAGGATACGTTATCGTCCCAGGTCAGAGATAATTTGATAGCCTGCATACCGGCCTTGAGGTGATTCTGGATTTCCTCGGCCTGAAGATCCACACCTTTGCAACGGATAGTGCCACCGTCTTCAGACGGGTCTTTCAGCTCACATTCATTACCCAGTGTGATCTGGGAGGGAATATCAATGGTCTCGTCCAGCCAGCCAGTGAATGTGAAGGCAGGAGCCTGCTCCACAACGGGTGGCCGAACCGGCAGGGAGCCCAGACTCTTACGCAGAGCAGAGGCCAGATCCTCAGCCTGTTTGGCAGAACCCGCATCGACAATCAAAACGCCATCTGCCGGTGCTAAATAGGCAAAGCAACGTCGGTTTTTAGAGAAAGCATGAGGTAGCATTTCCAAAATAACCTGTTCTTTTATCTCGTCTTTCTCTTTGCGCCGAACTTTTCGGCTTTGTTCAATTTCTATTGCCTCAGCCCTGTCTTCAACGGCTTCTTTCACCACAGAGCCGGGCAGGATTTTGTCTTCTTTGCGTAAAGCAATTAAATGGTAGCCGTTGGAGCTGTGTACCAGAAGCTCACCGTGCTTGCCCAAAGGGGGAACCCAGCCTTGCCGGGTAGTTTCCTGAGGGCCACAGGGCTTGAAAGCATCAATTTGTAATTTTTCTTCGAGTGTTTCAGAAGAAATATCAAAGGGTTTGGTAAAACGGAAAACGCGGGCATTGCGAAACCACATCAGGCTTGATCCTTGCTCTTAATTTGAAGTAGGTAATCGTGAGGGTAAGAGGGTGGTCAGCATGTTATATCTGCATGACTTCTACCATTACCGTTTTGATAATGAACCCCACAACACCGGCCCCCAAGATGGTAAAAAGCGCTAAGGTGCCAAATTTACCTGCCTTTGATTTCTTTGCCAGGTCCCAAACAATAAAGCCCATCCAGCCAATCAGGCCCGTCAGAAATACCATCATGGCAATCTGGGAAAACATCGCTTCATTCATTAATAACTCCGGTACTAATACGATTTACTGTTCGTCTCGCAGAAAAACCCAATTGTTTTCATCAGACTGACTCTCACTGAAATAGTAGCCATCAAGATCAAATTTCTTGAGATCGTCTGCCTGGGTTATGCGGTTGCAGATTGCATAACGGCACATCAGACCACGAGCTTTTTTGGCGTAGAAGCTGATGATTTTATATTGGCCGTTCTTCCAGTCTTTAAATTGTGGAGTAACCAGCCGGCCCTCAAGATTCTTGGTTTTGATGCTCTTGAAGTACTCGTTGGATGCCAGATTAACCAGCACTCCACCACTTGAGGGCAACACGCGATTGATTTCGTTGGTAATCTCGTTGCCCCAGAAAGCGTAGAGATCTTTTCCTCGTGCATTCTTCAGCTTTGTCCCCATTTCCAGCCGGTAAGGCTGCATCAGATCAAGCGGTCTCAAGATGCCGTACAAGCCAGACAGCATGCGCAGGTGCTTTTGTGCGAAGGTAAAATCAGCTTCGCTGAAACTGTAGGCGTCTAACCCGGTGTATACATCACCCTTGAATGCCAGGATGGCCTGGCGGGCGTCATCCGGTGTGAAGGGTATGTGCCAGCTCCGGAATCTGTCGGCATTGAGCTGCCCAAGCTTGTCACTGATGCCCATCAGATTGCTTACCTGATGAGGCTCCAGCGTTTTGAGCTGGTCAATCAATTCGCAGGCGTTATCCAGAAATTCCGGCTGGGTAAACGTTTTTGTTGCTAATGGGCTGTCATAGTCGAGGGTTTTTGCAGGAGAAATAACCATTAACATATCGGGCAATCCTCATTGTAGGAACGTGAGCAACTGGTCCCTGGTAAACGGCCAACCAAGTTCCGCACCTGTGTCACTCCGGCGCAATACCGGAATTCGTGTGCCGTAACGTGCCACCAACTCTTCAGACTGGGCTATGTCTATTGCATCAACAGGAACAGGCACCGCCATAGGCGTGCTCACCAGCAATGCCTCAGCCAGGTCACACAAATGGCACTGCGAAGTTGTGTAAAAAAGTAATTCCATTATTTGCGCTGAGCGTTCAGTTGCTGGCCGTTTACGTTGGCGCTGTCTTTGCCCATGAGATACAGATAAACAGGCATCAGATCTTCTGGTGCGGGATTTTGTTGTGGGTCTTCCGCCGGATAGGCGAGGGATCTCATATTTGTGCGTGTAGCACCGGGGTTCAGGCTGTTTACCCGCACGTTGTTGTGTTCATCATCCAACTCATCGGCCAGTAACTGGCACAGGCCTTCCACAGCGAACTTGGATACTGCGTATGCCCCCCAATAGGCCTTGGCTTTTCGGCCGACACTTGATGAGGTAAATATCAGCGAAGCGCCTGTAGATTTTCGCAGCAGTGGAATCATCGCCCGGCTCAATAAATATGGGGCGGTAGCATTAACCTGCATAACTCTGGCCCAGGTATCCGGGTTGGAAAGCTCAACCGGACTTCGATCACCAAGAATGGCCGCGTTGTGGAGGATGCCATCAAGACGGCCAAAGTTGGTTTCAATCGTGACTGCGAGTTCTTCGTAGTCCTTAACTGGTGCACCTTCAAAATTCATCGGCACGATGGCAGGCTTTGGGTAGCCTGAAGCTTCAATTTCATCGTAAACAGATTCCAGCCTGGACACTGTACGGCCCACCAGAATAACGGTAGCACCATGGGCGGCGTAGGCTTTTGCTGCGGCCCGGCCAATGCCACTGCCGGCACCGGTTACCATGATGATGTGATCTTTCAAGAGGTCGGCTGGTGCCTGATAGTCTTGCATAACCTGTCTCCGTGTCAGGCTGCTGCCGGTTTCTGGAACCGGAATAAAATGGAAGTATGACAGGCCGCTATTGTAGCAGCTTTGCCAGATCGCTGACCGTATCTGCAATAATATTTGCTTGCCACAAATCAACGGCTTCCGGCTCTTCAATATAGCCATAGCGAACGGCGATAGTTCTCATGCCGGCGTTACGCCCGGCTTCAATATCCCGTTCGTGATCACCCACGTAAATAGCGCGGGAGGGGTCCACACCAATCTGATGACAAGCCAGAAACAGGGATTCAGGATGAGGTTTTCTATGGGTAACATGATCCGGACAAATAACCGCTGCACAGCGTTCTGAAAGCTCCAGAGCCTTGATCAATGGTGCGGCAAAACGCAGTGGTTTATTGGTTACTATGCCCCAGGGAATCTGCTGTGATTCCAATGCCTGAAGAATCTCGTTCATGCCATCGAACAAGGTGGTTTCAATAGCAACGCCGGCTTCATACAGATCAAGAAACTCTGTGTGTCTGGCTGCGTATTCAGGGTGCCCTGGTTCCAGGCCGAAACCAATCCGGATCATGGCACCGGCACCATTGGAAACAGAGCGTCTGATCTGCTCCGGGAGCAGAGGGTTCAGGCCATGCTGTTGACGCATCAGATTCAGACAGCGGATAAAATCCGGTGCGGTATCTATAAGGGTGCCATCCAGATCAAACAGGACGGCTGACGGGGTACGGTCAGTTGTCACGAACATCCCTGGCATGCATAAGATAGTTTACGTCCACATCCCGGCCCAATTTGTAGGTTTTGGTGATTGGGTTGTAGGTCATACCGGTGAGCTCAAGAATATTCAGCCCGGCATTACGAAGGTGATCAGACATTTCTGAGGGACGAATGAACTTTTTCCACTCGTGAGTACCTTTTGGCAACATGTTCAATATATATTCCGCGCCTACAATGGCGAAGAGAAATGACTTGGGATTGCGATTGATCGTCGAGACGAACATGTGGCCACCGGGCTTCAGCATGAGGGCACATGCCCGGATAACAGAGGCAGGGTCTGGCACATGTTCAAGCATTTCAAGGCAGGTAACCACGTCGTACTGGCCGGCGTGCTCAGGGTCCTGGGCAAGCGCTTCAACCGTGATCCGGGCATAGTCCACCTTGATGCCAGTCTCCAGGCCATGCAATCGGGCCACGGCCAGGGGAGCTTCACCCATATCAATGCCAAGTACATGGGCACCACGCTGCGCCATACCTTCTGATAACAGGCCACCGCCACAGCCAACGTCCAGGGCACGTTTACCGGCCAGGGAAACTCGCTCATCAATATAATTCAGACGCAGTGGGTTGATGTCATGTAATGGACGAAATTCACTGGTGGGATCCCACCAGCGGCTGGCTAATGCCTCAAATTTTGCAATCTCATTCCGGTCTACATTCTGGTTTATCATGTTCCATTTACCTGATTAAGTATTCAGACACCGGTTATGGGGCCCGATAACTGCGGATTCGCTCCTTCCAGCCATCTACTCTGAGCATAAGATCTGGTACGTCAATACGGGTAAGCCGGCCGTCTTGCAATTGGGGTATACCATTAATCCAGCTGTGGCTGACCGCTCTGCCATGATTGCTGTAAACAAGATGAGAGGCGGGATCGTAAACCGGCTGAAGAAAAGGGTCGCTAAGATCCACGGCAATGATATCAGCCAGCTTTCCTGCTACCAGCGAACCGAGCTCATGGCCTCGGCCAAGAGCTTTGGCACCGTTAAGGGTAGCCATAGCAAGTGCCTGATGCGCAGAGAGCGCGGAGGCATCGCCCGCAACAACCTTGGCAAGCATCGCCGCAGTATGTAACTCTCCAAAAAGGTCCAGATCATTATTACTGGCCGCACCATCAGTGCCAAGAGCAACATTAACCCCGGCGTTGGTCAATTTGTGTACCGGGCAAAGCCCACTGGCAAGCTTCAGGTTGGATTCAGGGCAATGAATTACATGGGCTCCAGCCTCTACAACCTGACGGAGATCGTCATCGTTAACCTGAGTCATGTGCACACACTGGGTATTGGTACCCAAAAGGCCGAGCTCAACCATTCGTGCCGCAGGGCGCTGTCCGGATTTCGCCGTTGCTTCACTTACCTCAAAGGCTGTTTCGTGCAGGTGAATCTGAATAGGTGCGCCGGTGTCTGTCGAAAGCTGAACAGCTTGTCTGAGCGGTTCATCTGAAACGGTATAGGGTGCGTGCGGTCCAATTGCCGGCGTAATGTAGGGATCGGCATGCCAGGTATTTATAAGTGCCTCACCTTTACGCAGATAGTCGTCCGGGCCGGAACCCCAAACCGTTGGGAAGTCCAGTAAGGGGAAGCAGATCTGAGCGCGGATGCCGATGTCATGGGCAATCTGGGCAGCAACCTCCGGGAAAAAGTACATGTCTGAAAAGGTTGTCGTGCCAGTACGCAGCATTTCGGCAATGGCGAGTTGAGTGCCATCAGCAATAAACTGTTCGCTGATGAACGCTCCCTCCACTGGCCAGATATGCTCATTCAGCCAGCTCATCAGTGGCAGATCATCGGCCATGCCACGGAACAGCGACATGGCAGCGTGGCCATGGGCGTTAATGAGGCCAGGCATAAGAACATGGTGGGGCAGGCTTACCGTTTCACGAGTGCGAAACTTCTGATCCGCCACAGTTTGTGAAACCACAGCGACTATCTTAGAGCCCTGAATGATGATGGCCTGGTGATCCAATACAACCCCGGCCGGCTCAATCGGAATGAGCCAGCGTGCATTGATACGAATATCGGCTGTGGTGATAGTGTTTGCCATCATGTGCCTGCCTTAAGAGCCAGGCGCGATTCAGTCGCGCTTGGAAATGTCGCCCGGAAGTATAAACGTTATACTGCCGTTTTTCAGCGTTTCGCGAATGGAGCAGTTTTATGGTGGCATCCTCTGAGAAAAGTAATTTGCGGCAGATTGGTACTGTCGCCATGCGCTGGCATGGCCATTATCTTGAGCTGCTGGATCAGCGTTTATTGCCAGCCAAAGAGCACTGGATAGCGGAGGAAGGCGCCTTCGGCGTAGCTCAGTGTATTCGGGATATGGTTGTGCGTGGTGCCCCCGCCATTGGTATCAGTGCTGCGTATGGCGTTGCTTTGGCGGCCCATTATGCCGATAACGAGAATTGGAAGGCGAAAGTAAGGAGCGCAATCAGTGAGCTGGAAACGTCTCGGCCCACAGCGGTCAATCTCTTCTGGGCATTGCGCCGTATGGAGGGCGTTTTTAATAAATGCCACTCACAGGCCGAAGCCGCCAGGCTGTTGGCCGCAGAAGCCGTAAGTATCCATGAAGAGGATCTGGCCGCGAATCTGGCCATGGCCGGTTACGCGCTAGAGGTGATGAGTCCGGAAAAGCCCATCTCGGTGCTCACGCACTGTAATACCGGGGCGCTGGCAACGGGTGGGTATGGTACGGCTTTGGGTGTTATCCGCCGCCTTCACGAAGAGAAATTACTGAAAACCGTTTATGCAGATGAAACCAGGCCCTGGCTTCAGGGTAGCCGGCTGACTGCCTGGGAGCTGGCTCGGGACGGCATTCCGGTTACACTAAACGCCGATAGCGCCGCTGCTTCAATTCTTGCCCAGGGGGCGGTGCGCTGGATTGTTGTAGGCGCAGACAGGATCACCGAAAATGGTGATGTGGCCAATAAAATTGGCACTTATAGCCTCGCGGTGCTGGCACGGCATCACAAGGTTGGGTTTATGGTGGTTGCACCTTCAAGCACAGTAGATATGTCGCTGGCGTCTGGCAGTGATATCCCTATTGAGGAGCGGGACGGCGCAGAACTACGGCAACTCGGTGGTGTTCAATTGGCGCCGGCAGGCATTGACGTTTTTAATCCTGTATTTGATGTGACGCCGGCAGGATTGATTGATGCCATTGTTACCGAAAAGGGTGTAGTTCATAACCCAAACATTACTGAGATGTGGGCGTTATTTGGCTGAAGGCTTTTTGCCTTTGACGGCAGCTTGTTTGGCGACCGCAGTTTTATCTCCGTGTGCGGCTTTAAACTCGGCCAGTTGCCGCTCCTGCTCTTCTATAAAATGCAGGGACATCTCAAAGCTTTGACGAGTGAAGTCAAGTATTTTCCGAAAACCTTCATCTGACAGATTCCGGACATCGTCATGACGGCGAAAAATATTGATGAACTCCCGTTCCCGCTCAAACTGCAACGGTAACCGGCCAATGCCCCAGTCGTTCAGCAGTTGCCAGACCTCCGGGTTGTAATTACGGGTGGTGCGCATGATGAAGGGAATTGGATCGTTGCGGGCAACCAGTGAGGCAAGGCGAAGAATCAGCTCGAAAGACAGTGTGGCGGTGCCATTTTCTATCGCCTCCAGTACTGACTTGTCTTTCAGATTCAGAGCTTCGCTCATTTCCGAGAGAGTAAGGCCGGCTACTTCACGAATGTCTTTCATTGACTGGCCGGCAGCCAGCATAGTGCGAAGCTGATCTTGAGAATTCATCAATACCCGCCCAACCTTGAGGGAGGTATCTGTAGCTCGCAAACCAAACCGCAACGCTGAACTCGTCAGATCGGTAAGGCGTTCAATCAGGCCTTCCGGCTCCTTCGGCAGGGCGCCAGTTGGCTTTCCCGGCTCCGGAACTCCATCCATGGAACGCATGCCATGCAACGCATCCAACAGCATTTCCTGAAGAACCTGTGCTTTTTCCCGCCGTTCCGGGCTTTCCTTTTTCTCCGTCATGGCTTCATACGTCTCTGATTTACCAAGGCCGATAAATTACTGGGCCGGCGTTTGTGCCGCAATTTGTCGGGGTGTCAGTATGGACGCCATATGCTGATCCAGTTCCAGCATATCGGCCATAATATCGCCGCCCTCACGAACAACGAAATCGGGTTCGTCCTTATTGGAATCAGGATTTGCCGCCTGTTCGTCCTGCCAGTCCTCCAGATCTTCCAGAGTTTTAAACGGCTCTTCATCCTGCAGTTGCCTGCGCGCATTAGCAATGGCCAGGCGAGTGCTTTCAATTTGCTCGAATTGCTTTTCCCGGGTTTTCATATTCAGACTGACGGACTTCAGTTCACGCTGGCCCTTGAGGAAATCAATTTCCCGCTGTAACAGGCTGAATTCGGGGCTGGTTGAAAAGCGTTTGTCATGGCGCTGGCGCAACTCATCGATAATATTACTAAAATCGAAGTAGCGGGTATGCGGTACAGCCTCGATCTGGTCCCAGGGCAGGGCGTGGTCAAGAGCATCTTCGCCAATACGGGTTTTATCGATGCGAGTCGGAATCTCTATGTCTGGTATCACGCCCTTGTGCTGGGTAGACCCACCAGAGACACGATAGAATTTGGATTGAGTGATTTTCAACTGCCCATGATTCAGTGGCCGAACCGCCTGAACCGTACCCTTGCCGAAGGTTTGCGAACCCACCACAAGGCCGCGCCCGTAGTCCTGGATGGCCCCCGCAAAGATCTCGGAAGCAGAAGCGCTCATGCGATTGGTAAGCACCACCAGCGGGCCGGCATAGGATACCGATGGGTCTTCATCATCGAGTACCTGAACGTCGTTATTGGCATTGCGAATCTGTACCGTTGGGCCCTTGTCAATAAACAGGCCCACCAGGTCGTTAGCCTCGTGCAGTGCACCGCCGCCATTATTGCGCAGGTCAATTACCAAGCCCTCAATGCCTTCCTGCTCAAGTTCTTTGATAAGTTGGCGCACATCCCGGGTTGTACTTTTGTAATTCGGGTCGCCTGCCTGCATAGCCTGAAAATCAGCATAGAAGGTCGGAATGGTGATCACCCCTACGGTGTAATCATTACCACCACGTTGCAGGTGAATAATATCCTTACTGGCACTTTGCTCTTCCAGCTTGACCTGGTCCCGCTTGATGGCGATGGTTTTGGTGATACTTTCATCGCTGGCGTTAGCCGGAACCACCTCAAGTGTAACGACAGAATTACGGGGGCCACGAATCAGATCTACCACTTCATCAAGCCGCCAGCCGATAACATTAACGGCCTTTTCATCGCCCTGGGCAACCGAAACAATGCGATCTGCCGGCTGCAACTGGCCCTGCTTGGCTGCCGGCCCGCCAGGAACCAGGCGCACCACTTTGGTGTACTCGTTATCCGCCTGCAGCACAGCACCTATGCCTTCCAGTGAGAGGCTCATGTTGATGTTGAAATTTTCAGATGTGCGCGGTGAAAAATAGGCGGTGTGGGGGTCCCACATGCCTGTAAAAGCATTCATGTAAGCCTGGAAGGCATCTTCGCTGCGAGCCTGATAAGCACGCTTGAGCTGGCCTTCGTAACGGCGATGCAAATTCTCTGCAATGGCCTCATCTTTGGTGCCATTTAGACGCTGAGATAACACAGCGTTCTTTATGCGTTTTACCCAGAGAGCATTCAGAGCCTGAGTGTCTGGCTCCCATTCCGCTTCGGACCGATCCAGCAGAATGCTCTCGTTGGTGTCAAAGTCCAGTTTGTCGATACCTTCATCAATCAGCGCAAGGGCGAATTTCAGGCGTTCAATAATGCGCTTTTGGGTCAGATTGTATATGTCAAAGCCCGGCTGTAGCTGGCCTGTTTTGAGCGCTGAGCCCAGCTGGGCCTTGGTCCGGTCAAATGTTTTCAAATCTTCCTGGGTAAGATAAATTCGCTGACCATCCAGATAGTTAAGATAGGCATCGAAGACATCGCTGGAAAGTTCATTGCTGATGCTCAGATTCCGGAAGTGCGTGAACTGCAACTGACGGGCAATCAGAATGTTGGCTCTGGCCTGATCGATAGTGGGAGCAACCGGTTCGTAAGTTTTGGAACTGTCAATTTTTGCCTGGAGTCCCAGCGAAGCCGAGCACAGCAGAGCAATGGCTAAAACCTTCAAGATACCGCCCCGGGTGATACTGACTGGCAAACCGTGGACCATACTTCTTTCCGCGATGCTCATAAATACATACCTGATAGTGCTGGGGTAATTCACATAGTAAATACTGCGACTCCCGTTAGCGAATGAATTTATTGTAGGCAAGGGGCAGTGTCGTTGCTATAGGCAGCACGTATCGATTCGTGACAATCTGTCCATGAACAGGTCAGATTAATGGTGGGTGGGCCATTCTGCAAGCGCAGAAAAAATGCCGGAAGAGCCAACCTCCTCCGGCACAGAGGTTCAGACAAACAGCGAGTTGGCTTCAGCTTTCTCCAGCAGCAGAGCGGGTGGCAAGAAACGATCGCCATGCTGGCTGGCCAGTTCTTGTGCACGCTCGGCGAAGGCCCGGACACCATATTGATTAATAAACTGGATAGCACCACCGGTCCATGGTGCGTAACCGATTCCGAAAATGCTGCCAATATTCGCATCTTCCACGGTTCGCAGAACACCTTCTTCCAGACAGCGGACTGTTTCAATGGCCTGAATGAACAGAATCCGGTCTTTCAGATCTTGCAACTTAACGGATTGGGCTTTGGCAGGGTCAACAAACAGCCGCTCAAGCTCTGGCCATAAATGCTTCTTCCCTTTAGCCGGATAATCATAAAAACCTGCGCCCGCAGCTTTGCCCTTGCGGCCATGCTCGTTAATCATCTGGTCAATAATGGCTTCAGCAGGGTGTGTTTCCCAGGTGTTGCCTGCAGCTTCTGTGTCTTTTTTGCTCTGATCACGTACGTGCTGCATAAGGGTCAGGCTGACTTCGTCAGAAATAGTCAGTGGTCCGACCGGCATACCGGAAAGCAGGCCGGCATTTTCAATACTGGATGGGTGAATACCCTCAGCCAGCATGCAGATGCCTTCATTAACAAAGGTTCCGAAGACCCGGGAGGTGAAGAAACCACGGCTATCGTTCACTACGATGGGAATTTTGCCAATCTGTTGCACGTAATCAAACGCGCCAGCCAGGGTTTCGTCGGAGGTTTTGTTGCCTACGATAATTTCTACCAGTTGCATCTTGTCTACGGGAGAGAAGAAATGCAGGCCGATAAAGTTTTCTGGCTTACTGGAGGCGTTTGCCAACTGGGTAATAGGAATGGTGGAGGTGTTTGAAGCAAAGATGCCGTTTGGAGCGAGCTTTGGTTCGGCCTCCTGAGTTACTTTACTCTTGAGGTTGCTGTCTTCAAACACGGCCTCGATGATCAGATCGCATCCGTCCAGGTCTGCAGCGGAGTCGGTCACCTTGATCCGGCCAAGAATTTCAGTTTTCTGTTCTTCGGTCATGCGTCCACGGCTGACTCTCTTCGCCAGAAGATTTTCTGAGTAGCTTTTGCCTTTCTCTGCATTTTCCACAGACACATCTTTGAGAACCACTTCAATGCCCCGGTACGCTGTAGAGTAGGCGATACCCGCGCCCATCATGCCGGCACCGAGAACACCGACTTTTTTAACGACTTTTTTGTCGACGCCTTCCGGACGGCTCCCCCCGGCCTTAATCGCATTAAGCTGAAACCAGAAGGTTCCCGTCATGTTTTTAGCTACCTGGCTGATCACCAGTTCGGCAAAATAACGGGTTTCGATCAGGCTGCCGCTATCAAAATCTACCTGAGCGCCTTCAACCGCAGCGGAAAGAATACGCTCAGGGGCAGGGTAGCAACCTTTGGTTTTTTGCCTCAGCATTG